>DAOLIU010000005.1:0-51497 GCA_035328385.1 Nitrospira sp. | reverse complement strand
TTCGGCATCAACAACATGCACGTGCAGCACGAGTACTTCGGTTTCGAAGACGAATCGATGGGGTACAGCTCTTACACGTTCGGCGATCCTTCCCCGACGATTCCCCGTTCCTACATGGGCGATCCCGCGAAGTTCCGGCTGGTTCACGGCGGTTCGGAGGTGTTCCATAGCCACCACCCGCACGGAGGGACGATCCGATGGCCGCGCAGTCCGCGGGCGATCGACGACATGAACCTCTGGGCCACCGCGGTGAACGGACCGGTCAAATATCCGGTGATCCGCCATAAGACCGATCGCGTCGACGTCGAAGTCATCGGCCCGTCAGAGGCCCTGGACCTGGAGACCGAGTGCGGATCGGGGCTCTGCCAACAGCTGGCAGGCGACTTCCTGTTCCATTGCCACGTGGCGCATCACTACGTCGCGGGCATGTGGGGATACTGGCGCGTGTACAACACGATCCAGCAGGGCGACCTGCGGAACGACGTCATGCCAGACCTGCGCGAATTGCCGGACCGAAAAGGCCGGATCAAGGCCCCGATTTCCTCCGATAAGCTGATCGGCCAGACCGTTGATTGGTTCGGCAGTCAGTTCAAGATCGTGGAAAAGGGAAAGAGCAATTGGAAATCCAATCCGGCCATCGTGACGATCAAGGATTGGGTGGAGATGCAGCTTCCCACTGCGGGTAAGCCCGGGCACAAGGATGACGAAAAGGGTCAGATCGTCTCCTACGATGCTACGGTGCTTGACTGGACCTGGGAAGGCAATCGTGCCATGAGCGAAAAGGAGAGCACGATCGACAATCCCAAGTATAAGTCGAGCCATCCCGGCAAGCGGCATCCGATCATGTTCGAGCCGTTGACGGGGAAAGTAGCCTGGCCGCATTTGACTCCCCACTTCGGCAAGCGCGTCATGTTCTCGCCGAATCACGTCGGGGCGCCCTGGTTGGAGATGATCCGCCGGGATGCCAGCGGCGAAGAGAGCGTCGATCAAGCGATGCCGGGCGAGAATGGCAACTGGAGTCTGTGTCCGGTCAACGCCGGCCGCAAGAGCTACAACGTGCATTTCATCAAGCTGCCGATCAAGATCGCCAAGGCGCAAGGCAAGGAGCCGCCGGTCGTGGACCCGAACGGGTTGATCTACGTGCTCCATGAAGAGGAAGCGGCGATCCGGGCCAACGACGACTTGAAGTATCCATTGGTCGTCCGCGGCAACATCTATGATTGCGTCGATTGGACGTTGACCAGCGAGTGGGACGATGACGACTACACGAATTTCCAGTCGTCGAAGATCAATACCCATTGGCATTTCCTCCAGTTCGACAACCAGGCATCGGACGGCGTGATCACCGGGTTCTCCTATGAGCAGTCCGTGCGTCCGTTCACGATGCTGGGAAAGAAAAACACCAAGGGCCTTCCGGCCCCGATGAATACCGTCTTGACGGCCGCCGCGAAGAAAGGCGCGACGACGCTCACCGTGAAGAATGCCAAGCAATACCACGTGGGCATTCTGATCCTTGTGGGCGCCGATAACGTGAAAGGCAACGAGGTGTCCCGCATCAAGGCCATCAACGGCAACACCATTACGTTGGCCAAGGGACTCAAGAACGATCATCCGGCGAACGACATCGTGACGGTGGAATTCGTCCGGCAGCGGTTCTGGGTGGATGCGGACGTGGGAACGGTGTTCTGGCACGACCACGCCTTCGGCGCGACGACGTGGCCGCACGGCGGGTTCGGCACGTTCATCGCCGAGCCGGTTGGCTCGACGTATCACGATCCGAAGACCGGAAAACTGGTTTGGAGCGGCCCCATCGCCGACATCCATACCAACGAGCCGGTCGGACACGGCGTGAACAACAGCTTCCGCGAGCTGATGGTGCAGGTGCATGACACGGTGCCGCACACCGTCAATATCGTGACGGCGGGCAATCCGCCCGGTCAACCGGTCGAAGTGGCGTTGGAGGCGGGCAAGACCGTCTCGTTCATGATGCCCGAGAAGCTGTACATGACGCCGATGCCGTTCTTGAACGGCGGAACCCACACGACGGGAAGCGGCTTGAACTTCCGCGCAGGTCCGATCGCGCAGCGGTTGGCGACCAATCCGGATGTTTCGCAGGCGTTCAACAGCCAGATTCACGGGGATCCGTACACGCCGCTTCTGCGCGCCTATACGGGGGACACGATGGTGTTCCGCCTGCTGCATACGCTCATGAACGAGACGATGACCTGGACCTTGTCCGGTCACACCTTCTGGTCCGAGCGCTATGCGTCGGATGCGAACCGCAAGAACTCGATCCATATCGGAATCGCTGAGCGGTACGATTTGGTCGTGCCGGAAGCAGGTGGCCCGCGGCACCTGGCCGGGGACTATATCCACTTCAACGGCCGGTCCTCCAAGTTTTCGGAGGGTGGATGGGGCATCATCCGTGTCTATGACAAGGAGCAGCCCGACCTGAAGAAACTGCCGGCCGGATTCTCGGTCAAAGGCGAGATTCCAAAGGCGTTGCCGGTTTGCCCGGCCGATGCGCCGGTCAAGACCTTCAGCGTCGTGGCGATGGATTATCCGTCCATGAAGTTCAACGCGAAGGCCCCCGAGTCGATCGAGGTGGACTTCGAGCGGAAGATCCAGATCACCAATCCCGAGGCCAAGATTTACGCCTTGGAAGAGGACGTTGCCAAGGTGTCCGGAGAAGCGCAACCGATGCCGCTGACCCTTCGCGTCAACGTCGGCGATTGCGTGAAGGTCAATCTCAAGAACAAGATGAAGGCCAGCAAGGCGTCCTTCTCGGCCATCGGGTTGGTCTTTGACCCGAAGGATTCGATGGGTGCCAACGTCGGCAACAACCCCGGCGATCAGACGATTGCGTCCGGCGGAGAACGGACCTATACCTACTATGCGGATCCGTTCAACGGCGAAACCACCTCTCTGGTATGGGACTGGGGGAACGTCATGACCAATCCGCGCAACGGCTTGTTCGGCGCGATCGTGGTCGGTCCGAAGGGTTCCAAATATCGGGATCCGAAGACTGGCGCGGATCTGACGAACAAGAATGCGTGGGCGGCCGACGTGATCATCGATCGTACCGTGCCGGGCAATGAAATGAGAGCCAACTATCGCGACGTGGCGTTGTTCTTCCAGGACGAAGACAACATCATCGGCACGAGTTTCATGCCGTATGTGCAGAACGTCGCGGGGCTGACCGGCATCAACTATCGGTCGGAGCCGTACAAGTATCGTGAGGAGCAAGGCTGCTCCCTGGGCAAGGTGTTCCAGCCCTGCAAAGCGGACAAGCCGGAAGATCCCGCGACGCCGATCATCGAATCGCACGCGGGGGATCCGGTCCGGATCCACGTCATCGGAGCCAACAACGAGCAGAACGGCATGTTCAGCATCGAGAAACATGAATGGCCGATCGAGCCCTTCATGCGGGGCGCCGACCAAATCAGCGTGGTCGAGTTCTCCGGTTCCGAAGTGCTGGATGCGTTCGTCTCGTCTGCCGGCGGACCGTACCGCCTGCCGGGAGATTATGTGTACAGCAATCAACGGTTGCCGTATTCTCAGTCCGGTCAGTGGGGTTACCTCCGCGTGCTGCCGTCCGGCGACCAGCGGTTGTTGCCGCTGTCCGGGGCCGGTGCCGGGATGAAGAGTGCATCGCTTGAGCAGGCGGCGCACGCGATCCCGGTCGCGGCGAAATAAGAAGCGATTCCACGGCGGGTCTCGCCCGAACAAGCGAGACCCGTTGGTTCACATCCCGCTGATTTCTTCCTCTGCAACAGTAACGAGGGGGAGGCTGCACAGCCTCCCCCTTTTTCTTTGGTGAGGGCTTTTGGTACGATGGCAAAATTGTCACTGGTTGTTTTCGTATCAAAGGACTTATTCTTGTGGAGGTTGCAATGAAACGGGTTGTGGTTTGGGGACTAGGGTTATGGATTGCCGTGGGGGCGTCTTTGGCTTGGGCCTACGAGGAAATGCAGGTTGTGGACGGCGGAACGGTTGCAGGCAAGGTCCGGATTACGGCGGGAAAACCTACACCCAAAGGATTCAATTTGATTACGTTTCCGGATCCCGTCTACTGCGGCCGGATTTCAACCGGAACGGGCTGGCGCATTCTGAAGGAATTCGATGTGGCGGCCGACGGAGGACTCAAGGATGTCGTCGTGTGGCTCTCGGATGTCCCGAAGGGGAAGCCGTTCAAGTTCGAACCGCAAACGATTGAGGCGCGGGATTGTCAGTTTTTGCCGTTCGTGACGGTGGTCCAGGACCGAGCCGATGTGGTCATCATGAACATGGATCCGGTGATGCACGACATCCAAGCCTATGAGACGTCCCATCTGGGGCCCCGCGTGCTGTTCAATACCCCGCTTCCCATGAATCCTCATCACAAACGAAATGTCGGAGCCGATTCCCATGAACATCTCGCGGGTGAGCCGGTGAAGGAAACCATTCGTATGACGAAAGGCCGGAAGTTTTTCGTCATGCAGTGCGGATTCCACGCGTACATGGAAAGCTGGGGATTGGCCATCGAGAATCCTTATTACCAGGTGACCGGAAAAGACGGATCCTTTTCATTGACCGACGTGCCTGCCGGGGAGTACATGCTGACGGTCTGGCATCCGGGCGTCGGAACCATCTTGGAACAGAAGGTCACTGTGCCCGCAAAAGAAACGGTGAGAGCGGATTTCCTGTTCGAATCACCCAAGGGACGACGCAGCGCGCATGAAATCGAAGAGAACCCGCATTATGGATTGCAGGCTCTGGGTAAGTCCATTGACATCAGACCCACGCTTGAATTGCAGATTCCATGAACGACACGATGCCAAGGGGGAGTCATGACGCAAAAACGATCCGCGCTTGTTCTGTTCGCATGGATGGGGTTGTTCTGCGGCTGGTCCTCGGTCCCCGCTTTTTCCTATGACGTGGTCGACGTGCAGCGAGGGGGGACCATCGAAGGTACGGTGGTCCTGGACGGGCCGGTCCCCGAGCCCAAGGGGTTCAATCTCATTACGTTCCCGGATCCGGCCTACTGCGGCCGCATTTCCAATGGGCAGGGATGGCGGCTGCTTCATGATTTCGTCGTCGGCGAGAACAACGGTCTCAAGGACGCGATCGTCTTGCTGGAGGGTGTCGAAGCGGGTAAACCGTTCGAGGTGTCGGTTCCGTTGATCGAGGCCCGGGATTGCATGTTTACGCCGTTCGTGACGGTCGTGCGCAACGGACATGCCGTGGAAGTCGTCAACATGGATCCCGTCATGCATGACATTCAAGGATACGAGACCTCCATCGAGGCGGGAGCCCGGGTACTGTTCAATACACCGCTGGTCATGAATCACCAGCATCGGCGCGGTGATCTTCATGCCATCCACAATCACGCACCGGGTAAGTCGCTCGTCGGACCGGTATATCTGAACAGGGGGCGCAGGACGTTCTACATGCAGTGTGGATTTCATGCCTACATGGAGAGTTGGGCCATGGCGGTGAACAATCCCTATTACGCGCTGACCGATGGGAACGGGAAATTCACGATCGGAGACGTTCCTCCCGGCACGTACCAACTGGTTGTGTGGCATCCACAGACAGGTCCTGGGGCCACAAAAATGGTGACTGTCCAGCCGAACGGCACGGTCGTCGAACATCTGGCTCTGCCGGCACCCAAAGGGAATCGCACTCCCTACAAAGTCATGCACAACCCCCGTTTTGGACCGGAATCGCTCGGCCATTCCGTTGAGATCAACCCGCTTGTCGAGCACCAACAGTAGCCGACGTGGATTTCATTGCCGGCCAGCCCGCCGTCCCGGCTGCCGTGAGATGCTCCGTACAAACGGGAATGCCGGACTTCAAAGTTCTCTTCGGATGATCGAACAGCACACTGCGTGGATGGCCGTATGGCCCTCATGCGGAACCCGGTCGCCGGACCAGGTCGGACCGCCGACCGCCCGAGGGACGATTGGGGTGATTCGTGGGTGGTTCATGCGGGATGCCAGTACGCAGAAAATGAGATGTGCCTGCCTCACCCTTCCGATGGTGCTGTGCCTTGCGGGCTCGGCCGGTTCTGCCCAGCCAGTATCCTCACCGGGTACTCCTGATTTTTCCGGCAGTCTTGTCAGACAGGTGAACGGCAAACGACATCAGGCCCAAGTCTTTTCGAAGGGGAATCGGCTGCGGTTGGAGTATAAGTATGCCGTTCGCACCGACCATGGCTATGCCGCGATCGAAATCATCAGACTTGATTTGGGAGAGGCCTGGTACGTTCTCGCGCAGCAAAAAGAGCTCTTGGTCATGCCACTCAATGACGATGACGTTCTTCCGGTACAATCCGAATTGCCGGGAGAGCGGGAACGGGTGCCGGTGGGCGATGCGACGGCGGCAGGGCGGCCGACGCGTCTTTATGAGGTCCAAACGGAAAGGGACGGCCGGATCGAACGATTCTATGAGTGGGTGGACGTGGAGACCGGCATCGTCTTGAAATTGGTGAGCCGAGATCGTGATTGGTCGTTCGAATATCAGCGGATCCGGTTATCGCCGCAGCCTTCCTTCTACTTCGATGAGCCGCCGGGATATCGAAAACGCGTCATCGGAACCGTCCAGAAGCGTCAGGGTTAAGGAGTTGGTGAAGTCCGGAGGCGCCAGATGACCACTGAAGTTGTGAATCGGACGTGGGCAGCAGCCGCCCTCATGGTTGCGGTGGGGATGGGTACGATCGCGGATCACTCCATGGTTCTGGCCGCTGTGCCGGTCGAGATTCAACGATCGTACGACAGTCGGCAATATCAAACCGTATTGGACGAAATCGCCAAGTTGGACGGCGCGTCGTCCTCCGCATCCGACGTTCGCCGGCTCAAGGTTCGATCGCTGCTGAAACTGGGCAATCCCAAGGAAGCCTTGGAGGAATATGACCGGCTCGAGCGAGCTGCCAATCAGGACGAGATGCCCCTCCTTCGGGAGGTCGCTCTGGGATTCATTACCGTGATGTTGAAGGACATGCGCGAGCAGATGCGAGGTGCGGCGTTTACGGCGCTGAAGGAAGCCGACTCGGAAGAGGTCATCCCGTATTTTGAAGACGGACTCAGCGACGGGTCGGGCCCCGTTCGCATGCTTGCGGTGGAAGGGTTGAGCCGAACCGAAACCGGACGGAGATCGCCGAAATTGCGGGCGGCGCTCGACGACCAAGCCGGGCTCGTCAAGGCCCGGGTGGTCAAGGCTCTCGGACACAGCACCGATCCATCTGTCGTCCCTCTGCTGGAAGCGGCGTCAAAGGACGAGTTGCCCACCGTCAGGATCGCGGCCTTCGGGGCACTCTTGCGGCATGGGCGAAAAGAGGCCTGGGACGCACTGCGCCGGGCGGCGGACGCGGTGAATCCGGAGGACCGCGCCGAGGCGATCCGGGTGATGGCGGACGTGAAAGACCGACGCGCAGTGCCAGTCATGCTGGAGGCACTGAGCTACAAGCAGCCTTCTGTCAGGGGGGCGGCGGCCAGGGGGTTGGGCCACTTGGGGCGGCGAGAGGCACGCGAGGACATTCAACGGCTGTTGCGCGACCCCGTGCCGGCCGTCCGCGAAGCCGCTGCTTCGGCTCTGGCCGACCTCGGCGATGAAGCCTCGGTGCCGGCTCTCGAGCAGGCCCTTCAGGACGGCGCATTTTCCGTGCGGGCCGCCTCGGCCGCCGCGCTGCTTCAACTCGGGCAACCGTTTGAGGCGGTGGCACCGACGGTGCGGGGGTTGACCCAACAGAGCGATCCGGGAGCAAGGGCCTCGGCCGCCCATGCCCTGGGCAGAGCATCGAAAGGCAATGTGGCCGGTGCCCTGTCGTTTCTTGGGAATCTGGCAACGGATCCGCTCCCGGGGCCGAAGATCGTGGCCGTCAGATCACTGGGAAGGATTGGTGATCCATCGGTACTTCCCCTTATGAAAGAGGCGCTGCATGACCAGAACGAAGCGGTCCGGACGACCGCGGGAGGGGCCATCCTCCGTTTGCAGCAAGGCAAACGGTCTCCCAAGAGTGGTTTTCAGCCGGTTGTCGGCAATTGACAGCGTACGGTAAAATTTTATATACATGTGGGTCCCAGACCAGCCTTGCCCGCATCTCACTATCGAGGTAACCAGAGAGGAAATTGTCAGCATTTTTTCTCTCAGTAGGCCGGTGGAAGATACAGGGAAACGCGAGCCGGGAAACGGGAATTCTTAATCACAAGGAGGCAGTCCCATGAAGAGTGCGTTATCAGTCGTGTTCGGTGTGGCAGCCGTCGCGTTCATTGCGACGCCTGTCGCCTCATTTGCCGGCGGAACCATTACCGGCAAGGTCACCTACGCCGGGAAGTCCGAGCAGAAGGAATTTCTCTTCTCGAAGTTCCCGAACCCCAAGTTCTGCCCGAAGCACCCCAACAAGACCTTGATGGACGGCGATAAGCGGTTCCTGAAGACCATTGAAGTCGGTAAGGATGGGGGGCTGAAGAACGCCGTCGTCGCAGTCGTCGATATTGAAGACAAGGCCTTCATGGACGGGTATGCAGGAACAGAAGTTACGGCGGCCTTTTGCGAATTTCTGCCCTTCAGCGGCGTGGTTGTGAATACCCGGCCATTCAAGGTGGAAAATACCGATGCAGATCCGGATGATCCCAAGTCCACCGCGGGCGTGCTGCACAATCCCCATAGCTTTACCGTGAAGGGCTCGACTTCGGCGACCGGTTTCAACATCGGTCTCGCTAAGAAGGGCGATAAGCTGGACAAGCCGGTGACCTTCCGCGGCGGTGCCGAGAAGGAAGGCTATTATCGGTTGCAGTGCGATCAGCATGAGTTCATGCAGTCCTTCTTCCTCCCCGTGTCGAATGCGCATTATGCCGTAGTGAAGGAAGACGGCTCGTTCGAACTCAAGGATGTGCCGGCAGGCAAGCACAAAGTGGTGGCCTGGCATCCGTTTGTTGGCAAAGGGAAGAAGGTGGAGTTCGAGGTCGAAGTTCCGGAAGGCGGAGCGGCGAACCTGAAGGCTGAACTCAAGTAACTCGAATCGGTTCTCGACGATAGCCTCGTCGATAGCGAAGGGCAGCGGATGATTCCGCTGCCCTTCGTGTTTTGAGCGGCATATCGCGGTGTCCCGCCTTGCGTTTGCGTTTTCGATCTAGGTAAGATGCGATCTTTCAACGGCTTTCCCCCGTAGGATGGATATTGAAATCGGGCGGCCTGTCTTTTGAATATCCTGCAAGGGCAAGCTGGGAGGATGGGTGTGTCACGGGAACTCTCACTCGCGGAAATCTTCCAAATCGGCTACTACTGGGAAACCAAGATCCTGCTGACGGCGATCCGCCTGGACCTCTTCACCGCGCTGGACGGCAAGAATAGGACGGCCGGTGAGATCGCCGCTCGCATCGGGGCTTACGAACCAGCGCTCTTGCTCCTGTTGAATGCTCTGGTGGCCATGAGGCTGCTGACCAAGGAAGGCGATCTCTACGGCAATTCTTCCGTCACCGACAAACACCTGGTTCGGCATTCGGCCGACTTCGTCGGGCATCTGCTGCTTCTCCACGACGCGGAGTGGGAGAATTGGGGAAAGCTCGAGCAGACAATCCGCACGGGACAGCGTTCCGTCGATCGGCACCTGTTCGAAACCGACCCCGAGCTTGGCGGCAACGTGCTGGCCGTGCTCCACCGAATCGGCCGCCAAAGCGGCCCCGACTTTGCCAGGCGTCTCAATTTAACGGGGACGATCCGCCTATTGGATTTGGGAGGGGGGGCCGGTACCAATGCGATTGCGTTCTGCCGGGTATATCCTGACCTGTCGGCGACCGTCTTCGACTTGCCGGCAACGTTGCGTCTGACGGAAAAAACCGTCAAGGAAGCGGGCCTCGAGTCGAGGATCTCACTCCGAGCGGGCAATTTCAATATGGACGACCTGGGCGGACCGTACGATGTCGTCCTGATGTCCGATATTCTCCACTATCAATCGTTCGAGACGAACGCAGCTCTGGTTCGCAAGGTCTTCGCGCATTTGGCGCCGGGCGGGAGGCTGATCATCAAGGACCGCTTTCTCAACGAGACGGGGACGGGACCGGCTTGGACGACCGCCTTCGCGGTGCATATCCTCATCAATACCCAAGAGGGCGGCTGCTACAGGGTCGCCGATGCGATTGAGTGGATGAACCGCGCTGGGTTTGTTTCCGCGACGGAGTTGGAGCCGACCGCCGCCGTCCTAGGTACGAAAGGTGACGGGTAAGGCATCATGGATTGGTTGAAAGATCCGGGGTTTCTCGGTACTCACGCGACCATCGGAGCGGACCTCAGTCAGCTCATGGCGACCCTGTTCACTGGGCTGTTTGTGATCGGGTGGTTTCAGGCGAAGAAGCGGCAGGCCGATGCGCATCATTGGCTGATGCTTGGCGGCATGGTGGCCATGCTGTCCTTCTTCATTGCCTATTACCTCTTCCGACAGCTGGGCGTCCTGGCCGTGGAGGGCAAAGAAGGCTTCGGCGGCTCTCAGGCCCTGTACGACAATGTGTTTATTCCGGTTCTTGTCCTTCATATCATCTTGGTCATCATCGGCCTTGTCATGGCGATTTACATGATCATCCTCGGCTTCCGCACACAGATGTTCCTGGGAAACCGTCGACAACTGAGCGAAACGCCTCTTGTGACCACCTGGAAACGGATTGGGACGATCATGGGAGGGACCACGGTCGTGGCGTTACTGGCTTTCGCTGTGCGGGGCGCAACGGCTGGATTTTCCATGCGGAAATTCGAAGTATACTTGGGCTTCTTGGTCCTCGTTGCATTTGTTCTTGGCATTGAAACAACCATTCAACGTATTTGGCCGAACGGTGCGCGGCGCCATCGCGCGCTCGGACGATTCACGATGATCATCTACTGCATTTTGTTCGTGACCGGCAGCTTCACCTACACGATGTTGTACATCCTGTATCCGGGCAAAATAGGTTAGGTGATGCTGACCTGCGGGTGCGGGCGCTGGATGCATAGCGAGGGCATCGAGGAGCGGGTCGACGACAGCGGATCACCGCAATGGTTTGTACGCTCGGAATGCCGGGGTTGTGGTTTGAGGATCGGGGTTGAGGTGCCGGCGGGCGAGCCGAGGGGCTTCGTCGACCGCATGATGTGGACGGACGAGGCGCTCCACCGGTTGGAGCGCATGCCGCCTTACCTGGCGGCATTGGTTCGGGATGACGTCGAACAGTGTTTGCGTGTCGGCAACGAACGGGTGGTCACCTACGACAGGCTGCTTGGCCCGCTGAGCGGCGAACGGATTGAGTGGGAACCGGATGCCGAGCGTCGCCTGGACAATGTGCCGTCCGCCGTCCGCGCGATGGCGAAAATCGAATTGGAGCGGACCGCAGCGGAACGAGGGACCAACCGTATCACGGTCGCGCTGATGGAAGAAGTGAAGTCCCGTTACTTCGGAATGGGCGCAGCAAAGGACAGGCGGTAAAGAGAACCATGTTGCATCGGATGGCGCTGAGGGTCTTGCCCAGTCTCAGCCTCGCCGTAACGGAGGATGCGGTCCGCAAGAAAAAGCGGATCGTCATGTTTGCGCCGGGGATGGTGGCCTTCGGGTGCTATCGACTGGCCAAGCATTTCCTGCCGTTGTCGGAGCCGTGGGTGCTGCTCCTGGCCAGCGGCGTGCTGGGGATCGTGACCGCCATGGCCGCCTATCGTGTCGGCCGTGCCTGTGACTGGCGGACCATGGGCGAGCAGGACGGAGCCGGACTGTTGAGGTGGATGGCCGGCTGGATCGGTTTTGCCTACGGGGTACAGTTGTCCCTTCTCGTTCTCGCACTGCTCTGGCTGGTGGGATACGACTACCTCCAACATCCGGATGGTCCGGCGATGATGGCCATGATTATTTCCTGTACCGCCGTCGCTCGCGATGCTTTCGAGATCGGTCATGTCAGGAGAATGCAGATCATGGGACGACCGTTCACCACCTTTCCGAACGGCGCTTCCTTACGTGAATTGGTCGGCTCTCGATCCGTGCTATGGCGACCCTGGGTGGCGGCAGGTTTGCTCGCGGGAGCTCTCGGGGCCTCTCTCGGTCATTTTGCACAGACGGGCCAAGTCGCGCTGATCGTGCAATTGGCCGCCGTCACCTTGGTGGGAGGCACGATCGCCTTGGGTGCGTATTTCAGCGGAGTGCGGCCGCACGTACCATGGACCGCCGGCCTGCTCGATACCAAGCTCAGTGAGTCCCTGAAGTACTGGTGGTGGCCCGGTATGGCGTTCGCCTCGACCTATTACCTGGTTGCGGCGGGCATCGTCATCTTTGTGGCGAGGGAGCCGGGTGTCCCTACGTGGTGTGCGGCGGTCGCCGGTGGAATGGTCGCGGCGCTGATGGGCCTGTATGGGTATTATCTAGGCTATCGTCGCCATATTGAAGATGAACAGGCCCCCGAAGTGAGTGCGGCGATGCTTCGCTGTCCGTTTGTCATGGGCATATTGGGAAAGTCCGGCGCGGGCACCTCGTTGGCCGCGCCATCAACCTCAAAGGTCTGACGTGATGGCTGCCTCACAGACAGGATTTGCGCGCGCAGTAGTGCCGTTGTTCGTTGTCGGTCTTCTTCTCGTCGCCGGAGGATGGGCGGGGGTGGCTCCTCCGGCGTCGGCCGATGGCGGCGCCGATATCTATTTCAAGACGGAGGGTATGCCGCAAGGCCCGCCGGCTCCGACGCCCCACGAAACGGTCTATTCACGGATCGGCTCGATGGACAGCCGATTGCTGGTTTGGTTCGTGACTCAACAACACACGTATTTCGGCGGGTTCGTCCTCGCGCTGCCCTTGTTCTGCGCCTTGCTGGAATTCATCGGACTCATCACGAAAAATCCCTCCCTGTCCCTCCGGTACGACGGACTGGCAAGGGATTTGGCAAAGGTCGCGCTCTTGGCCTTGTCGGTCACGGCCGTGGTCGGAAGTCTCATGCTGGGCATGTTCATCTGGTTCTATCCGAGTTTCATGAAGTACATGGGAGGGACCTTCAAGGATTTCATGCCCGCCTATGCCATCGTCTTTGTCGGCGAGTCCTTGCTGCTGATTCTCTATTACTACAGCTGGAATCGAATGGCGGAGCCAGGCTTGAAATGGATCCATGCGGCGATCGGTATTCTGACCAATATATTCGGGACCGCGTTGCTCTTGCTGGCCAATGCGTGGTCCGCCTTCATGATGGCGCCGGCAGGAGTCGATTCGACGGGACGGTTTTTGGGCAATGGCTGGCACCTCTTGCATTCCGCATTGTGGAATCCTCTGAATGTCCATCGATTCCTCGCGGACATCATGTCCGGAGGCGCCGTCGTTCTCGCGTACGCATGTTATCGATTCTTCACCAGCAAGTCGGACGGAGAGCGGGCGTACTTCGATTGGGTCGGCTACATTTTTCTCTTCGTCACCGTCTGCGCCTTGCTTCCCATGCCGATCGCCGGATACTGGCTGATGCGGTCGGTCTATGCGTTCAGCCAAAGCATGGGCGTGACGATGATGGGCGGATTGCTCACCTGGTTGTTCGTCGTGCAGGCGCTCCTGATCGGCGCGCTCTTTCTGGGTGTGAATTACTACATCTGGCAAAGCATGGCCCGGATCCGGGGAGGGGAGCGGTATCAGCCCTATTATCAGATTCTGCTCGGCGCGCTGACGCTCGCGCTCTTCGTGTGGTTGACACCCCATACGGTGTTGATGTCGGCCGGCGAGGTCAAAGCCATGGGAGGGGCCCAACATCCCGTCGTGGGAAATTACGGCGTCATGTCGGCCAAGAACGGCGCCATCAACATTTTGATTCTTCTCACCACGCTCAGCTTTCTGTACTACCGCCGGGCCAATCGTACGATGACCGTCTCCTGGGTCAAGACGGGAAACCTCGTGATCGGCATGTTGTTCGCGGTGGGATTCATCAATGTGATCTGGCTGTCGTTGTATGGATTCTATCTGCCGGCCAAAATACGTGTTGGTCTGTCTGCGCCACAGGCTGCGACGACCCTGACCGTGATTCTTGCGTCGGTGCTGATCAATCGGGCCATGCTCAAGCACGCGATCGTCCATGGACCGGTTCAGTGGGGTAAAATTCCGGTCCGCGGCATGGTCGGGCTCTTCGGGCTGGCGGCGGCCTTCACGTGGGTGATGGGCCTCATGGGGTACATCCGTTCATCAGGGCGCTTGTCGTGGCATGTCACCGACTTAATGGCCGATGTGTCCCCGTGGGCGTTTACCCCGGATCTCGAGTTTGCGGCGAAGATGGTCACGCTCAACATGGTGGTCTTTTGGGGTGCGGTGTTTGCCCTGTTCTGGATGTGCCAGCGCGGCCAGCAGGAGGCATTCGGAGAGGAATTTGACGGGGAAAAATCGCCGACGCTGGCGCCCATTCCTTCTCAGGAGGGGTGAGCGAGGCGATGGACCCACGTCAGGAGGGATGTTTCGGATGAGGTTGATGCTCGCGTTGTTGTTCGGTGGTCTGGTGATCGCGCAAGGCTCCGCCGTCGGGCAGGGCCAGACGTTGGTCTTGGAGGATTTTCAGGCCAAGGAGGCTGACGGGTTTCCCTCGAATTGGGATCATGAAAGTCAGCGCAGCCATTCCAAAGGTCGCGATGCCTACAAGATTCAAACCGAAAACGGATCCAGCTACTTGTCCGCGAAGGATGCGGGACAGCGAATCAAGAAGAAAAAGATCGATTGGGATCCCAAGGCCTATCCGGTGCTCACTTGGCGTTGGCGCTTGAACAAGGCTGCGGCAGGGACGGAGCCGTTGGCAGCTATTTACGCATCATTGGATACGGATCTCCTGTTCATTCCCGTCTTTACGAAGTACGTGTGGAGCGCGACAAAGCCGGAGGGGACCTTGACTGAAGGCGGGATGTTCAGCGGATCGGAAATCGTCGTGCAAAGCGGTACCGGTGAAATCGGACAATGGTTCGAGGAGAAGGTCAATGTGTACGACGACTTTAAGCGGATTCATCAGCACGAACCTGCACCCAAGGCATGGGGAATCTCGATCATCGCAGGTCCGGGGGTCGAGATCGATTTCGGACCGATGATGGCCAGCGCGGCAAAATAGGCCTTCGCACAGCCACCTGCGAAGGAAACAACCAGAGCGATCCGATGCCGAGCCAGAAGATTTTCGATATCATATTCGGTATGACGGTCATGGGCACGGTGGGAGCCCTGATTGGATTCATCATGGGGGCCAGTCTGATGCCCGTGGCCGTCGGGTTGGGTCTCATGCTTGGCAGTGTGATCGGGTTTCTCGGCGGGCGAAGATTTCTCGTCAGTATTCTGATCGGAACCCTTCTGGGAGGAGCATTGGCCTGGTTGGTCGCCGGGACCGATCGCATTTGGGTCGGGGCCGGGGCCGGAGCGGCGATGGGGGGATTCCTCGGCGTTCAGATCTCCATGCTCCTCGATGTTCGCGCGGCCAGAAAACACGTGCCTGAGCCTGCCGATCCGTCCGCATGAGCATAAACCTCGAGTGAAGGGAATCGGAGCACTATGGAAAACAGAGGCGTGCTGATCGGATCAATCATTTTTGTGTTCGGCTCCTTTGCGCTCATGATCGGCATGATGCTTTGGGAGTCGAATAAGGCCTACAAGATGAAGGAGCTAGCGAAGTCCGTTAAGACTGAAAGTCAGCCAACTGCGAGCGTCGGCCCGGTACAGGACTACTCCATGTACAAGACGAGAATAGGAGACGAAGGGCGAGAGATGGTTCATATTCCTGAAGGCCCCTTTATGATGGGAAGCAAAGATGGGGATCCAGACGAAGCTCCGGAGCACCAGGTTTTTCTCAAAGGATTTTATATTGATCGCAACGAAGTGACGCAGGATGAATATGCCCGGTTCGCCAAAATGACAAGGCGTGCGATGCCGAGGATTGAAGTGTTCGAAGACGATCAGTCCAAGCTGCTGAAACCCGAGTTTGCCGCGATGAGCGTCTCGTGGGACGACGCCAACGCCTACTGCAAATGGGCCGGGAAGCGGTTGCCGACAGAAGCCGAATGGGAAAAGGCCGGACGGGGCGAAGGCAAACGAAAGTATCCGTGGGGGGACGCTTTCGTCACGGGGCGGGCCAATGTGGACGGAAGCGAAGACGGGTATCGTTATTTGGCACCGCCCGGCTCGTTTGACTCGGGACGAAGCCCGTATGGTCTGCACGACATGACGGGCAATGTGGCGGAATGGGTGGCCGACACCTATGATGAAAATTATTATAAGAAGTCTCCGTACCGAGATCCCAAAGGGCCGGAAAACGGAGATCTGAAGGTTGTTCGCGGGGGGTCATGGAGAGAAACAGAACACAA
The DNA here is from genome assembly GCA_035328385.1 of Nitrospira sp. Taxonomy (GTDB): domain Bacteria; phylum Nitrospirota; class Nitrospiria; order Nitrospirales; family Nitrospiraceae; genus Nitrospira_C. The sequence continues at coordinate 35,222 of DAOLIU010000005.1, read as the reverse complement.
TACGAGATTGTCGAAACGCTTCGCCGCCAAACACTGGCGGACCGACATCACGATCGGTATCCGCTGCGCCAGTGATGCCGACGCTGGAGGAAATTCCTCGGCGTCATAGCCCTGGTTATGCTCGAGACCAAATTCAAGGTTGCCTTCTTGCTCACTGTGCTCGCCTTTGCGGCGTTGCCTATTATGGGCATTCTTCGCGGAACATCTTTGACGCCGTTGGAAGATTCCTCCTCTCAGACGGAATCGGTTCCGGAGTCGTTGGAAGCGGATACCACGGAAGATCCCATCGGCGAAGACATGGTCGCGATTCCTGCTGGTCCGTTCTTAAGAGGCACGACGGATGGAGGATTCGACGAAAGGCCTCAACGCACGATTGCATTAGGTGCGTTCAAGATCGACCGCCATGAAGTCACAAACCACCAGTATCAGCAGTTTGTAACGGCCACTGGTCATCGTAAGGCCGGACCGCCGTCGCGTTACGCGAAAAGCGTCGGCAAGATGCGGGGGATCAATCAGCCGGTCGTATACGTGTCCTGGGATGATGCCGTCGAATATTGCCGTTGGAAGGGTAAGCGCTTGCCGACCGAAGCGGAGTGGGAGAAGGCCATGCGGGGTGCCGATGGACGGCTATGGCCCTGGGGAAACCTCGAGCAGCCAAACGGGGCGAACTGGGCGAGAGTGAATGACGGCCATGAAGTGTCGGCGCGAGTCGGATCCTTCCCCTTGGACAAGAGTCCCTATGGGGTCATGGACGGCGCCGGAAACGTGATGGAATGGGTGGAAGATTGGTATGCGGAGACGTACTACCAAGATTCTCCAGAACAAGACCCGCCAAGCCCGGAATATGGGACCTATCGCGTCATGCGTGGGGGATCTTATACGACCACGGGGCACGATGTACGCATTACCAGTCGGAGCAAGATGGTACCGGACTTTCGCGACGAAACCATCGGATTTCGATGCGCAATTTCGGACTCGAAAAGCGCCGAAAAAAGTGATGGAAGTAGCGGAAAAAGCTAGAGGAAGTCGAAGTAGTAGAGGATCAGAAAGACGGCCAAAATTATATTGACAACCATACCGGCCAAAACTATAATGTCGAACACTTTTGAGTTCTTCGTCATGATTTTCCCTGTTATTTCGCGCCCAACGACAAAATTTGAATAACACACGCATATGCTTGTGTCAAGAAATGCCTGAATACATGCACTCACTCACCATATCATCAGTCTAGAGAAGGAGAACCAATGGCAACGGCAACTGCGGATAGCGACATCAAGGTGAAAATCGGCAAGATGATTTTCTACATCACCTGCGCGATTGGTTTGTGGTTCTTTTACTGGTTCGCCGGCATCCAGTGCCCCTGCTGACGAGCAGGGCCATTCGGCGTGAATAGTTCCCGGAACGCGTTTCGAGTTGAAGAGGAGACAACAATATGGGTCAGGCAATCGTCTACGGTGTAATTTCGTTGATCATCTGCGTCGCCTATTTCACCTTGGTCGATCATTTTTTGATGGACATGCAGGGGTTGGACTACTGGTACCTGTTCCGCAAGTAGGTCCGTGAGTTACGACTCCGTGAAAGTTTGGAATTTTGTCATGAGTCTTTGTCGTCTTGCATCAAGGAGGTATCCCATGGGTCTTGCAACCCGAAAGAAAGTATTTTCAATCATGGCGCTGTGCGCGATGGTTGGCCTCCTCCTGTTTCCCATCGTCATGTCGCTGCCGACGCCGGCATCCGGTGAAGAGGCTCCCGCGGCTGATGGGGCAAAGAAGGAGGGAGACAAGGTCGAGAAGGGGCGCGATGTCTACTACAAGACTGAAGGGATTGTGGTCGGCGCTCCGGCACCCAAGACGACCGACGGCCCGAAGGACTATCCCCGCTACAACTTCGAGAGCCGTGTGTTGCTCTGGTTCGCGAACCAGCAGCACCTCTACTACGGCAGCTTCGTCCTGGCTGTTCCGATCTTCTGCATGGTCATCGAGTTCATGGGGGTGGTGACGAAGGACAAAGCGCTCGCAAAGCGTTATGACCAGCTCGCCTATGACTTCATCAAGATCAGTTTAACAGCCTATTCGTTGACGGCGATTCTGGGCGGCATCTTGATCTTCACGTTTTTGACTCTCTATCCGGCATTTTTCGGGTACCTCTCCAGCATCTTCCGTCCGGTGATGCACATCTATGCGTTGATGTTCGTGGCCGAGAGCGGAACGCTCTACATTTACTACTACGGCTGGGACAAGATGAAAGAGGGGTTTCTCAAGTGGATCCACTTGAGCATGTCCGTCATCCTGAACATCATCGGCACGCTGCTGATGTTCTTGGCCAATTCTTGGATCGGTTTCATGATGTCCCCGGCCGGAGTCGATGAGCAAGGACGCTTCCTCGGCAACATCTGGCACGTCATCCACACCGCATTGTGGAATCCCCTCAACGTGCACCGGATCCTCGGAAACATGGCCTTCGGTGGCGGCGTCGTCGCTGCCTACGCGGCCTATAAGTTTTTGGCGGCGAAGACCGATGAAGATCGGGCGCATTATGACTGGATGGGTTACATCGCCATGGCGCTCGGCGTGGCGTTTCTGATCCCGCTTCCTTTCGCCGGCTATTGGCTGATGCGCGAAGTGTATGCGTATCGGCAGCAAATGGGCATCACGCTCATGGGCGGTCTGTTGGCTTGGCTGTTCATCATTCAAGCCACCATGATCGGCATTCTGTTTCTTAGCACCAACTATTACCTCTGGCAGGCGATGGGTCGGATGCGAGGAGCGGAAAAATATCAGCGCTACATCAAGTATCTCGTGTTTCTCCTCGCGTGCGGCTTCCTGGTGTTCATCACCCCGCACACGATGGTCATGACGCCCGCCGAGCTGAAGGCAATGGGCGGTCAGCAGCATCCGGTCTTGGGTAACTACGGTGTCATGTCCGCGAAAAACGGCGGCATCAATGTCATCATCACCACGACCGTCTTAAGCTTCGTGTGGTACATGCGAGGCAATAAGGTCTCGACGGTTTCCTGGGCGAAATTCGGCAACATTTTCATGGGCGTGTTCTTCGCTTGCGCCTACATCAACATCGTGTGGCTGGCGATCTATGGATACTACATCCCGGCCAACGTGCGAGTCGGTTTGTCGGTGCCTCAGGTGGCGACGACCCTGTCTTGTCTGTTCTTCATGTTCGCGCTGAACAGCGTCATGATGAAGGGCGCCAAGCAGATGGGGCCGATCGAATGGGGCAAGATCTCTGCGCGATCGCAGTACGCGTTGATCATGCTGGCGACCGCGTTTACCTGGATGATGGGACTGATGGGCTACATCCGCTCTTCCGTCCGCCTCTTCTGGCACGTCAATGAGATCATGCGTGACAACTCTCCGTGGGCTTATACGCATACGGTGGGTTTTGCCGCCAACATGATTTCGTTTAACGTGTTGTTCTTCTGGATCAGTATTCTCTTTGTCTTCTGGCTCGGCAGCTTGACGGCGAAGAAAGTACCGGTTGAAGCCAAAGCCGGAGTTCCGGGAAGCGCGCCGCAGCCGGCGGGCAGCCACTAACCATCTTACTCAGTATAGGCTCGCGGGGGGACGGTGTGTCGTCACCGTTCCCCGGTGTAGCTGCAGGAGGTTACAACTGTGGGTAATCTGATTAACGAAGCCCTCTCAATGGGGTGGATGGTCTTGGCCATTCTTGTCGGGCTGCTCGTTTACTTCCAAGTGTCTATCTCCGATCCCGCGGCAAAGAAGCGGGCGGTGTTCAAGACTTTCATCGGAATCCTCGCGGCATTCCTGATCTTTATTGCAATCGCTAACTACAAGAACAACTTCTATGGTGAGAACCGGCTTTTGCCCGTTTCTCTCGTGATGATCACGGCGACCACCTTCATGATGGCGTTGTATTTTACGAACCTGAGCGCGCTTCTGAAGATCGGTGGGTTCATGTTTTTCGTCGCCGCCTTTCTCTCCGGATACGGAAACTGGTTGCCGCAGGTGGAGGGAGGGTTTCCGCCAAAGGAAGAAAAGCTGGACTTTAGTTCGATGACACCCCAGCAATTGGCTGACGAAGGCGAAAAGATCATCTTCGGCGGTATTGGACAGAATAAGGTCCAGGGTGCGATCGGCAAAGGACAATGTCCCCTCTGTCATGCTTTCCACGCCGGCATGTTGGGTGAACGTGCTCCGAACCTTCTTGGCCTTCCAGAACGTGCCGGAAAGGAGCGGCTCGAGGATCCTAAGTATTCCAAGGGTAGTCCGGCCAAGCGCGAATATTCGGTGAAGGAGGCCTTCCCTGGGGCAGGCACCGCGGAGAATGGACAGGAGTACATCGCCGAGTCGCATGCGTGCCCGAGCTGTTATGTGGTCGCGGGATACGGCGTCAAGGGTACGAACGACAAGGAAAGTCCGATGCCTGCGATTCATAAGCCGCCGATCTCCTTGAGCTTGCCTGAATTGGCCGCGGTCGACACCTGGCTGTATGTGCGGGAAGGTCGTGACGCTCCATCCTACGAAGAAATCGTGAAGTCCTATGAGAAGTTCATTCCTGAAGCCGATCGTCCGAAGATGCAAGAGGACAAGCCGGCGGCTGCCAGCGCGCTGCTGGCGGACGGATCCGAGCCGGTTGACCAGATTTTTGCCAAGGCGCAATGCGTCTCGTGCCACACGATTCCGGGTATTCCTGGGGCGACCGGTACGATCGGTCCGAAGCTTGAGGAAGGCACCAATGCTCCTCTCCGGATCAAGGACAAGGAGTACAAGGGAACGGCTAAATCGGGTCCCGAGTACATCATGGAGTCGATCGTCGAGCCCAGCGCCTACGTGGTGAAGCCGTTTCCGGACAACACGATGCCTAAGATCTTCGGGCAGAAGCTAAGCGCGGGAGCGCTGAAGAAAATTGTCGATTACTTGTCGCAGGTGAAGGCTGGCGCGCCTCCACCGAAGGTTTCCTAATGGTGGGCAATCTATACTTTCGAAGACTAATTTAGGGAGTTAACCCATGAAAGCATTGATGTCAGTCGGCGCGCTGGTAGGGGTCGTCGGACTCCTCCTGCTGGTCGGGATGATCTTCGACGTCGTCCCGTCAAACACCGTGCGCTTAGTTGAGGGCTATATGCCCATGCAGATGCTCACAGAGTTGGCGATCTTCGTCGCAGGCTTTGCGGGGCTCAGCTACATGCTCAGCTCGATGGGCATGGGCATCCCGCGGTTCTGGCAAGGAATCGCATTCTGGGCGTTCATTTTGCTGTATCTGAAGTTCCGAGTGTATCCGCCCATTCCGTTCAGCGTGCGGGCGATGTACGGGACCGTGTCTCTCGTGGCGGTGTTCATGTGGATGTCGGCGAACGAGGACGACTGGAGAAAGTTCAAACAACCGATCATGAACGTGATGGACGCACAGACAGGCATGAACAAGCTGTTGCGCTATGCCTATCTGATTCTGTTGCCGATCCTGATAGGTGGGTTTTCGTACAACGCAATGGTCCCAAAGTCCGAAGAGCCGATCGAACTTCGAACGGTGCATCCGGCTCCTCCGGCCAGCACCAAGGTACACGGAAAGACCTACGTGTTGCAGACTTCCCAGAATCCTTTCCGGGTCAATCCCGAAGGGAAGTACGACCAGGAATATACCAACGCCAACATCGTGGAGCAGGGGATGGGGCGGCTCATGAAGCCAAACGCGAATCCCTGGGATCAGAATGCGCAGGGTTATTTGAAGTATGTGCGTGAGGGCGGCGAGATTTTCTTTCAGAACTGTCACTTCTGCCACGGAGACAATCTGAATGGCCGTGGGCTCCATGCCTTTGCGTTCAATCCCATTCCAGCGAACTTCACCGATCCCGGCACCATCGCACAGCTCCAGGAGACCTTCATTTTCTGGCGCGTATCCAAGGGTGGAATCGGATTGCCGAACGAAGGATTTCCCTGGGCCTCAGTCATGCCGCCTTGGGAGCAACACCTGACCGTCGACGAAATTTGGAAGGTCATTCTCTTCGAATATTGGCATACCGGCTATTACCCGCGTACGTGGGATTAATGCGCCGAAGGCTTTTTCGATAACCTGGACTTAGATGAAGAGGATAAATATGAGAAAGAGCGCAAGTCAGAAGGTTGGAGTGGCCGTCGCTGCCGCCTTCGGCATCATCCTGACCTCTGGGCAGATCGGCATTCCGGTAGTGGGGGCCGAAGAATTGCCAGAGGGATTCAAGAAGGGCGAGCTCGCTCCAGAGCCCTCCGCCGAGATGATCGAAGCGGGGAAGCGGGTCTATTTTACGAAGTGTGTATGGTGTCACGGTGTAGATGGGGCGGGCGATGGTCCCGGTGCAGACCGCCTGTGGCCTAGGCCCCGAAATTTCAATCAAGGTACCTTCAAGATCCGCCACACGGCGAGCGGCGAGCTTCCTTTGTTTGACGCGAAGAAGCCGATATCAGGGCAAAACGACCTGTTTGAAACCGTCACGCACGGTTTGCCTGGTTCGGCTATGCCATCCTGGGAAGGTATTTTGACCGACGAACAACGGCTTCAGGTGCTTTCTTTTGTCACAACCCAGCTGGTGAAGGATCGGAAGTTTACCGATAAGCAATCGGAAACACAGACGATCCTCCAACTTGGCGATATCAAGCCGAAAGCGGCAACTGAAGAGAGCAAGAAGCGTGGTTCCGAACTCATCGTCGAAAAGAAGTGTATTGAGTGTCATGGTACTGAAGGGCGCGGGGACGGAAACGCCTTCAACCTGAAGGACGACTGGGGGTTCTCGATTCAGCCGGCCAACTGGCACAAATGTTGGAATTTCCGAGGAAGCCGTCAGGATCCGTATAATGTAAAAAACATTTTCCGGACCTTTTCTACCGGGGTCAATGGAACGCCGATGCCTTCGTTTGCCGACAGCACCAGCGTCGATGAGCGGTGGGACATCGCGAATTTTGTGAATTCACTGTGCGAGCGGGATGCTGAAGGAAATCCGCTTCCGATCGATCCCTTGACCGACAAGCCGAAGATCAATTTCGTTGTGCCGGCGAATTTGGTCGAAGGAGAGATCCCGGTTGATCTCACGAATGAGGCGTGGCAAAAGGCACCCCGCCGATACGTCGCGATGGGTGGGCAGATCACCCACAAGCCGAGAAATTTCGTCAATCGGATCGACGATATCTGGGTCCGGGCTCTGTATAACGACAAGTCGCTCGTGTATCTGCTGGAGTGGGACGATCGCACCAAGAGCGTGGCCGAAGGCAAGTTGCCTTGGGCGCCTACGCAGGTAAATATCGACGTGAAGGAGCAGGATCCCAAGACCGGCGAGGAAGGGTCCATCGCGGCTCATCAGAACAGCTACACCGTGTACAACGATGCCATCGCGATCGAGCATCCGGTGAAGTGGAAGGAATTGCCGGCTCCGATCAAGCCGCGCTACCTGTTCGGAACAAACGAGCAGTTCCCGGTCGATATCGTGAAGTGGGAAGCGGATGGATCCATCCGAGCGTTCAAGGGAACGGGATGGGACAAGGACTTCGAAGAGCGGGACTCGTATGAGGAGAGTCTTAAAGTCCTCAAGGCCGAGTGGAAGGATGGTCGGTGGTACGTCATGATTCAACGCCCGCTGGGGAACAAGAAGGATCATGACTACGACGAGGACACGTTCTTTGAAGTCGGCCAATATGTTCCCACGGTGTTCTTTGCCTGGGACGGGCATAACGGCGATGCAGGACGGAAGATGGCCGTTTCGGCTTTCTACTATACGTTCTTGAACCCGCCGATCCCCCGCGAGACCTATATCTATCCGGCAGTCATTGCGTTTGGTATTGTGCTGCTGGAAGGATGGGTTATGACGCGGCGGGCGAACAAGAAAAAGGGCAAGACCCTCTAATCGCCGCTGAGAGGGGTCAACGTTTAGAGGGGGTGGGGAAACCCACCCCCTCTTTGTTTTTTCCGCCCGAACAAGCGATGCGTCTATGATCACGGAGGTCACAGGTATCCTGCTCGCCGGCGGAAAAAGCCGGAGAATGGGTGAAGACAAACGATTTGTCGAAATCGGTCGGCGCAGCCTCCTGGAGCGAAGCCTCGACATCCTCCGATCCGTTTTTCAGGATGTCGTAATCGTGATCGCACAAGATAGTCCTGATCTTTCTTCCGCCGTTCCGGTCGTTCGTGATCTCGTAGCCGATTGCGGAAGCCTTGGAGGCCTCTATACTGGATTGACACATGCGAGAACGAGCCGGGTCTTCGTCGTGGCCTGTGACATGCCGTTCTTTAGTCAGGAGACGGTCCGGTACTTCCTCGATCTCAGGAGCGAGGCGGACATCGTTATGGCGCGTTTGCACAATGGATGGCATCCCATGCATGCGCTGTACGGCCGGCGATGCCTGCCGGTCATGGAATCCATGATGACGACGAAGGACCTGCGGATTCATCGGTTGGTTGAACATCCCATGCTCAGATCCCACACCGTCACAGCGGAGGACTTGAAGACGGTCGACCCGGAGGGACGAGCATTTTTAAACATCAATACTCCGGCCGATCTTGAATTGGCTCGGTCGATCTTCGCAAACAACCGATCTCGGAATGATACTTTTCAACCGTGATACGAACCGTCGTCATCATTCATCCCGGTGCGTTGGGTGACGTTCTGCTCGCCGTACCGGCGATCGTCAACCTCCGCAGAAGATTTCCTCGCCATGAATTCGTGCTCTGTGCCGATCACCGGGTCGGGGAATTACTAAAGGATTGTGGCATTATCGATGGATCGCTGTCGGTTCAAGGGCTTGGGTTCGGCCAGTTATTCGGGGGGGCCATCGACCCGGAAAGCGTGATGTGGAATTGGTTGACCAGATGCGATCTGGCTGTAGCCTGGGTGAAGGATGAAGAGGGGATCCTTGAAGAGGTTCTCAGGAGACATGTACGGGGGAAGGTTGCCGTTTGCTCACCTTTTTCACCCCGACTTTCTTCGGTCCACCAGAGCGATCGATTTTGGGAAGCATTGGGGGAGGCGCCGAGTGAAAATTTGGAGCCCGTTGCATTGCAGTTTCCCCAGCCTCTACGGGAACTCGGTCGCGCACGGCTTCGCGAGGCGGACATCACTCCTGATCGGGAGATTATTCTTCTCCATCCAGGAAGCGGAAGCCCGTTTAAGTGTGTCAAGCCGGAGGTCCTTGCCGAGGTGATCGACGACCTGAGAAAGGACGGACTTGAGCTTGCCTTGCTGGAGGGGCCGGCCGATCATATGGCGATAGGCAACGTTGCTCGCCTGGTAAAGGGACGGGTCAGCGTATTGCGGAACTTGAGTTTGGAATTGCTGGCTGGCGTGCTTGCATCGGCCGATCTCTTCGTGGGACATGATTCCGGAGTCAGCCATCTGTCTGCGTTGATTGGAGTGGAGACAGTAGCTCTGTTCGGTCCCACTATGGTGGAACGATGGTCCCCCCGGGGAAATCATGTGACTGCGGTGAGAGCGGATACCTGTCGATGCTCGAATTGGGAGACAGTCAACAGCTGTGTCGAACGGCCTTGCCTCGGCATCTCGCCCCATGCCCTATTGGAAATTTGCAGGCAGCGGTTGGCTTGCCGCAACTCCTCGAAAATCCACACAAAGCGCCTTGTCTCCCATCAGGCCGTATGATAGAGTGACAGGCTAATTTTCTCTTTCAATGCTAAGGACTTAGGAGTGATTGGGTGTCTCAGGGTGTGGTGCTGCACAAAGTCACCAGCGCGTTGCTTGGCGCCTTGAACGGGGCGAAGAGAAAAGGGCTGCTGAAGACGGAATCATGGCCTGTTCTAAGCCTGGACGCTCCCAAGCGTCCGGAGTGGGGGGATCTCGCTTCCACCGTGGCTCTGTCACTGGCCTCCTCCGAACACAGAAGTCCGCACGACATCGCTCGGATCATCGTTGAGGAGTTGGCACAGGACGACCGACTATTCGATCGTGTCGAAGTCGTCCAGCCGGGGTTTCTCAACTTGACGGTGAAGCCGGCGGTTTGGCAGGAAGTGTTGCGGGAAATCGAGGCTCAGGGTGACGGTTACGGCCGGAGCAATTCCGGCGGCGGGCGCCGAATCCTCGTCGAGTATGTGAGTGCAAATCCGACGGGTCCCTTGCACGTCGGACACGGGCGCGGAGCGGCAGTGGGTCAAGCCGTCGCGAATTTGCTCGATGCCGTCGGGTACGACGTCGTCAGCGAATACTACATCAACGATGCGGGCCGTCAAATTAAACTCTTGGGCGAGTCGGTGTATGCCCGTTATCAAGAGTTGAGCGGCCGTCGGGTCGAGTTCCCGATCGACGGATACCACGGCGCGTATATCACCGCCGTGGCGGAGCGGTTACGGCAGCAACGGGAGTCCGCCGGTGGGAGCCAGGATCCCGATGACCTGGAAGGCCAATGTCGACGCTTCGCTCTCGAAGATCTGCTGAACGTGATCCGCCAGGATCTCCGCTCGTTCGGTATCGAATTCCAGTCATGGTTCAGTGAGGCTTCTCTGCTGTCCTCCAATGCCGTCGAACGGGTGCTGGATGACCTGAAGTCTCGACAACTGCTGTTCGAGCAGGACGGCGCTTTGTGGTTTCGATCCTCCCAATTCGCAGACGAGAAAGACCGTGTCGTGAAGAAACAAGATGGAGAGTACACCTATCTTGCATCCGACATCGCCTACCATTGGGACAAGCTGCAGCGAGGATACGATCTACTGATCGATGTCTGGGGGGCGGACCATCACGGGTACATTCCCCGCATGCAGGCCGTGATGCAAGCCTACGGGCATCCGAAAGAACGGCTTCAAGTCGTTCTCGTGCAACTCGTCAAGCTGCTGCGCGGAGGCGTGGAAGTGAAGATGTCGAAGCGAGCCGGCGAATTTGTCACCCTCCGAGACGTGATTGATGAAGTGGGAGCCGATGCCGCGAAATTCTATTTCCTTATGCGGGATTCCAAAACCCATCTCGATTTCGACCTCGAACTGGCCAAACAACGGTCGGCCGAAAACCCCGTGTACTACGTGCAATATGCGCATGCCAGAATTTCGAGCCTCTGGCGGGTATCCAAGTCGCGTGGAATCAACCGCCCGCTGCCAAGTCAGACCGACTTGGGGAAGTTGACGGATCCGGACGAGCTTGCATTGATTCGCAAGATCTCGGCGTTTCCTTCCGTCGTTCACGCCAGCGCCCTGTCGTACGAGCCCCATCGGCTCACGTATTATCTGCAGCAACTGGCCGGGTTGCTTCACGGGTTCTATAACAAGCATCGAATTCTGCCTCCGGCGGCTGGCAGGGAAGAGGGAGAAGGAGATTTGGGAACCCCGGCATCGGACGGAGAACAGCAACGGGAGATCGTCGACTCCGAACGGACGGCCGCGCGCTTGGCGTTGATGGCGGGAGTTCAGCAAGTGCTCAGGAACGGCCTGTCACTGCTTGGAATCTCCACCCCAGACCACATGTAAGAGGGAATCAGGCGAGCCAAATGGAATTTACCGTCATGCAGACCGCTCAGGGAGGGAACGCAAGATTGGGCTTGCTGACGACTGCGCATGGCCGAATCGAGACTCCTGCGTTCATGCCGGTCGGCACGTTGGGGCCGGTCAAGGGAATCGATCCTCAAGAATTGCAGCAGTTGGGCTTTCAACTGTTTCTGAACAACGCTTACCATCTCTATCTGCGACCCGGACACAAGGTGATTGCGGAGCTCGGCGGATTGCATCGGTTCACCGGCTGGTCCGGAGCCATTTTAACCGACAGCGGCGGCTTTCAAATTTTCAGCTTGGCCGGCCTGTGCCGGATTGCCGACGAAGGCGTGACCTTTCGCTCGCATCTGGACGGGTCGCCCCACGTCATTACCCCGGAATCCGCGATCGGAATTCAAGAGGATCTCGGCGCCGACATCATCATGGCTTTCGATCAGTGCGTGGCGTTGCCGGCCGACCGGGACACGGTGGCGGACTCGGTGCGGCGGACCACGCTGTGGGCCGGCCGATGCCAAGAGAGTCGACGGAGAACGGACCAGGCACTTTTCGGAATCGTCCAAGGGGGGCTGGATTCAGAGCTTCGCCGGAAGTCCGCGCGGGAGATCGTGGCGCTCGGTTTCGACGGCCATGCCATTGGGGGACTGTCGGTCGGTGAAACCAAGGAAGAGATGTATCGGATGCTGGACATATCGGCTCCCGAGCTTCCTTTCGGGAAGCCTCGCTACTTGATGGGAGTCGGCATGCCCGAGAATCTCATCGAAGGCGTCGCGCGCGGCGTCGACTTGTTCGATTGCGTGATTCCGTCTCGTCATGGACGGACCGGCTGGCTGTTCACCGAGTCGGGGCGGGTGTCGATCAAGCAAGCCAGGTATGCGCGGGATGAGCAGCCGATCGACCCGAACTGCGCCTGTCCGGTCTGCGCGCGATATTCCCGCGCCTATCTCCATCATCTGTACAACGTCAAAGAGATGCTGGCATCGCGTCTCAACACGATGCATAACTTATGGTATTTTTCCGATTTCATGCGTCGGATGCGCGCATCGATCGCCGACGGAACGTTCGCGAATTTTCGAGACACGTTTTACCGGATGCGTGCGGAAACCCCGTCGGAATTCGTCGGCACGGCGGAGACCAACGGCGCTTAGGAGGCCGAGGAGCACCTCGGTACAGAGAGGATAGGCTCATTTATGTTGCTGGCATCTATCGCATGGGCTCAAGGGACCGCCGGAGGGGGGAGCGGTGCGAGCACGATCTTGTCGCTCGTCCCGTTCGTGCTGGTATTCGTCATCTTTTATTTCCTGCTGGTGCTGCCGCAGCAGAAAAAACAGAAACAGCAGCGAGCCATGCTGGACGCCCTGAAGAAGGGTGACAAGGTCGTCACCTCCTCCGGCGTCTGGGGAGTCGTGGCGAATCTGGGTAAAGACACGGTGACGCTGCAAATTGCCGACAACACCAAGGTCAAGATTCAGCGGGAGCACATCGCGCGGCTGCGCGCGGATGACGACGAGAAAGAGTCGTAGGGTTCAAGTAGCAAGGGGACAAGAGGCACGATGAAGAAAGTGAGCGGGCGATTGACGTTGTTGGCGCTGGTCGTGATCGCTTCGGTGATCGCGTTCGTGCCGTCGGTACCGGATTTGTACCAGGGGCTGCCGGGATGGTTGAAGACCCTGTTGCCCAACAAGGGGATCACCCTCGGATTGGATCTCCAGGGCGGCATCCACATGGTGATGGAGGTCGACGAGGATCGGGCGGTCGAAATCGCGGTCGACCGGTCGCTGACATCGCTGCAGGACCTCCTGGTGGAAAAGAAGATTCCGGCGGAATCGGTCAAGCGCACGAGTACGACCGACATCACCATTCAGTTCCAAAACGCGGACCTGAAGGCCCAGATCCAAAAATTGATCGACGACTTTCCGACCTTTGCGGAGAAGGACTCGGCGGGGTCCGCCAATACGCTGGTATGGGAACTTCGGGAGTCGGAGATGAAGCGCATCAAGGATTCCGCGGTCAATCAAGCCCTCGAGACCATCCGCAATCGCATCGATCAGTTCGGCGTAGCGGAACCGGTGGTGCAACGGCAAGGCCCCAAGCAGATCGTGGTGCAATTACCGGGGGTCAAGGAGCCGAAGCGGGCTAAAGATCTGATCAAGGAAACTGCATTGCTCGAATTCAAGATGCTGGATGAGAACAGCCAAATCAGATTGGACCTGCCGGCCAGGGTGCCGAAGGATAAGGAGGCGGACGTCCTCTCGCAGTTTGAGGGCAAGTTGCCGGAGGGCGATCAGATCCTTTTCGAGCGGGCCATCGACAAGGATACGGGACGGGAGTACCGCATTCCATATTTGGTCAAGAAACGGGTCATGCTCACGGGCGACGTGTTGAGCGATGCGCGGGTATCGATCGGGCAATTCAACGATCCTTACGTCTCCATCACGTTCGATGCCAAGGGCGGACGCGAGTTTGAGCGTATCACGGGCGAAAATGTCAAAAAACGGATGGCGGTGGTGCTCGACAACACCATCTATTCCGCACCCGTGATTCAGGAACGGATCTCCGGCGGGCGTGCCCAGATTACCGGAACGTTTTCGACGCAAGAGGCCAACGACCTCGCCATCGTGCTTCGCGCCGGTGCGTTGCCGGCGCCGTTGAAGATCGTACAAGACCTGACGGTCGGCCCGTCGCTCGGCCGGGATTCGATCGAGAAGGGCATCAAAGCGACGTTGGTGGCCGGAGCGGTGGTCATGATCTTCATGATCGTCTACTACCGGCTGTCCGGCCTCATCGCGGACATCGCGCTGATCTTGAACTTGATCTGCCTGATGGGGGCGCTGTCCGCATTGACGGCTACGTTGACCTTGCCGGGTATTGCCGGCATCGTTCTCACGATCGGTATGGGAGTTGATTCGAACGTGCTGATCTTCGAGCGCATCCGAGAGGAACTCCGATCGGGAAAAGCGGTCCGGCTCGCCGTCGATGGGGGGTATGACAAGGCGCTGCTCACCATCATCGATTCCCACGTCACGACCTTGATTACGGGTGTCGCGCTGTTCCTGTTCGGTACCGGCCCGATCAAGGGCTTTGCCGTCACGCTCTGTCTCGGCATCGCGATCAATCTCTTTACGGCTTTGGTCGGAACCAAGGTCATCTTTGACATCATCAATCAACGCCGCAAAGTCGATCAGTTGAGTATCTAGGTCGAAGGAGCCTGCATGCTGGAAATTCTGGGAAAGACGAACTTCGATTTCATGGGCAAGCGGAACATTTCGTTCCTTTTTTCCGGCATCATGGTTGTGCTGGGAATTCTGGCGATCATCCAGATCGGCCGCGGCGCGGCCAACCTGGGCATCGACTTTGCCGGCGGCACGGCCGTGCAGCTGAAGTTCGATCAACCGATCAAGATCGACGAAGCTCGGAAGGTATTGGAGACGAATGGGTTGGGAGATGCCGAACTTCAAGAATTCGGCCAGGACAACAAGTTGCTGATTCGAGTGAAGGCTTCCACGACGTTGGAACAAAAGATGGCCGAACGTGTCGTCGCGATCTTTTCCAAGGAATTCCCAGGCAACACGTTCATCGTGGACTCCAGCACGGAAATCGGACCCACCATCGGCAAGAAGCTGCAGGAAGATGCCTTGATCGCGGTCCTCGTATCCTTTGCCGGCATTATCTTATACATTGCCGCCCGCTTTGAGCTGCGGTTCGGGGTGGCGGCGGCCCTGGCGACGTTCCACGACGTGCTGGCCGTTCTTGGCGCGTTCTATATTCTCGACAAAGAGATCACCCTGTTGGTCGTGACCGCTCTCTTGACCTTGGCGGGCTACTCCCTGACCGACACGGTCGTGGTGTTCGACCGTATTCGGGAGAATCTCCGGGTACGACGGCGGGACAGCGAAGAAACGATGATCAACACCGCCATCAATCAAGTGTTGAGCCGCACGATCGTGACCAGTTTAACCGTGGTGTTGGTCCTCGTTCCCCTCGCCGTCGCCGGCGGGGAGGTGCTGCACGATTTCTCCCTGGCGCTGTTGTGGGGGGTGATCTTCGGCACATACTCCTCGATCTTCGTCGCCAGCCCCCTGTTGCTCCTGTGGCCGGGAACGGGCGGGCGGTTGCTCAAGCGTGCCTAGGTTTGAGCGATATTGAACGGACCGCCTGCGGGCCGAGTCTGGCGGTCTCTCGCATAGGCGGACGCGTTCATGAAATTCTGGAGTCGGTCGTACAGTCTCCAGCGCAAGATCATCACGGCGATCGTGATGGTCGGACTTCTGCCCCTCACCTTCCTGCTTGCGTTGACCTATCTGGAAGAGCGCCGCGCCCTGCGCGAGACGACCGGTACCAGCTTCAAGGAAGTGGCCGTCGAAGCGGCCCGCCGAATCGAAATGCATGTCAGCCGCGGCATGAACGAGGCGCAACAGTTGGCGACCACTCCCTTCCTGCGCACGGCGGTGGCGGAAGCCAATCGGACGTACGAGGGAAAGGACGCGCAACACATTCAGGAGGTCATCAAGGATTGGCAGCAGCGGTGGAAACAACGGGACAAGCGGAGCGAATTTCCGCTTTTCATCAATCGAATCGTGACCAACTACCTGATCCGGTGGCACGACATCCGGAAGGCGGATTACGTGGGCATCCTGATCACCGATGTGCAAGGGGCGCTGGTCGTGAGTTCCATTCCCCAGGTGGAATACTTTTACGGCAAGACCGGCTGGTGGCAGGCTGTGGTGAAAGGCGGGAGCCGTCAGCCCTATGTCGGTGAGATTGCCTTCGACCCTTCCTTCGGCACCCATGTCGTCGTCGTCGCGGCTCCTATCGTTGACGATCAACAACGGGCGGTCATCGGAGCCGTCACGATTCTGTTGCGCCGGGACACCTTGTTCCATTCCATCGCGGAGGTCTCCATCGGCACGACCGGACATGCCATGTTGTTCAGCTCGGACGGCTTCCCGCTGATCTGTCCGATTCTTTCTCCGGAAGAACATACCGTAAAGCCCGAACTCATTCACGCTCTCCAGACGTTGAAGGCCGGGTGGGCGGTGGCCTCCGACGATTCCCACGGAAGCCGCGATGCCTTGATCGGATTTGCTCCCGTTCGGTTCAGTGATCGACTCGCGCCAGGCAGCATCGGAGGCAAACAGTGGGTGACCGTCATCCGCCAGGATCCCAGGGAGACCTTTGCCCCGCTGGCCGATCTTGTCGCCAAAGTTCTGCTGTACGGATTGATCGTACTGGCGGTGCTGTGGGGCACGGGTTTGCTGGCGGCCCGCCGGATCGTCAGGCCGATCAAGCTGTTGCATGAAGGAGCGCGGGAATTGGGCAGCGGCCGATTGGAGCGGCGGTTGGTGCTGAAGACCGGGGACGAGATCGAAGAGCTGGCCGGTGCGTTCAACGAAATGGCCGCGAATCTTCAGCGGTCATTCGGACAAATCGAGCAACGGGTGGTGGAAGTACGCAGACTGGAGGAAAAGTATCGCGACCTCATCGAACACTCGCCGGAGATGATCTATCAGTTGGATCGGAGCGGACAATTTGTTCACGTCAACAAGACGGGATTGGACAAGCTGGGTTATCAGTTGGATGAAATGTTGGCGATGAAGCTCTGGGATCTGGTACCGCAAGGGCAGACCGCCCGGGTGTTACAATACCTCGAACGACTGGTGTCCCAGGGACAGACCACGATGGAAACGGTCTTGCTGGCTAAGGACGGCCGTCCGATCGATGTGGAGATCCACGCGACCGCGCTGTTCGATCAGGAGCGCGGCGGACTCGTACATTCTCGGGCGTTCGTGCGCGACGTCACGGAACGGCATCGTCTCGAACAGGAGCTCCAACAATATACGTCGAAGCTCGAACAGGCCGTGACCGAACGTACCAAGCAGCTCGTGGCCTCGCAGGCCCGGTACAAGGCCCTCTTCGATCTCGTCGCCGATTCGGTGTTCATGGTAGACCCGAGCGGCACGATCGTTTCCGTCAATAAACGCGAAGAACAGGCGCTCGGCTATGCGGAGCCGTACATCGTGGGGCGCAGCATTTTCGAGGTCACGCTCGACGCCTATCGGGGGCTGCTGCGACGATGGTTGGACGACATCAACACGGGTCGGGAAAAGGCTCCCACCCAGGAAATCACGGTGTATAACGCCGCCGGCGTGGAAACGCCGGTGGAAATGGATCTCATTCAAGTCGGAAGTCCCGATCATTTGCTGGTCATGGTCCAATTGCGGGACATCACCGACAGAAAGAAGCTCGAGCGGCAACTGCAAACCTATCGGGAGGAGCTCGAAACCAAGGTCAAGGAACGGACGAGGGAGATAGAGCAGACCAAACAGTACTTGGAGAATCTGCTCGAGAATGCCAACGACGTGATTTATACGCTCGATACGGACCAACGGTTCACATATGTGAACGGCAAGGTCGCCGTATGGGGCTACCGGAAGGGCGATCTGTTGGGGCGTCCCTACCTGTCGCTTCTCTCGAGACGGCATCGCGGACGACGACTGAAGAACACGCTGGATATCGGCGCGAAGCAAGTCTACGAGGTCGAGGTCGTGACCCGCGTGGGGGAGGCCCGTACGGTGACCGTCAGCGTGTCCCCGCTCCACGGAGCGGACGGGGAAATTCTCGGCGTGCTCGGCATTGCGCGCGACATGACGGAAACCAAGCGTCTTGAACAGCAGATCCGCAACTCCGAGAAACTGGCTTCGGTGGGAAAACTGGCGGCCGGTGTGGCGCATGAAATCAACAATCCCCTCGCGGGGATTCTGAACTGTCTGTACAACCTGCGCAAAGGCGCCCTGTCGCCGGCCCGGCAGGAGGAATACTGGGCTTCGATGGAGGACGGCGTGCGACGGGTGCAGAAGATCGTCCGGCAGTTGCTCGATTTTTCCCAGCAGCACGATCCGGAATTCAGCTTGACGGACATCAATCAGGTGGTCGATCGGGTACTGGTGCTCACGAACCATCTGTTCGCGTCCAACCGCATTGTCCTGGAAACGGTGCTCGGTTCCGCGCTTCCGAGCCTGATGATCGACCGGCACATGATCGAACAGGTGCTCATGAATCTGGTTCTCAACGCCGTTCAGGCGATGAAAGGCGGAGGGGTGCTGAGGATTCGCACCTCGGTCGCGGAAGGGGTCTGCTTGGTCGAGGTGTCCGACACGGGTTCGGGAATCGCCCCGACCGTGCTGCCCCGCATCTTTGACCCCTTCTTTACGACGAAAAGCGAGGGAGAGGGCACGGGGCTGGGGTTATCCGTCAGTTTGGGCATCGTCGAGCGTCACGGCGGGAAGATACTCGTGGACAGTGAAGTGGGCAGGGGGACGACGTTCACCCTCTGCCTGCCCTTGTCCAGAGATCGTTCGCTCGTGGAGAGGGTGTCATGAAAGGGCTCACCATTCTGCTCGTGGATGACGAACCGCTCATGCGTCTCTCCATGGTTGATGCGATGGAGGCCGTGGGGTACGAAGTTCGCGCGGCGTCCACGGGGACGGAAGGGATCGAGCTGCTCCGCCAGAAGCCGTTTGATCTCGTCATTACGGACTTGCGGCTGCCCGGCGCCGACGGCTTGGCGGTCCTCAAGGCGACGAAAGAGGCGGCGCCGGAAACTGAAGTCGTCGTGATCACCGCGCACGGATCGGTGGAAACCGCCGTGGGAGCCATGAAACTCGGCGCATTCGACTACATCACCAAACCGTTTCAGATGGATGAATTGCTGCTCATCGTGGAACGGGTGGGACGGGTCGTCAGGCTTCGCCGTGAGACGGAGGAACCCAAAGAGACTCCCGATGACAAATTCTGGTTCGGTGGAATCCTCGGGGCCAATAGCCAGATGCGCGAGGTGCTGGACAAGGTCAGGACGGCGGCGGGGTCGGATTCGCCCGTTCTGATCGTAGGAGAGAGCGGAACCGGAAAGGAATTGGTCGCCAACGCCATTCACCAGAACAGCCCCCGCAACCATCATCCGCTGATCAAGGTCAGTTGCGGCGCCTTGTCGGAGACGTTGCTTGAGGCCGAGCTCTTCGGTCATGAGAAGGGCGCATTTGCGGGAGCGTCACGGCAACGAAGAGGGCGCTTCGAGCTGGCGCACCGGGGGACCCTGTTTCTCGACGAGGTCGGTGAGCTCTCGCCCGGTATTCAGGACAAGTTGCTCCGCGTGCTGCGGGAACGAAAATTCGAACGTCTCGGAGGCCGCGAGGCGATCGAGGCGGATGTCCGTCTGGTCGGAGCCACGCGCGTCGATCTGGCCCAGGAAGTCGAGAAGGGGCGTTTCCGCGAGGATCTGTATCGGCGGCTTGGTACGGTGCAGGTCGTCCTGCCTCCGTTGAGACAACGTTCGGAGGACATCGTGATCATCGCGGACCATCTTCTCCAAGAATACTCCGGCCGGATGAACAAGAGGTTCAAGGGGTTTTCTTCCTCAGCCCGCGATCTCCTGCTGCGGTATTCGTTTCCCGGAAACGTACGGGAACTGGAAAAGATCATCGAACGGGGCGTGGCAGCCGGGCGCGACCATGAGATGATCCATCCGACCGACCTTTGTGAGTTTCCGTCTTGCCCGTTCACGGGAGGAGGGCCCCAGGAATCCTGCGGTTTCTGTCATGAAGGGCTCTCGGGTGGAGGCAAGGCAAGAGACACACCGCTGACATCCCTGTCCGCCGCGCGGGAAGAGTTCGAGAAAAGCCATATCATTTCCGTGCTGGAGCGTGTCGAGGGGAATCGAACCACCGCGGCGAAGGTCCTCGGTCTCTCCCGCAAGGCGCTCTGGGAGAAGTGCAAACGCTACGGCATTCCGTCGGCCAGGGAAGACGCCGAGGAAGAAGACGGATAGAACGAAGCGAAGGCGGACCAGCCTCTAGCCGGTGGGCTCCGGTCCCCCGCTCCACAACTTCAGGGTCCGGTCCCACGAGGCGCTGGCGAGCGAAAGACCGTCGGGAGAGAGTGCGACACAGCGAACGCCGCCGGTATGCGTCTTGATGGTTCGGAAGCAACGCCCTGTCGCCAGATCCCAGAACCGGATGGTGTTGTCGTCGCCACCGCTGATGAGTACCTTGCCGTCCGGCGTCACCGCCAGCGTCCGTACCCAACCGGTATGTCCCCGGAGGGTCCGGTGCTCGAGGCCCTGAGGCATCTCGAACATTTTGATCGTCTGGTCCCGGCTGCCCGTGATCAGATACTTGGCGTCCGGAGTAAACGTCATGGCTCCGATCCAGTAATCCATCGGCTTCTGAAATCCGCCGTCATCCTCAATGAAGTAGCCCCGCGTTTCCGTCGAATCCTCGACGTCTTCTTTCCAGTGGCCGTTATGGAGGACCTTTTCTTCCCCGCTCGGTAAGACCTCCCAAATCTTGATCTTGCCGATGTCCGTTCCACTGGCCAAATGGATGCCGTCGGGAGAAAAAGCCACACAGACCGACCAGTGGTGGTCGTACTGATCCTTCCCCAGCAGGGTCATCAGTTCGGTCCCGGTCGTGACTTCCCAAATCTTGATGTCCTTGTTGTGGCTGCCGCGCGCCAGCATCAGTCCATCCGGCGAAAGGGAGAGACTACAGACGTTGTGGTCATATCGGGTGAAGAGAAGCTTCAGCGGTTCGCCGGTCTTCGGATTCCACAGTCTGATCGTCCGGTCTTCGCTTCCGGTCGCCAGGGTTTGCCCGTCCGGCGTGAACGCCACAGCCCTGATATCGTTGGTATGGCCGCGCAGGGAACGAAGCAGCCGTCCGGTTTCGATGTCCCAGATGCGGACGAGACGGTCCACGCCGGCGCTGGCCAGGGTGAGAGCGTCAGGGGCGAACGCGACAGACCAGATTCCGTGGGAGTGCCCGCGGAAGGTCTTCACCTCTCTTGCCCCCGTGGACCAATATTCCAAGAAGTCGACGTTGGGAGTCTGGGTGGTCGGCACCGGAACCGTAGAAGCGGGACTTTGTTCAGTCATGAAAATACCTGACTAATGATAGAGGTGATTGTGAATCGGCGTGGCCGGTTCGATTGCAAATCGTCGTTTTAGGTCAGTATAATTTCCCTCTCAACTGGACGATCGTAAGAGAAGCCCGGTCGTCAAGTCAAGCTGCGGTCAAGGCTCATTTCGAGATTGGGGAACGCCATGGAACTTCGCTTTCAGCCTGCCTTGTTGCAAGAAGTCATCGATTCCTTCGTGGAGAAGACGGAACGGGAAGGAGATCCCACCTACTATAAAGAATTTCATGAGCTGGCGGATCCCATCTACGAGAAGTTCACGCTGGACGACCGCGAGAGCGAGTTCAAGAAGCTGTATCAATACTTATTTGGGACGTGGGGTTTTTCCGACATCATCAGGGACGCCTTCGATGAATACCCGGTGCTCAAGGATCAGGTCGGGATCGTCCTGATCAAGGGTGTGCTCAAAGAAGACCAGGAGGGCGTCGACATTCTTCGCAAGTGGGGCTCGGTCGAACACGAATTGGCCAAGCGGTTCGAGGAGAAAGGATTGAAGGGGGTCGGCATCAAGCTGATTCCCCGGCGATTCTACGACCCCGCGCTCACCCGTTACTGCCGTCATGAGTTGATGCATATCTCGGACATGCTGAGCCCGCAGTTCGGTTATGACCCTGATACAAAGGTCGGTCAGAACCCCGGAGAGGAAACGCTGATTCTCCAGCGGTACCGTGTGCTGTGGAGTTTGAGCGTCGACAGCCGGCTGATGACGACCGGCAAGGAACCGATGCTCCGGAAAGAGGATCGTTTCAAGGAGTTTCGGTCCTGGTATCGAAAGATTCCCGCCCCTCAATTGAAATCCGTATTCGAAGGCTTGTGGCAAACGGGGTTCTTCACTCATTCCGAATTAATCGAGATGGCGACGGATACCTTGCGGGTCATGGATCGCGCGGTGGACGTCGAAGGCGGGGAAGTGCCGGAAACCGAAAACAAGGTCATGCTGATGCCCGGATTTCCGTGCCCGCTCTGTCGTTTTCCGACATATTCATGGGTGGAGGATCTGGGAAGTAAGATGGAAGCCTACGTGTTGGATTTCATCCGGGAAAATCATCCGGGATGGGACGTCGAATTCGGCGCCTGTGATCGGTGCGTAGAAGTGTACAAGCTCCGTGCAGACGGTGTGATGTAGCGTGCCGTAAGAAACTGTCTCCGTTTCCGTGACGCCTCGTCAGCATCGCATCGCCGACTGGAGCACTCAAATAGGACACGTGGCTGCTGATCCCAAATATGGTCGTCGGGATTTCTTCAAGGACTCGGTGCTGTCCGTCGCCAAGGCTGCGCGGGAGTACTCCAAGCATGCGGAGGCACGTCCCGAAAAACCCGCCCCCGCTCCAAGAACCGATTGGTTGCGCCCGCCGGGAGCGGTGGCCGAACCGCTGTTCCTGGATCGATGCACGCAATGCGGTGATTGTGCAAAAGCCTGCCCGCACGGCGCCATCGTTTTCCATCAGGGAGACGGGACGCCGATCATCTTTCCCGAGCAGACGCCATGCTTCCTCTGTGAAGATTTCCCCTGTATCGCAGCCTGCGGGACCGAAGCCCTCGTTTCGGTCCCGGATCGGGACCATGTGCGCATGGGGACGGCGGTCGTCTCCCATCGGGTATGCACTGCGGCACAAGGTTGTCATGCCTGCGCGTCGAAATGTCCCACCGAGGCGTTATCGATGGATTTTGACGGACAGCGGCTGCTAGTCTCCGGAGAGAAGTGCGTCGGATGTGGTATGTGCGAACAGATCTGTAAAACCGTCAATGATCATGTTGCAATTCGCGTAACGCCGTTCCGGTTGCTGTCCCCAGCCTGCTAGCACGAGGATGATCGTGCGAAGTCGACCGAAGAAGCCTATCGGAAAATCTCGGAGTTTCAGTCGGTTAAGTTTCGTCTCAAGGAATTGGAGAACGTACTTGACATCACCTGGGCCATTACCTATCATACCCGAGCTTGTGCCAGAGGTTTGACCGCATATGCCGGAAAATCCAGGCCACAAGGTCACACCGAGGAGCTGATTCTCATATGACGAGTAAACAGCCGGTACAAAATCCCTCCGCTTCCGGAACCGCCGTCATCTCGACCCCGACGCCGATCAAAGACTCTCCCGCCGTCGAACGTGCCCTCAACCGCAGCAAGCTTTACCTTCTCGTGTCGTGGAGTCTGTTGTACCCTGAAGACGACGAATTTCTCGACTACGTGCAATGCGGCGAATTCGTCGAGGATGGTCGTGCGGCGGTCGAGGCCTTGGAGAAGGCGCTTGACGGCATCGGCGGCGATCGGGCAAAGCAGAAATTGAATGCATTGAAAAAGCAGTTTGATCAGCTGGAAAAGCTGGTAGCCTCGGAATGCGTCAATTGGCATCTGACCGACCTGCAGTCGGAGCATCGCCGGGTCTTCAGCAATGTGATCACGTTGGATTGCCCGCCCTATGAAACGCTCTTCGGGAACGACCACGTGTTTGCGCAGTCCCATGTCATGGGGGACATCGCAGGTTTTTACAAGGCCTTCGGCGTGGAATTGTCGAAGGACATTCACGAGCGGCTCGACCATTTGAGCGTTGAGTTTGAGTTCATGCATTTCCTGGCATACAAGGAATCGTATTCGCGTTGCCACGATGGAACGGACAAGACTCAGATCGTCGTGGAAGCACAGAAGAAGTTCGTCAAAAACCACATCGGTCGGTGGGTGCCTTTGTTTTGCCGAATGCTGGTCAAGAAAGCCGATTCCGGGCTCTTCAAGCTGGTTGCCGATATGACCGCGGACTGGATGGATTTCGAGGCCGCCTTTCTCGGCGTGACTCCTCAGCCCTATTCCGAAACAGATTATCGGCCAGCGACGTTCAACGCTCCGGAAGGGCAGACCTACGAATGCGGCGCGCAAGACCAGGGAAATGAGCTCAGTCTGTTGTTGAATGAGACGGGCGCGCAGGATTTCATGGAGCAGGGGGAGAAGAACAAAAACAAGGAGGAGGGGGGACCCGTCGGGACTGCGTAATATCCGCATTCATGTCGGTGTCATTTTTTGTTTCTCGGGAGTCATTTGGGTCACAGTTTTTTAATCACTTAATTGAGAGGAGGGCATAGTCCATGAGAGTAGTGCAGACACACAACAAGTCTGTGGTGTTTGGCATTCTTCTCTCTGCCCTGATCGTGGGCGTGATGCTGACGATTGGGCAGGTACCCTTGGCTGTCAGCCAGCCGGTTACGATTCCGGCCAAGGCGGTGAAGGGCCCCATCCCGATGGATGGTGCGAATCCGCTGTGGGAGAGCGTGCCTGGCGTGATCGTGCCGTTGAGCGGTCAATTGATCACGACGCCGATGCACCCGAATATTTCCGTCAAGTCGGTGTTCGTGAAGTCTATGACGAACGGCAAGGAGCTCGGGTTGCGGGTGGAGTGGAGCGATCAGACCAAGAACGACACGACGATCGGTCCGCAGGATTTCCGCGATCAGGTGGCGATCATGTTCCCGGTCAATACCTCGGGCGCGCCGCCGTTCCAGTGTATGGGGCAGTCCGGTGGAACCACCAACATCTGGCGGTGGAACGCGGAATGGCAAAAGGATCTCGGAAAGGACAGTGCCGGTATTTGGGACGTGGACGACCAGTATCCCGGCATCTTCTGGGACTATTACTTTGAAGAGCCGGCTGGCGGCGTAACCTATCCGGACCGGATCGGTCGCAGCCTTGGTCCCTTCAATCCTGGCATCTGGTCGGGCAACATCATGTCCGATCCGACGTTGCGCGTGAGCTCGGTGGAAGACCTGAACGCCAACGGATTTAGCACGTTGACGACGCAAGCGCACCAGGATGTCATCGGAAACGGCGTGTGGGAACCAGCCGGTTCCGTCAAGGGCGGCGGCTATACCGGTCCGACCTGGCGTGTTGTCATTAAGCGGACCCTGGAAACGGGTGACGCCAATGACACGCAGTTCAAGGCAGGTATGTCCGTTCCCATCGCATTCGCCGTGTGGGACGGCAACAACATCGAGCGTAACGGCATGAAGGCGCTCTCCACGTGGTTTACGCTCAAGCTTCCGTAAGTTATCGGTGAAGAAACCCGCATTCGGCCGCTTGGCTGACATGCGGTGAGAGCACAGGAAGGCCCCGGTTTGGCGATCACTGCGGTGATCCAGATCGGGGCCTTTCCTTTTCCGAGATGATCGTCAGAATAACCGTACGCCGTCCGGCGGGAATTTTGATATGACCAGGGTTGCTTTTCGGCCGCGGCGGAGTGTATAAAATACGATCATCTTCGTCTAAATTCATCTTATTTTTCAAATAAGTCGGGTAGAGATTTCCTATGAAAGTCTCTTTGCTTTTCCCTCCGACGTGGCATCCTTCCCAGCCGTATCTGAGTCTTCCTTCACTCAAGGGATTTCTAACTCAAGCCGGTGTCCCGAACGTCTCGCAGCGTGACCTCGGGATCGAGTTGCTCGATGACATCGTGACGCAAGCCTACGGCATCGAACTCTATCAGGGCCTCATCGATAAGAAGAACGCGCTTGAACGGGAGCACCGGGGAGAGACGGGACCAGGCAGCGCGGAACACCTGGCGAGGATCGTGGAGTCGCTCGATCGGTTTCCGTACCTCGTCGATCGTATCGAGCCGGCGAAAGCGACCCTGCGCGGCGAAGGCTTCTATGACATGGAGGGATACCGCGAAAGCCTGTTTCTGATCGATAAATGGCTCGAAGTGCTCTCTACCCTGTATTTCCCGACCAGACTCACGGTCGTGGACAACCAATTCAGCACCTATTCCATTTATTCGTCAAAGGACCTGATGAAGGTCATCCGCGACGAGCAGCAAAACCCATATATCGCGCTGTTCCGTGATCGCTTCATTCCGTCGATCGTACGAGACCATGCGGAACTCATCGGGGTGTCGATCACGGCGACATCGCAGATCATCCCCGGGCTCACGCTCTGCCGTTTGATCAAGGAAGCGGCTCCCGACATTCACGTCACCATCGGGGGGAGCATCTTCACGAGGCTGGTCGACAATCTCCGCCGTTGTCCGAGCCTGTTCGAGATCGCCGACGACATCGTCGTCTTCGAAGGCGAGACGGCCCTGCTGGAATTGGTCAATCAAATGGCCGGAAAGAAGGATTTCAGCAAGGTGCCCAACCTGATCTATCGCCAGAACGACCGGATCATCGTCAATCAGCCGTTCTATTCTGAAAACGTCAATCAACTCCCGGCTCCCAATTACGACGGATTTCCGCTCGGCCGATATTTGTCGCCCGAACCGGTGTTGCCCGTGCAGTTTTCGCGGGGCTGCTACTACAAAGACTGCGCGTTTTGCGCGCTCACGCTCGATCACCAGAACTTCCGTCAAAAGGACCCGGGCCGGACGATCGAGGAATTGGAGTGGCTCAAGCAACGCTACGGAGTCCGGCATTTCTTTTTTACCGATGAATGCTTCGCCTTGTCACCGACCAAGCGATTGTGCCAACAGATGATCGACCGGCGGCTGGATATCAAGTGGACCTGCGAGATGAGATTCGAAAAGCATCTCACGAGGGAACTCTTGACCACCATGCGGGATGCCGGCTGTCTGAAGATCGTGTTCGGGTTGGAGTCGTTCAACCAGCGGATCATGGATTTCATGAAGAAAGGCATCCAGCAGGAATGGGTCCGCCGCATCACGGACGATTGCGTGGATCTCGGCATCGCCGTCCACTGCTACATCATCGTGGGCTTCCCGACCGAGAAGGAGGAGGAAGCGCTGGAGACGATGAATTTCATCGTCGACAACAAGAAGTTGCACGACTCCTACGGGTTTTCCTGCCAGCCGTGTCTCTTCGACCTCGAAAAGGAAGCTCCCATCATGAGCGATCCGGGCGGTTACGGCATTCGACGGATCATGCGGCCGTCCGCGGAAGATCTGAGTCTGGGATTCTTCTATGAGGTGCAGGAAGGCATGACCCCGGATCAGGCGGAGCGGCTCTATCAGCACGTGTACGAAAAGGTCAGCGAAGTCGTGTGCGAGTTGCCGTTCAACTATTCGATGGCGGACGGTCTCCTGTACATCGCGCGGGCGAAATCGGAGACAGAACGGGCGGCAGTCGCGCGTTCGTAGCCGCGGCCGTCGTTGACCGGGTTTTCCCCGGGTCGGTACAATTTTAACGCTGGACGGAGTTATGGTCGTGACAGTTTCGACGAAAGCCATGGAGCGCGTGACCGGGAAGCTGACCGATCAGCCGCTTCTGTTTCAATACACGATCAAGCTTGTGCTCTTGGTGTCTTTCCTGGAGCTGATTCTGTATCGGCTCGTGTCCCGTCTGGGCATGCACCTCAGCAAGCTGGCGGCCGACCATCAATGGATCATTCCCACCTTCACGGCGCTGACGGAGATCGGACAATGGCTTCTCAATGCCGTGGCCATTCTCTTGTTCTTGGGACTCATCCTCGGACTGACGAATCGGCTCGCCAGCCGGGGCTGGAGCGGCTTGAACAAAGTGACGGTACCCTGCGTGGCGCTGCTGATGCTGCTGACGGTGGGATTCTTGTTCGTCCCCCCGACCATGATCGGATCGGCCATCTACAACCTGATCGCGTTGACGGCGATCGTGTTGTTGATGACGGAGTACCTCCTGACCCATCACGATTGGTCTCATCGCGTGCTGGGAACCGTATATCTGCTGGGAATCTCCGGATGGCTCTATTATCAGATGGTTTCCACCTTCTACAGTTTTCTTGGCACCGTGGCCGCTCCTCCCTTCGTCTACGAATTCCACCGCGGGGGAGAGGCGCTGATGGTGTTGGCCAGCATCCTGGTGTACGGAGCCTACGGTCGCGGCTTGTCCTTCCGCTCCCGCAACCAGCATCAGCGTCGTCGCGCCATCTGGTTTTGGGGGACGGCCGGAAGCATCTTCACGGTCATGCTCTTCTTGGATTATCTTCTCAATCGATACGACCCCGTCATGGCCAGCAACATCCGTAAGGGTGCCGACGGCATCGGGTGGATTTTCCAGTTTGGAATGGGCTACACCTTTTACCTGCCCTTCGCGCTGTATATGGCCGGGCTTCTTTGCTGGTCCTACACCGTGATCAGGTTGTTGACCATGGGAAGGCTTGCCGGCTATGGTCTGGGACTCATGTTCATCGCGGGATACGCCTTGCTCTATTCGAATCTGACGCTGATGGTGGTGTTGGGTGTCATGTTGTTGACGATGGATCGGTATCGGCGGGAACCGTTGGAAGCCCCGTCCTCGGTCGGAGCGCCCATGCTGGGCGGATCTGATCGACTGGCGGGGGATCATATTTAACGCACTGTTGAGGACAGAAGTGGGGACCTTTCTATGAGCGATGATACGAGTGTACCGGTGGAGCAGAGCCGCGCAGCGGTCGATCCGAACGACCAGCCGCTGAATCCGGACGAAGAAATCGCCGAAATTGAAAAGCTGTTGGCCGCGGAGCCTGACGATTTCCAAGCCCGGTGTCGCCTGGGTGAGCTGTACTTCAGCAAGGGACGTCTAGACGACGCGCTCGTGGAGGTCAAGAAATCCATCGAAATGGCAGAGGGGTTGCGTGCAGAAATGAATCGGTCCCTGGCCATGTATTACTCGAATCTGGGGACGATCTATGCGACCAAAAATATGTCCGACGAGGCGGAAACCGAGTTCAAGCATGCCCTTGATGTGTTCCAATATGACGTCTTGGCGCTCTTCAATCTCGGCCGGGTCTATGCGGACAAGAAGAAGTACATGGAAGCCAAGGGGTACTATGAGCGGCTCGTGGAGATCACACCAGACGACCCCATTGCCTGGTACAATCTAGCGGGGGTGTACGTGGAACTCGATAACCCCCAGGTATCGGACTACAATACGATTGACATGGCCATTCAGTGTTACCTGCGCACGCTTGAACTGGATCCGAAGCATCTGGAAGCCAGTTTCAAGCTGATGGAGCTGGCGTTGAACCACAAGAAGTCCGATTTGGCCATCAAGGTCATGGAGGACGCGGTCGAGCAGAATCCCGACGAGCCGTTGGCGTACTACAACCTCATCAGCGTGTACGACAAGTGTAAGATGTTCGAGCAGGCCGAGCAGGCGCGCCAGCGTTTGAAAGAGCGGTTTGCCAAGCGGAGCAAGGAAAGCAGCCCGTCCTGACACATCCATACGGAGGAGCATGCCATGTTTGGGAGTCTTGGTTTTACAGAGTTGATCCTCATCCTGTTCATCGTATTGATCATCTTCGGTGCCGGAAAGCTCCCGCAATTGGGAGAAGGGATCGGGAAGGCCATCAAGGGATTCAAGAAATCCGTCCACGAGGCGGAAGCGATTGAAGCGGAGGCTCAGCAGGCGGCGCAGCAACAGACGGCGGCCCCGCAGCAAGCCATCCCGTCTGCGCCTCCGCAGGCACCGGTGGCGGATCAGACGGCTCCGCAGCCGGTGTCCCACGCGTAGGCACGAGGGGCGCCGCGCTAAAGATGGAAACGGAAGTTCAGCTCGCACTGGGCTATATCGAAACGTTTGCCGGTAACGGAAAGGCTCGCAGCACCGGCGACGGAAAACGCGCCGTGAAAGCCGGCATTCCCTTGCCGCATCACGTCGCCGTGGACCGGGCCGAGCGGTGGCTCTATTTTGCCGAGTCCGGATCCGACCGAGTTCGGCGCGTCGACCTGCAGGAAGGCACCCTCCACAACTTCGCCGGGATCGGCGAAACCTGTTACAGCGGTGATGAAGGTCCCTGCGGGGAGGCCGGGCTGTATCTGCCGCTCGACGTCGCGTTCGATTCCCGCAACGATCTCTATATCTGCGACTCCGGCAGCAATCGCATCAGAAAAGTCGCCCATGACACGGGGATCATTACGACCGTCGTCGGAACGGGACAGCATGGCTTCAACGGGGACGGCCCGGCGTTGGATGTGAATCTGACCTGGCCCGCCGCGATCGCGTTCGACAAGGACGATGTCCTGTATATCGCGGATACTCAGGCCCACAGGATCCGTCGGTACGATCCTTCCTCGGGCATGGTCACCACGATTGCGGGAACCTGGACGGCTGAGGACGACGCTCGGGAGCAGCCGTTGGTGGCCAGAAACCTCGTCGTGCTGTCCGGAGACGCCATCGGAATCGACTTCAGCGACGATCACGGATGGCTGATGCCCGTGTGCTCCGACGGGTTGGATATGTCCATGTATCTGGACGACGGTCGTCCGGCGCTCGACGCGCGTCTCTACGACGTGGTCGGCATCGGCGTGGACAGCAAAGGGCACGTCATCATCGTCGACAAGGGAAGCAATCGTGTGCGAAAGATCGATCGACAGACCGGTGTGATTTCGACCGTGGCCGGCGTCTGTCGGTACGGTTATGACGGAGACGGAAAGCCGGCCGTCCGCGCCATGTTGCATGCTCCCGAAGCCGTCGTGTTGGACGAGGAGGACAACCTGTACGTCTCCGACACGATGAACCATCGTGTCCGCAGAGTGGATGCGGTCACCGGGACCATCACCACCGTCGCCGGCAACGGCGACAGCGGGTACGAGGACAAGAACATGGGCGGCTGCGGCGCCGCGCGGTTCGTGGCGAAGGAGGCGGCCGGAGGACTGAAGCACGGCGACGGACTCTTGGGCGTGGACGCGGTCGTGAATTCTCCAGTCGGACTCGCGCTGGATTCACGCGGGCATCTTTACATCTGTGAGCGCGGGGAAAACAAGATTCGTCGCGTGCGACTTCGGTAGGGACACGGAACGCATCCGGATTGGTCTCGCCGGAAAAGTATGGTATTGTGGCATCGTCGAGTCCGGTTGCGTCGGTCATCCGAGGACCTTTCATGGGACGTATGACGACGAAGACGGCTTCCCGTTCTTTTTTGGCGATCTTCTCTTCCATCCTCGTCATCGCCGGCGTCCTCGGAGGGCTGGGGATTCCTTTGGTCAGTTCGGAAGGGATGGTCATCCGGGCGCATTATGCGCAGGGCGATCTCCCGTCGACTCCCGAGGATGCCGCATGGGCAAAAGTCTCACCGATGACGCTGCCGCTGAGCGGCCAGATCATCACCAGGCCGGTTTGGCCCGAGCCGACCGCACGGGCATTGACGGTTCGAGCCCTCCATAACGGCACCGACCTCGCTTTCCTCCTTGAGTGGCAGGACAATACCAAGAACGATCGGCTCACCCCCGGCACCTTTCGAGATGGAGTGGCGATCGGTCTGCCGTTGGGAGATGCTCCGGCCTTTTTCTGCATGGGGCAACTCGATCACTACATCAACATTTGGCACTGGAAAGCCGACTGGCAGAGCGACATCGATCGCCGCGCGGCCAGGAATACGGATAAGCAGCGTGAGGGAGTCAGGACATTCGAGGTGATCCCCAGGCGCGTATCGTCGGTGGAGGATCTCATCGGAGGAGGATTCAGCACGTTGACCACCAAGGAAAAGCAAGGGCGCGTGCAGGGCAAGGCCCTGTGGAAAGACGGGGTCTGGCACGTCGTCATGCGGAGGCCGCTGGTGAGTGAAGAACAGGAGAATGAAGCGAAATTGATTCCCGGGCGAGTTCAGACCGTGTCCTTTGCAGTATGGAACGGTGAGAACAAGGAGCGGAACGGTCAGAAGGCGGTGGCTCCCTGGTTTCAGTTGTCGATCGATCCTGTCGCAAACCTTTAAGTAAGCGAACGACCGGGTGGATTCGTCCGTGAACGACCGTTACTGTTGAGGGGAGAAACCGCAACCGTATGAAAGCGCGTACAAAGGCCCTTCGTCCTTGGAGGGCCTTTTTTTTGTGTGCCGGGTTGTGGGTCGGGTTGATGGGGGCTTTGGCGGTGTCGCAGGCCGATGCGGTCGATCAGAGCCCCATGACGGAGGATGAAGCGGCAAAGCTTGGAGAAGAGTTCGGGGTCGTCGTCGGCGAAGTCGACGAAGAGATCCAGAGAGAACTGAAGTTACAGCGTCCCCAAGGCGTGGCGGTCTTTGAGGTCATCGGAAACTCGCGGGCCGACTATGCAGGAATCAAAGTGCGGTCGGTCATCAAGGAGATCGACAAGACCGAGATCAAGAACATGATGGAGTTCGGGCGGGCGATCAAGAAGGCCATGAAAGAGTGCAACTTTACGGTGGGGACGTATGAACCGGCGGATCCCGGTGATCCGGTCGGCTGGGGAGTGAACTTCCACTTCGTGGGCTGTAAGAGAGACTAGGAAGGTCGGACCGTGCGAATCAGACGGCGGATCATCACCGCAACGTTCCTGCTCTTGGCGATCGGGTTGATCGGCCTCTTTCACGATCGGGCGATCGCCCAGAAGGCGGATGGACAAGCCGCCGGCGATTGGATCTCCGAGATCGAGAAAATCTTCATCCGATCGGAGGATTGCAAGCAGTGTCACGACCGTCACTATGAAGAGTGGAAGGGCGCGCGGGAGCAGACGCCGGATCTTAAGACCTTCGGCCGGGTGGATGCGGCCCTCCTGCATGGGACGTCGATGGAATCGCCGGTCTTCCGTACCGTCTTGGGCCTGTGGATTCAAACGAATCCGACCGCGGATGAGCGCAAGCGGTGTTTGTCGTGTCATGTGCCGTCAACCACCGTGTTTCCCCAGCATGCGGAAAAAATGGTGACGCAAGTACTCGCCGGGAAGCCGCAGATCGAAGGGATCGGTTGCGCATCCTGTCATCTCATCAAGTCCGTCCAGACGACCGTTGCGCCGCCTCCGACATTCGTGATCGAGCCGGACAAGACCATGTACGGCCCCTACGCGGACCCCGAGGAAAACTTGGTTCATCCGGCGATGCAATCCGAGCTGTACCGAGGGGCGAATTTCTGTGCATCCTGCCATTTTGACAAGGTCAAGGACGTGACGCAGAAGAACCTTCCCGGAGAGATTCTTCAGGGAACGATTTGCCAGGATTGCCACATGGAGCCTTCGACGGGCAGCTCCACTTCGAAACGCGGGGCGATGACACGCTCGATCGGCCGTCACTGGTTTCGAGGGGTCGTCATTCCCGGAACCTTGTTGAAGAACCGCAATCTGCAGGCGGAGTGGATGCCTCGGATCGATATCGAAACCGCCAAGCCTTCGGCCAACGTGGAAGGCACGGTGCTGGTCAAGGTGGGAAGTCTGCCGCACAGTTTTCCGGACGGCGATCCGGTCCTCAAGCAGTTCTTCCTCGAGATCACCGTGAAAGACGCCCGTGGTGCGGTATTGGTTACGGAAACCAAACGGTTCGGATTGGGCTACGACAAGATCCTCCGCGGCCCCATCCCCGATCCGTTCATCAAAGGTGGCAACACCAGAAAGGTGCCGTTTTCCCTTGCGGTGCCCACGGGAGGGAGCCCGACGCTGATCGAGGCGGTGTTGAGCTATGGATTGATCCCGAGCCCCGCCCCTGAATTGAAAGACAAATACCTGGCCACACTTGCCGATGACAAAGAGCGAGAGGCTGCGAGTAAAATCATCGATGAATACACGCAGCCACGCATGCTGACCTATCGGGCCAAGAACCTCTAGGATGGCCGGGCAATCGATGCATACGATCCTGCACGCCTTAGTGGAGAAGAAGACGACCCTGGCGGTCGTGTTCGTCGTATTGGCGGCGGCCTGGTTTGGAACGATGGAGGACGGCACGCTCGCTCAGGACGCGAAATCCCAAGCTTCGATCGAGAAAGCGTTCCCGAATTCGAACAAATGCAAACGCTGCCACGAACGCGTGTTCGAGGAATGGGAAACGTCCCCTCTTTCCAGATCCATCCATTCGCCGGCCTTTCGGGCCACGCTCGACGCGTTTCTTGCTTCACCGGAGGGAAAAGACAAGGCGCTCTGTTTCCGGTGCCATGCTCCCCACATCCGGGAGTTCCAGGATCACGCCCAGCTCTTTATCGACCAAGTCAAATCGGGCGATCCGCAACTGGACGGGGTCGCGTGTGCCCAGTGCCATCTGATCAAACAGGTGGATCGTGCCAAGCATCCACCGGAGCCGAAGTACGAAGCCCCGGGCAGCAAAACTCTTTATGGTCCATACAAGGACTTCGCGCAAAACCTGGCGCACCAATCGATGGAGCTCGGTCTGTTCAAGAAGTCGGATCTCTGCCTGAATTGCCATCAGGCGGTTCCCTCAGCCGCCAACCTTGGAAAAACGAACGATCTGCTCGGGAATTGGGATCAGAGCAAGGCCGTCAAATCCGGGAAGGAATGCCAGTCCTGTCATATGCCCGAGCAGACGGGCGAATCGGCCAACGGGGAGAAGAAACGGACTGTCGCGAACCACACGTTCCCCGGCCGCATCGGAAAGCTTCGGCAGGAAGCGGCGAAACTGGACGTGGAAACGAAGGTCGAAGGCGACAAGACGACGGTCGTCGTGAAGGTTCAGAGTCTGGTGCCCCACAACCTTCCGACGACTCATCCCGCTTGGGCGAGCGTCGTTCTGGATCTTGTCATCAAGGGCAAGAACCTCAAGATCGTCTTTTCCGACAAGCGGATCTACGGCCGGGTCTATCAGAATGCCAAAGGCGAAAAGACCCAGTTTGATTTCGAAGCGGTGAAGGTCGTCGGGGACACGGTGTTGAAGCCGGAAGAATTACGGGTCGAAACCTTTACGTTTCCTACGCCGAAAGAAACCAAGACGTTCGATGTCGAGGCGACGTTGAGTTATGCGCCGATCACCGGCCCGGCTCCCTTCCT
Source organism: Nitrospira sp. (assembly GCA_035328385.1). Lineage (GTDB taxonomy): Bacteria > Nitrospirota > Nitrospiria > Nitrospirales > Nitrospiraceae > Nitrospira_C. The sequence continues at coordinate 230 of DAOLIU010000005.1, read as the reverse complement.
TCAGCGCATCGAGGCCGAGTCTTCCAAGGGCGCGTCGGATCCCGTCTTCCAGCCGATCGAGATCGTCACGAGGACCGAGAACATTCCCATTACCAAGTAGCCGATCCCTCGTTAATGCCTCATCCCCGGTCCGATCGGTTGCGTCTTTCCGGACGCCGACGGTCAGTCTTGTTCAAGAGGGGACGGCCGTTCGTCAGGCGCGGGATTTCGCCCGAGCATATTTAATAGAG
>DAOLIU010000004.1:0-52377 GCA_035328385.1 Nitrospira sp. | reverse complement strand
ACGAAACCTTATCGGGTCGGCGAGCACATCTCGCTGTTGGGAGTGCACGGGGATGTCGTCATGATCGACATCTTCTCCACCGTCCTCATGCATTCGGATCACTCCCGCGTGATCATCCCGAACCGGAAGATTATCGGAGAGATTCTTCACAATTTCGGCACGATCCGCCAAATGACTCTCACGGTCAACATCGCGTACACGGCCGACGTAGAGCGGGCGTTGGCCATCACGCGGGAAGTGCTTCACAGCCACCCCAAGATTCTGAAGGACCCGGTTCCGGCGGTGGGAATCAGCGTACTTGGCCAGCCGGCCGTCACGATCGCCATTCAACCATGGACGACCATCGCCGACTATGGTTCGACTCAAGGAGAGATCAACAAGGCCGTCGTGGAATGCTTTCGGGCCGCGCAAATCGAATTTGCCCCTTCCGCGGCCGCGCCAAAACCATAAAAACGGCTGCTCATCGCATGGTCGGACCGGACGGTGTTTCCATAGAACCGGCTCATCTTCGGTCGGCCAGTCGGTGCGGCGCGGGTGCCAACACGGCGCCGATGCCCGAAGGATTTTCCCTGCACTACCTGCATGGCCGGAAAGCTCCCTAAGCAATTTCGGCAAACGAATCGGTGTTTTCCGGCACCGACTTTGCTCATTGCAGAAAACGCTATCAGGCGCGCAGGCCTCATTATTATTGCCAAGACCGTGAGGATCGGTTATACACCCTAAGTCTCACTCCAGTTGATTCGATCGAAAACTCTCGTAATCGGCCCGATCGGAACGCCGCCCACAGGGCTTAAAGGAAATTTGACTTCATGCGACGACCTTCGATTCTGAATGCCTGTGCGGTCGCTCTGGCCATCTGTTTGACCTTTCCTTTCACCGCACATGCCGCGGACACGGCGGCGGCCGGCCCCCCGGCCCAGGTTCCGATCGACATTGTGACCTTGAAGGACGGCAGCGTTCTCTACGGCGAGGTCATCGAAATGACCGAGGGAACCTTGCACCTCAAGACCGTGGACAGTGTCGACAAGGCGTTCAAAGTCAAGTGGAGTGAAGTCTCCAAGCTGGCCGTGACCCATCCTCTCCCGTTCCATCTGAAGGAGGGCACCATTTTGGTGGGCACGACTCAAGCGGACAAGGACGGATTCATTCTGCTGAGAGTCGAGTCGCTGGTCGAACCCCTGACGATTCCCGTCGAATCAGTCGCGTCCATCAACCCCCTCGTCCAGCCGCCGGTTATTTTCATCGGAGCCGTCACGGCTGGTATCTCGGCGGCGAATGGCAATACCAATTTCACAAACGCCAGTTTCCTGCTCGACCTGACAGGGCGCAGTGAAAAGCTGCGACTCCTCTTGAACGGCCGGTATGTCTACAACGAGAACAACAACCAACTTGCCGCAAGGAACGCGCGGGGCACGGTCAAACTCGACTTCTTTTTCACCAAACGTTTCTATGCCTTCACGAGCGCCTACTTCGAACAGGATACGTTCCAGGACTTGAATCTCAGGACCGCGCTGGCTACGGGACCGGGCTACCAGTTCATCGACCAGGGCGATTTTTCCGGCCCATACTTCAAGGACATCACCCTATCCGGTGAATTCGGTGTCAGCTATTTCAACGAAGATTTCAAGAATCTTCAGGATCAGTCCTCCGTGCGCGGTCGAGGATCTCTGAGGCTCAATTGGCCCATGTTGGATGAAACGATCGTTCTCTATCATTTCGACGAATTTTTCCCTTCGTTCCAGAATAGCCAGGATTACTACCTCACGATGGACCAGGGTATCCGCTTGAAAATCATCGAGGGGTTCGTCGCGAACTTTCAATTCACCTACCGCTATAACAACAGACCTCCGCCCGGCGTCCAGAGCACCGATACGCTGTACCTCATCACATTTGGTTACAATTTCGACACGACGCGGCGGCGTTGAGTTCCACTGAACGTCTCTCCACATCACTCGAACAAGGAGGGTTCCGATGTTGAAAGAATTCAGGGATTTCGCGATGAAGGGCAACGTGCTCGATATGGCCATCGGCGTCATTATCGGAGGCGCCTTCGGAAAGATCGTTTCATCGCTGGTCAGCGACATCCTGATGCCGCCCATCGGCTTGCTGATGGGAAAAGTGGATTTCTCCAGCCTGTTCCTGACGTTGTCGGGGACTCCGCAGCCCTCGCTGGTCGCAGCCAAGGCGGCGGGAACGCCGACCCTCAATTACGGCGTGTTTCTCCAGACCGTGCTGGACTTTCTCATCGTCGCCTTCGTGATTTTCATGTTGGTGAAACAGGTCAATCGCTTCAAGAAGGAGGCTCCTCCGGCGCCGCCGGCCGGTCCGACCAACGAGGAGAAGTTGTTGATGGAGATTCGGGACGCGATAAAGAACCAGCGGCATTGAGCACGAATGCCATCCCGAATCGCACGTCGGCGAGGAACCGCTCCCTCCCCGCCGCGCACGGCTGCTGCCGTGTGTCCGTTCTGAAGAGGGGCCCATCCAGAAGCCAAGGAGGGGTTCAATGCGATGCGAGAGATTGCTAGCGGTCATTTTGGGATTGTTCGTCACCGTGTGGGCGGCGAAAGAGAGCGGTGCGGAATGGTACAACCAGGAAGAGGCGCCGAACGACTCCACGAGCCGCGCGCTCAACGAGATGAAGGCCAAAGGCAAGGTCGCGCCCCCCGCAGAGGATCCGCGGAATCTTCGGATCGCCGAACTGGAACGTATGGTGGCGGAGCGCGACAAGGAAATCGCCAGGCTGAAAGAACTGTCGGGCGATTTGAACCAGGCAAAGGGTCGGAGCAGCGATTTGGAGCGCCAGTTGACCGACCGCGACCGGGAGCTTGCCGACCGCAACCGTGAGTTGGCGACGCTTCGTTCAAGTGCGGGCGATTCCGAAAAGATGGCACAACAGCTGTCCTCGACGCAGCGGGAACTGGAAGTCTCGAAAACCCGCGCCGCAGATCTTGAGAAACAAATGAGCAGCCTCTCCGCCTCGTCCGGGGCCGAGATCGCCGCGCTTCAAGCCGGCGCGGGCGACAGGGACAAGCTCGCCTCCGAGCTGGCGGCATCGAAACAGCGGACGGCGGAGCTTGAAGCACAGTGCGCGGCCCTCGGAAACGCCGCGGGCGAGAAAGACAAACTCACGGCCGAGCTGGCCGCGGCCAAGCAGCATACAGCCGATCTGGAGAAACAATTGGCGGACCGGGATCGGGAGCTCGCGGGACTTCGCGGGGACCTCTCGGCGGAAATGGCAAAACTGAAGGAGGCCGAACGCGGCCTGATCCGGGCGCTCAGGCCTCAAATCGACAAGAAGAACATCACGGTCGATTTGAACAACGAGCGGCTTCTGATTAATCTGGCCTCCGGCTACCTCTTCGACTCCGGCGATGATCACGTCAAACCGGACGGTGCAGAGGCCTTGAAACAAGTCGGCGCAATTCTGAAGGAATTCCCCGAATACAAAGTCGCGGTGGACGGTCATACGGACAACCGGCCGATCCGCGGCGCGCTGAAGACAAAATTTCCTTCCAACATGGAACTGTCCGAAGCGCGGGCACGGAATGCCGCCGAGGCGTTGGCTAGCGGCGGATTCTCCGGAGCATCCACGGCCGGCTACTCGGATACCAGGCCAGTGGCTCCCAATACCACCGACGCCGGACGAGCCCAGAACCGACGGGTGGAGATTCGTGTGACCAGATAGACAGGCCGCGACGAAAGCGGGGGCTTCGCAAGAGGGCTCCCGCTTTCCCGTCTACATGGTGCACACGCCCCGATCCGCTGCGGCGGGGTTGGCATCTCCCCGAAGCGTCGTTACGATCTTGAAGTGCCCGAGTCCAAGCTCCCGCCCATAGGCTTCTCCGACAAGGACATCCTGAACATGTAGATGGTCCGAGGCGCGAAACACCGATCGACCTTCCTTGAGCCCGTCGAATTGATGCCCTTCCAATTGCTTGATGACCGCCGACGTCTCCGTCGTCCCGGCCCGTTGCACGGCCTCTAAAATCTGCGTCACGGCGACATAGCCCAGGTAGCAGCGCGAGGTCGGCGTGTGGTTGTATTTGTCGACCACCGCCTGGATGAAACGTCTGGAGCTTTCGGTCTTGATCTTCGGATCCCAAATCAAGCCCCAAATACCGGCGTTGTCGGTATAACCCAATGGGCGCCCGATTTGTTCGCCGCTGACCAGCCCTCCGACGCCGATCTTCTCTTTGGCAAGCTCAAGCTTGGCATAGCCCTTGAGGGCATGCACGAGATCCCAGCCGTAGAGGTTGAGAATGATCGCCGTGGGATTTTTCGTTTTCGCCTCCGTGAGGGCCGACGTGAAATCCGTCGATCCGAAGCGCACCATCGCCTCGCCGACAAACTCGACGTTGTGAGGCTGCGCCGCTTCGACCATCGCCTGCGCGGCGGACTTACCATCCAGCGTGCTGCTCGTGAGCATATACCAGCGGGTCCCGTAGGCCTTTACGAGATGCGGCACCACCGCCTGTGCCATCATCCGGGCATGCGGCATGAAAACAAAGGTGTGGGAATCGCAGGCCGCCCCGGTCAGTTCCGGAAGATACGCGCCCGTCACCATGAATAACTTGCGCTCCTGCTTGGCTAACGCGCTGACCGCCAGCGCGCAGTCCCCATTGAACGTCCCCATCAGAAAATCAACCCGATCGTCCTTGATGAATTTCGTCGCCGCCTTGACCGCCGTGTCGGCATTGGATGCATCATCCGCCTCGAGAAGCACCACCGGCCGTCCAATCACCCCGCCGTTCTTGTTGAAGAGATCGACGGCGACATTGGCCCCGTGAACGTCATGGATCGACGAGGTCTTGTACGGACTGGACAGCGGATCGAGGATTCCGATCTTGATCGGTTCGGCCGCCCATGCCGCTCCTTTGCGCGGGGAACCGTCCAACGCTCGAACAGCCCATTCGCCTGACATGAGTGCGACGCCGGTCACCGCTGACAATTTCAGAAACGCTCTGCGAGACACGTCGGCCATGAAAGACCTCCTTCATCGGGTCCACCAACCGTCGATCCTGCCCCCGGGAACTGCCGCTGACATTCATGACTTGATCTTGCCGTAGAGGGAAATGGCATGGGACAAGGGTTAACTGCTGTTTCCGGCAAGAGCGCCGGCGTCGGAAGGATTACATGCGCGTCGTCACCTGTCGTTTGGTGCCGGTCGGCCCGGTACCCGCGGACGACGAGGACAGCATTGCACCGTGCACTTCGCCCGACACCTCGGGTTGCAAACGGGGACTCCGCGGTCAGCTGTATTGGTCCCAGGTGTCGCACTGCTTGATCGCCCAGAACACCGCTTCTTTCAGCTTCTTCAGGGGCACGTTGTCCGGATCACGCATGCCCTGCAGCTTCCTGTCTAAATCATACAGCGGTTGAATCGACCGTTTATCGGGAACTTTGCCCAAAGCCCAGGCGACTTCCGTGAGTAACACCCAATCGGCGTCCGGATTCTTGAGAACCTCCAATAGCGGGGGAACGACGGATGAATCTCCATAGGTGCCGCCGAGTTGCCCCAGCCCTTTTGCGGCTGCGGCTCGGAGCTCGACCTGAGGAGCGGTTCTCATGAGGTCCACCAGGACAGGAATTCCTTCCTTTCCCAAATTCCCCAAGGCTACCGCTGCTTGTTTAGCAAGCTCGCGATCCTTGAGCGTTTGTTTGAGCTTGGGCAGCGCCTCATCTGCTTGCATTTCCCCAAGGACCGATATGATCTTGATTTTCCGTACCTGGGGCGTGTCCGCGGCGTCCAAGAGTTTGAGCAACCGGTCCGGTTGCCCCCACTCCGCCGTAATCAGCACCGGGAAATCATATTGCTCCAATTTATCGGACAGCTTGTGCATCGCGAAGACCGCAGGATCGCCAGCGTTGGCCGTCTGCGCGGCCGACACCGCATCCTCGAAATCGGTCCGCACCTCCTTCTGCCATCGAACTTTCAGTTCACCCAATAGATAGGTGAGCTGGCATGCCGGTCCTTTCCAGAGACGCGACGGGGCGTCGGGCAGGTCCGCATCGCCTCCAGCCACTGTGGTGCCTTCCCAGGTTTTTCGTTGCTCGCACTTGACCCTGAAAAGGACGTCGTGAGGCTTGCCTGCATCCCCGACCGTCCGATACCCCAATTCATTCAGTCGTCGAGCGACTAGATCGGCAATAGGCGCCGCATCGATAGATCCTTTGTCGGACAGCATCAAGGTCTCGACTCGCACCGTCTGAATTCTCTCGAGTTGAGCCTTTTGTTCCGCGGTGAAATAATCCCGATAGGCGAGCGAACTGGAGGGGGCGACAAAAAACAGAAGAAGGGACGCAGTCGTCAGAGCCACATGTAGAGCAGCGTGCATGGCGGACCTCTTTAGAGGATGTGCATGCCGATGAACGACGCCTTTAAGGATTATACCGATTATATTGAGCCCCGCAAACCCGATTGTTAGGAATGGAAAGTTGAAGCCCCTCGATCGGAGGCCGGCAAGAACGGATCCGGGCATCGACATCCCTATTGAAATCTCTCCCCGCCGTGGCCTCGAATCCGCCGGTCGCCCCGCAGGAGTATGGGTTGACAGTTGCACGTGTCCAACGGTACAAAATACCGGCAGGAACGTGTAATTTCGCCTGTTTGCTGACTCGGTTGGACCGAACTCCGGGAAAACTCCCCGCCGTGCGAGAGTGGCGGAACTGGCAGACGCGCGAGACTTAGGATCTCGTGGGTAACCGTGGGGGTTCGAGTCCCCCCTCTCGCACCAGGATCAGCCCCAGACCATGTCGTTTGCCCAGCGTTCTCGACGAGAAGACGGCAAAGAAAGATAGAAGGATTGAATGCAGCCCATGAAAATGGAAATGACCGAGCTGGGGCCCATGAAACGGGCCCTGAAAATTGAAGTGCCAGCAGAGGAGGTCGCGCAGCGGTTTACCCAGGCCTATAAGGAACTGAATCGCCAAGTGCACATGCCGGGGTTCCGTCCGGGGAAAGCTCCACTCGCGTTGCTGGAAAAGCGGTACGCCAAGGCCGTTGAGGAGGACGTCGTTCGGACCCTGGTTCCAGATTTTTACGACCGCGCCGTGCGTCAGGCGGGCATCTCACCGGTCCTCGTGGAGATCCCACCCCTGGAACGCGTGAAGATCAAGAAAGACGCGCCTTTTACCTTCACGGCCACCGTTGAGATCAAGCCGACAATCGAATTGCGGGATTATAAAGCTCCAAACCCCATCTCATTGAAGCCAGACAAGCGCAGCGTCACGGACGAACAAGTGGCGAAGGGCTTAGATGTCCTGCGGGAGCAACATGCCCGGCTCGACGCTGCTCCCAGCGGCCATCGAGTCGCGGAAGGGGATTTTGTCGTGCTTTCGCTGTCCGGCCACCTGGACGGCCAACCATTGGACGGCACCAAGAAAGAGGGACATCTGCATCGGGTTGGTTCGAAGGCCACGCTGTTGGGCCTGGATATCGACCCTCACGTCCTCGGCAAGACGGAAGGAGAGAGCATCACACTATCGCAGCCGTACCCTGCCAGCCACCCGGATTCGCGCGTAGCCGGCAAGACCGTCATCTTTACGCTCGTGGTGAACGCCGTGAAGGTGAAGAGACTGCCTGATCTCGACGACGAGTTCGCCAAAGACTGCGGAGCCTACGCCTCTTTGGCCGAACTCACCGACCGGCTTCGCGGCGAAATGGAGAAAGCGCTGAAGCGCGAAGTGGAGGAGCAGCACAAAGATACGATCATTAAGCGCCTGGTTGAAACCCATCACTTCGATCTGCCCGACACGCTGGTTGAGCGCGAATTAGAGGCGATCATCCGGCAACACGCTCAACAGCAGCGGCGCGCAGGGACCGATGTCGCGGGGGGCGCAGAGGCGATCGATCCCACGCAACTCCGCCAACAGAATCGGGACGAAGCAATGCGCCGGGTGAAAGTCGGTTTGATTCTCGAAGCAATCGCCGAGAAGGAAAAGATTACCGTCAGCCAAGAAGACGTCAACAGGGAGATTGAACGTCTCGCACACGAGCTCAAGATCGCCCAAAACGACCTGGTCAAGATGATCCAGGCGGGCGGCCAGGATTCTCTGGCAGAATTACGGGCACGGATTCTTGCCGAAAAATCTCTGGATTTCGTCTATCGTAACGCCGTGATCCAAGGATAGGCTCGACCGCGGGCGAGCGCCGAGAGACTGTCCGGACACTGGAAAGGAAGAACCTGCATGCTAGTTCCCATCGTCGTCGAGCAAACGAACAGGGGCGAACGCGCCTACGATATCTACTCCAGACTGTTGAAAGACCGTATTATCTTCCTTGGAGCGCCGATCGACGATGTTTTTGCCAACCTGATCATCGCCCAGCTGCTGTTCTTAGAGGCCGAGGATCCTGAAAAGGACATCAATCTCTACGTCAATTCACCCGGCGGCAGCGTCACGGCCGGCCTCGGCATTTACGACACGATGCAATACGTCAAACCGCCGATCAACACGATCTGTCTCGGGCAGGCTGCCAGCATGGGGGCGTTGCTGTTGACCGCGGGCACGAAGGGGAAGCGCTTCGCCTTGCCGAACGCCCGTGTGATGATCCATCAGCCGCTGGGCGGCTTCCAGGGCCAGGCCACCGAGATCGATATTCATGCCAGAGAGATTTTAAAGATCCGGGAACGCCTGAATGAAATCATGGCGAAACACACGGGTCAGCCCATCGAAAAAATCGCGCTCGATACGGAGCGGGATTATTTCATGTCCGGCGAGGAAGCCAAGCGATACGGACTCATCGATGAAGTCATCACTCGTGCCCCCAAGGCGCTCAAGTCGGTGGGGGGATCGGACAAGGACGGCTCCAAGGACAAATAGCCGGTACCGGCGCAGGAGGAGGCATGGCCAAGCAGGAAAAGATGGATCGGCATCTGCGATGTTCGTTTTGCGGGAAAAGCCGCGACGAGGTCCGCAAGTTGATCGCGGGGCCGACCGTCTACATCTGCGACGAGTGCGTGAACCTTTGCAATGACATCATCGCGGAGGATTGGGAAGAAGCCAAAGAAGAGATCTCATCCAAGCTGAAAAAGCCCGCGGAGATCAAGCATCATCTCGATCAGTATGTGGTGGGGCAGGAACGGGCCAAGCGCATTCTCTCCGTCGCCGTGCACAATCATTACAAACGCATCTCGGCCAAAGAAAAGGATGTCGACGATGTCGAGCTGCAAAAGGGCAACATCCTCATGGTCGGCCCCACAGGGACGGGCAAGACCCTGCTGGCACAAACATTGGCCAAGTATCTGGATGTTCCTTTCACGTTGGCCGACGCTACCACGCTGACTGAAGCCGGCTACGTGGGCGAAGACGTCGAAAACATCATCCTGAAGCTCCTTCAAGCAGCCGACTACGATGTCGAACGGGCCGAGAGAGGCATCGTCTACATCGATGAGATCGACAAAATCAGTCGGAAAAGCGACAGTCCCTCGATCACCCGAGATGTCTCGGGCGAAGGTGTGCAGCAAGCGCTGCTCAAACTGATCGAAGGGACCGTGGCCAATGTACCTCCGCAAGGCGGTCGCAAACATCCTCATCAGGAATTCATACAGGTCAACACCAGCAATATCCTGTTCATTTGCGGCGGTGCCTTCGTCGGTCTCGAACAAATTATCGAACAGCGGCTGAACAGAAAATCCATGGGATTCGGCGCTGAAATCCGAAGTCGGGGCGAAACCCGGCTCGGCGAGCTGTTCGAGCAAGTGCAACCGGAGGATTTCCTGAAATACGGCCTGATCCCGGAGTTTGTCGGCCGCCTTCCGGTCGTGGCCACGCTGGACGAGCTGGACGAACGCGCGTTGATCCGCATCCTGACGGAGCCGAGAAACGCCCTGACCAAGCAATATGAAAAACTCCTGTCCTTCGAAAAGATCAAGCTCAAATTCACGGAGGGCGCCCTCAGCGCCGTCGCACGGAAAGCTTTTACGCAGAAAACCGGCGCACGGGGTCTGCGGGCCATTTTGGAAGAGGTCATGCTGGACGTGATGTATGACGCTCCGTCCCAGAAACAGATCAAAGAAGTCCTCATCACGGAGGACGCAATCTTGGGGAAACACGCCCCGATCCGTATTTTCGACCAGGACAAGGACGCCAAAACAGCCTGAGGCCGGACGCTGGTCTTGTCCCTCTTCGAGCTCCTCCGCCGGCCTTCCGAGGCCTTTTCCACTCCCATCTCACCCCCGGACTGACTGTTTGAATAAGTGTGCGGTTTTCCTCGACAAGGGGAAACGCTGCGCTATACTTGCGCTGTATCGCCCACTCAGGGGGAATCGTGAAGTATCAGGTCATTTCAAGCCTCAGGCACAAAGGGAAAACGATCGAGATGGATTCAGCCCGCGAGATCGTCACGCTGCTGGCCATCAACGGCGACCCAATGGGAAATCTCTCCTGGGATTTCGTGATCGACCAGATTCTTGCATACAGAAAACCCCCCGCTACGCGTGAATCGCGCTCCGAACCGCGCGTCACCCTGTCGTTTCGCGTGAAGTACAAAACGCCGGAGGGACAGCACTTCGAAAGCAGAGCCGGCGGGATCGGCGGCGGCGGCCTCTTCATCGAGAGCCTGACCCCGCTTGCCGTCGGCACGATACTCGTCATGGAGTTCTCCCTCCCGGAAAACCCCATCGAATGGCTGCCCGCCAAGGGGCTCGTTGCATGGGTTTGTCCGAAAGCCGATCAGTACACCTTCAGCCCCGGAATGGGTGTTCGGTTCACGGAGATTGCCCCGGAAATCCGGAGTCGTGTCGTCGAGCTTGTGAAGAGCATTCAGGATGTGGGGAAACCGGCCGCCTGACCGAGTCAGGATTCGCCGCGCTTCAATTGTCTAGGAAGGACCGAATCGATGAAATTTCCGGTCACGATGACACCGGGACATGACGGAGCAACCCTCGAGATCGACGCCGATCAGGAGTCGATCTTGCTGCATGATCAACATGGCGAACTGCTCGGCACCCTGACTTGGCAGGAAATCATCGAACGAATCATGGCCACCGACGATGCCCACCGGTTTGCACATGCTCGTGTTCACGCACGCGCGCCGCTTGCCGTCAAGGTTCGCTATACGACGCCGGAGGGGAAGCAGTACGACAGTCTGACCGGCGGCATCGGCGGAGGGGGGTTGTTCATTGAGAGCAGCACGCCGCTGGCACCAGGGACGGAATTGGCCGTGGAATTCAGCCTGCCAGACCGTCCCTGGGCCAAGCACAAGGCCAAAGCCAAAGTGGCTTGGACCAGGAACAAACCCGAGCGTTTTTTGCTGTTTCCGGGGATGGGGGTTCAATTCACGGACATCGACGATCAGGCCCGGACGGAACTGGTCGAGTTGGTGGCCGCCCTGAATCGCTCGCGGGTTACGTAATAAACTCCCCGATCCAGCTGCCAACACTTCCAGGAACCACAAGAGACTCGTTGCAATGACCGCCGTGCGACGCAACGGGAGACATTACAAACCGCGAGCGCGGTCCTTGCCTGCCGATCACGATTACGCTGATTTGGGGGGATCTTCCTGAACGGCCGGGAGTTCCTTGGCGGCTTCAATCGACTGTTGCAGTTCCTTCTGGGCCGCGTCCATTTCTGCTTGAATAGTCCGCATCTCAGGATCGACTGAATTGCGCACGTCCGCCACGGCTTGCTTGAATGTCCGCAAAGCATCCCCCAACCCTTCACCCAAGCTCTGCATATCAGCCGGCGAGACACCGGCCGGCTGCGCCGCCTTGGCCTTCATCGCCGCCTGCTGTGCCTGAACTCGCGCCACCGCATCCTTGTTCACAACGGCCGAGGGCCGCTTAGCCGCTACAGGCTTCTGCTGAGCAGTAGACGGAAGCGGCGGGTACTGTGCCCGCATTAACGGCGCGGGCGCCGCTGCCCGTTCCTCCATGGTGGGAGGGCCCTGTCCCACGTTGCCTCCGGATGCCGATCCGGAAGCCGATGTGGAAGCTTTAGACACGGCAGAGTGGACCTGGGGCCCCATGTTGTACATCGCGGCCGCGGTGGTCCCTGGAGTCAATTCAGGACCGGGTGTATAGGGTGCCGTGGGTTTCGGCTGAGGAGAGGCAACCTGGGGGCTCGCCGGAGATTGCGCCTGATGGACATCGGCTTGGCCTGCGGGCGGAACGGGTGGACCGGATTGATCGGATGGCGTCGCTTCTGGAGAAGGAATGTCGTGGACTTCTTTTTTAAATCCTTTGAGTGCCTTTCCGACGCCTTCCCCGATTTGAGGAAGCTTCCCCGCCCCAAAAATGATGAGTACGATGACCAGGATGATGATCAATTCCGAAATGCCCATGGTGCCGAACATGGCGTCGTCCTTTGTCTTGCGCGAAAGGAGCGGTATCGTAAACGTTCACTGTATAGGCCGGCCTGATCTGCTGTCAAGGAAGCGGGCCGAGTGATTCCTCACAACAGCGGCGACAGCTCCTCCTGCAGGGGGAGTCCGAAGACCAGTGCGTCCCTCTCGGACAGGTAGACATCGAGTTCGCTTCTGATGCCGAATTCCCCGGGCAGATAGATCCCGGGTTCGATGGAAAAGCACGTCCGCGGGATGAGTCGCCGCGTATCCTGCGTCTCAAGACCGTCGATATTGGCGCCGTTGCCGTGCACCTCCTCGCCGATCGAATGGCCGGTACGGTGCAGGAACTGCGCGCCGTAGCCGGCCGTCTCGATGACCCGCCGGCAAGCACTATCGACTTCCCACCCGAAGGGACGGGTTCCGGCCGCCAGTTGCGCACGGACAAAATTCAATGCCGCGTCTCGGCCCTGCCTGACGAGACTAAATACCGTGCGGTGCTTATCGGGAACGGTCCGGCCGGCAAACGCGGTCCATGTGATGTCCGCGTAGACCGAACCGGCTGTCGCCCGTTTGGCCCAGAGATCGATGAGCACCAGATCATCCCGCCTGATGTCGGCGGATCCGGACGGCGGTGGTCCGTAATGCGGATCGGCGCTGTGGGCGTTCACGGCGGCGATCGGCGCACTCGAGGTCGTCATACCCGCGTCCCGGATCCGACCGAGAATGAATTGTTGCAAACCGTACTCCGTCAGGGTCCGTCCGGCGACCAACATTTCTCGAATATGCGCAAAGGCCTCGTCCACGATCCGCCTGAGCGCCGCTGCCGCGAATTGGTGAGACTCCAGCTGTTCATCCGTCCAGACCGCTTCAAATACCTGAATCAGATCGCCCGAACTGGCGACCTCGACCCCGACGCTCTCGACGAGTTCGACGGTTCCCGCATCGACCCGCGACACATACGGCACGGCATTCATCGGAGAATACTGCATCACGACTCGCCGCCGTCCATCCAACATCCGCGCGAGCAATTCGCGCTGCTGAGCCCAGGACACGTACAGGTGGGACTCGCCGGGCAATGAATCCAATACGTGCGGTTCGATGCGATGCAGAAGCTTTTGTGGAGGCCCTTCGACAGGAATCCAGTAATACCACCGCCTGGTCACGTGCGTAGCAGGATCGAGCAGCAGGATACGGTAACTGAGCGGATCGCTTCCTCGAAAGTCGTAGAACAGCCAGCCGTCCGCCGTCCCGGCCTCTTTGAGCGCCAGTTGAACGGCTCGCACACGGTCCCGGTGAATCTGATCGATCACGAGGCGCATCTTATCGTCGGGTCTGATGAGCCGTCAATGAAGCGACGGTGAGCCGGTACGGCATGCTACAATGTCCCCATGCCGGCCGATCCTTCCGCCGAATTAGCTCAATACCGAATCACGTTGTTCTTCGGACCGGAGCCGGTGGAAGCGAAGCCCTCCACTCATGCCTGCGTGTTCAACGTCAAGAAGCGCAGTTGGAAGGGAGGCATTCAGGTGCTCGTGGAAGCAAACGAGGCTCAAATCCAGGCAAGCCGTACCTCCACCCATTTTTCTCAATGGCTCACCGACACTTTGGGCGACGTGGCGGGCGAGGATCGCGCTGCGCAGGAAGCACGGGCCGGCGAACTGTTCGTCCAAGCCCTCTGCCGCTGCCGTCTCGACCGGCTGTTGCTGACCGGCATCACCCAAGAGAACCAACGTCTTACGGCCGATGCATGGGACGCGCAAGAACAAGCCGATCTGATCAGGCGCAACGACTTTATCCAAGCTTACGTCGCGGCCGAAATGGACCTTCAGCCCGGAGACCCGACTCGTATCTGAGACGTCTATCTCCAAGAGACAGGGGGTTTGCATTCACAGGGGGATTTGTTATAACCCACAGGAACACGCATGTGTATGGGGCCTTCAGGTGTCATCGCCGCAGCTCATATCATTCAGTTGAAGAAGGAGGGCCTTCCGTGAACCGCTATTCGTCTTCATTGATCGATCTACCCGTATCGTTCAGGTACAAAATCATTGCCTTGACCATGGTGCTCGCATTTTGGACAGTCGCCGTCGTCTCGCCGGCTTGGAGTCAAGAGTCTGCGACGCCTCCTCCGTCCGAAGGCGGAAATGCGTCAAGTGCTGGCATAGGAGTGCTCTCCGGTCTAAGCACCATTCTTTACCTGCCCATCAAGACCGCGTTCGCCATCGGAGGTGGCTTGGTCGGAGGTCTGGCCTACGTGTTCTCCGGTGGGAACGAGCATGCCGCGAAGAGCATTTGGACGACCAGCATGTACGGTACATACGTCATCACACCGGAGCATCTCCGGGGTGACAAGCCCATTCGCTTTCTCGGCGTAGCCGATACCGGCGATGCGTCAACGCAAACGACTGCGCCGGCCATGGACTCAGCTCCCGCCGTCGAGCCGGTTCGCTGACCGATGAAACCGCTCATCGGCGTGACACCAGATTTCAACGCCGGTGACCGAAAAGAATGGGGCGGCAAGGAGCCCACGTATTTTTTGCGCGCGCGTTATGTTCGCGCCATCGAAGAGCTCGGCGGAATCCCCATCGTGCTCCCCCTCGCATCGGACCGTGAGGCCCGTCGCCGGTTATTCACCAACATCCACGGTTTGCTCCTGACCGGGAGCGGCCCGGATCTCCCGCCAGACCTGTATGGCGAGCGCCAGCAGTATCCATTCGCTCTGGTGAGCCAGCGGCGCTCGGCATTCGAACTTCAGATGGTCCGGATGGCGCAGGCCGCCGACCTACCGGTCCTGGGCATCTGCGGCGGGATGCAAACCATGAACGTCGCGTTGGGGGGGAGCCTCTTCCAAGACATCGCCTCTCAAGTACGGACGACGCTCAAACATCGGCAGACGGCACGCGCCACTCGCCTCAGCCATGCTGTACGCGTCACCCAGCACAGCCTCCTTCGGAGAATCCTCGGCGCAGCCACTGTCCGCGTCAACAGTTCCCATCACCAGTCGGTAAAAGACGTCGCGCCGTCGCTCGTGGCGAGCGCCGTGGCTCCCGACGGAATTGTGGAAGCCATCGAATCACGGAAACATCGCTTTTTTCTTGGAGTGCAGTGGCACCCGGAGTTTCTCTTCGATCGGCACCGGCCCCATCGGCGGCTATTTGAAGCGTTCCTGCGCGCCGCGCAAACGCGCCCGGCGGCACGGTGACCTCCCAATCAGACCGGCAAATGCGGAAAGACCTGCTATACTTGGGCTGACGTGCACGACTAGATGACGACCGCCCCCCCGATTGTCCCTTCCACGCACAAGAGAGAACCCGTGGTACACAGGTTATTTCGGACCAAACCGATCGAACAGATTCTAGCAGATGCCGATCATCCCACCCATCGATTGAAGAAAACTCTGACCGCCTGGGACCTCACATGCCTGGGCATCGGAGCCATCATCGGGACCGGCATTTTCGTCCTGATCGGAACGGCGATCGTGGGCGATTCCCACCGGCCCGGCGCCGGGCCGGGGATCATCCTGTCCTTTGTCTTATCCGGACTGACCTGCGCCCTGGCCGCCCTATGCTATGCCGAAATGTCCGCCATGATTCCCGTAGCCGGAAGCGCCTACACGTTCTCTTATGCGACATTGGGAGAACTGCTGGCCTGGCTGACGGGGTGGAACCTGATCCTCGAGTATGGGGTCGCCTGCGTGGCGGTCGCGATCGGTTGGTCCGGCTATTTCAACAATTTGCTCCGGCTGGCCGGACTCGAACTTCCCCATTGGGCGACCCATCCACCCGGAGGCTCCGAAGGAGGCATCGCCAACCTTCCCGCCGCCATCATCGTGCTCCTCGTCACCGTCGTCCTCGTCGTCGGCATCAAGGAAAGCGCGCGGATGACGGGCATTGTCGTCGTCATCAAACTGGCCGTGATCCTGTTTTTCATCGGAATCGGGAGCACCTCGTTAAATCCGAGCAATTGGTCACCGTTCATGCCGCAGGGGTTTGCCGGCGTAGGCGCGGCCGCCGCCATCGTCTTTTTCGCGTACATCGGATTCGACGCCGTCTCGACCGCGGCCGAAGAGGCCAAGAATCCAAAGCGCGATGTTCCGATCGGGATCATCGGATCGCTGACCGTCTGTACGGTCATCTATATCGCGGTGGCGACGGTGCTGACGGGGCTGGTTCCGGCTGGTCAGATCGACATCCACGCTCCGGTAGCGGAGGCGTTGCAGCTCGTCGGATTCAAGTGGGGCGCCGCAGTCGTAGCCATCGGCGCCGTGGCCGGCATCACCAGCGTCCTTGTCGTGATGATGCTCGGTCAGATTCGGGTCTTCTTCGCGATGTCGCGCGATCGACTACTCGGCCCGTGGTTGTCCGCCGTCCATCCTCGTTTCGGAACGCCGCATAGAGCCACGATCCTGACCGGCATCGCCGTGGCGGTCCTGTCGGCGTTTATCCCCATCGGAGAGGCCGCCGATATGACCAATATCGGAACGTTCTTCGCGTTCGTCCTCGTCTGCATCGGCGTCATCGTATTGCGGTATACCAACCCGAATCATCCCAGACCGTTTAGGCTCCCGTTCATGCCCATTGTCCCGATACTCGCGACGATGGCCTGTCTCGGACTGATGTGGCAGTTGCCCGGATTGACATGGATCCGCTTCGGGGTTTGGACGGTGATCGGTATTCTCGTCTATCTCGGATACGGGTTCAAACAGAGCAGGCTGGCGGCATTGGAGCCGATCGCGCAGCTCGGCTGCCCTGAAAAACAGCAATGATCAGGAAGCCGGACCGTTTTTGGGTTCGGCAGAAGAATCCGGTGCAGAGGGTTGGGACGCGGCAGCCGGAGCTGCGGGAGGCGCCCCTTGAGTGGCCGCAGACGGGGCGGCAGGTTTGGGAGGCGCGGGAGGTTTGGGTGGCGCAGGCTTTTCCGGCTTGATTCCGCCGTCCCATGACGGCCCCGAGTACATGTCGGCCGACAATCCCTTGGCTTTCCACTTATTCTCGAAATCCGCAGCGGCCTTGTTGGGAGTCTCTCCCGTTCCCACGATCTCGTTCCAAGGATAGACCTTTGGGCCAATATGACATTGGTTGTCCGTCCTCCTGAGGTAGAGCGCGATCGGGTTCCCGCGATACGGCCCCAGGAATATGTGCACGCAGCCGACGTATTCGATCAAATTGGCCATCCCAGCTCCTAGAGAAGCGGCATGATGCCATAAGAGCCGAGAGCCAGGCAAGCCGCAGCGGACCGGTGTGCTTTCCCACGATGCCTCAGGTGGCCGAAGTCTGATCCCTGTGGCGCATCCTTACAGCGTGCGATGCAACGAGGCCCTCCCGAGCGAGGCGCGTCCAAGCACCCCGCGGCATTTTCCGCGAAACGGGTGTGGCATTGATCGAACGATCGTTTGCCGGGACGCTTATGGAAGGGGAACAGAGGAAGGAACCGGACGTTTGCGAACCAAGAAGACCCCGATGACGAGGACCATGATCACCATGACGTTCAGTCCCACGTCCATGAGGTATTGGTAGAACTGGTTTTCACTCATCGACGGGAGATGGGACAGTTCTGCGCTGGCCGTCAACACACGCCGGGTGCACGCGATGATGCCGACAGCCAGATAGGGCTCCAAGTCGAGCACCTCGGTCTGGAGGAAGCGGATCACCGTTCGAAACAACTCGAGCAGAATGATCACGAGCAGGAGATCGTTCAACAGCTTGAGGCCGGACGGCAAGAGCCCGGCTTGGCCGGCCTTGATAGCGAACACATACCAGGCGTGGGCGAACAAGAGCATGCCCAACACCAACAGACTGAATCCGGCCGTCATATAGCCGAGCCGGTCGAGCCACTCCATCACCCCGCACCACCGGTTCATGACCTCTCTGCGATCCTTCATGAAACTCCTCTTAGCCCGTCGGGATCATGCGGTTCCGGCCGGCGCATTCGGTTGAGCGTCCGGGTCTTCCCCTGGGCCTGCTCCCCGCAATGCTCCGTACTTGAGCTCCCGCATCGAACTTATGGTGAGGGAGTGCCCGCAACAGCGGATCTCCTTGAAACCGGCCCCCCCGTCCATGATCATGACCCGCAGCCCGCAGGAATCAGGGTAAAACTTCTTTTCATCGAGAACGACCGCCAGCGGCAGAACGCCTCTCTTACGGCCGCCGGACGGACGGATCTCCGACACGACGTCCTCATCGGTCAATTCATGATCGCAACAAATGATTTTTTCGAAGCCCGCTCCTCCCCCCATCACCTTGACCACTAGCCCGCAGGAGTCAGGATGGCGCTTTCGCTCATCGATCAGATCGCCCTTTTTCAGCGGCACGGGATCTCCTTCCCAATACGCTCGGTCGTTACAAAACCTGCGGCATCGCTGCTTTGACCATTCGAGTCCCCGTTTGACACACGCTCTGCAAGAGCGCTCGGTGAGTCCGGCAACCGGCGACGAGCCGTGCGTCGGAAATCGAGGCCGGCCGGTAGGGAAGCACATACCGCTGTTTCAGCCGCTGGATCCTGGTCACGGACTGATCCAGACGATCCATCGTGATGTCCCCAACCGCGACGGATCGTTCGATCGCCTCGAATGCCTCCACTTCACGTTCCCGATCTTTGCAGATCAACAGCACGTCGCATCCGGCCTGGACAGCGCGGACCGCGGCATCCGCGACGCCATAGTGATCGACGATCGCATGCATCTCCAAATCGTCCGTGAGCACGACGCCATCATACCGAAATTGATCCCGCAGCAGACGCGTGATGATGAGTGGGGACAATGTCGCGGGACGCTGCGCGTCCAGCGCTTTGTAAAGCACGTGCGCCGTCATCATCGCTGCCACGCCGGCGGCCGCCGCGCGCCGAAACGGCACGAGCTCGACGGCATCGAGCCGTTCCCGATCGGCATCCACCACGGGGAGTTCCTTATGGGAGTCCGCTGCGGTGTCGCCATGACCGGGGAAATGCTTTCCGCAGGCCACCACCTGGTTGTCCTGCAGCCCGGCGGCCGTGAGAATGCCCGCCTCGCTGACGAGATCCGGTGTGGTCCCGAACGCTCGGTCACCGATGATGGGATTGTCGGGATTACTGTTGACGTCGAGCACGGGAGCCATGTTCATGTTGATTCCGACCGCCCGCAGCTCTTTCGCGATGGTGGCGGCGGCCGCATAGGTCAACTCGGCGGAATTGCATCGCCCCAGGACCTCGCACGGAGGAAAAATCGTGAAGCCGTCCGGCAACCGCGAAACGCGGCCCCCTTCCTGGTCGATCGAAATCAAGAGAGGCGACTTCGGATTGCATTGCTGCAGGTCGTTGGTCAATTCCACGATCTGGCCGACGGACTCCAAATTCCGCGAGAAGAGAATGACGCCGCCCGGCTTGTAGGCTTTCAGAAATCCCGCGAGTTCGGGCGTCACGGACGTGCCCATGAAGCCGATCATGAACAGCTGGCCGATTTTTTCGCGAACCGTCATGTGAGGCCGTGCCACGCTACAAGCTCCGATCGATTAGATACTGAATCAGCAGCCTCGTGCCGATGCCCGTCGGCCCCTTGGGAATATACGCCCGCTCCCGCTCGCTCCAATCGGTGCTTGCAATATCGAGGTGCACCCAGGGATAGTCACCCGCGAATTTGCTCAGGAACAATGCGGCCGTGATCATGCCTCCTCCGCGACCTCCGATGTTCCGCATATCCGCGACATCGCTCCGCAGCTGCTCGAAATACTCGTCCCACAGCGGCATCTCCCAGACACGTTCTCCCGCCGTCAAACCGGACTTCCGAACCCGGTCCTTCAGTCTGGCGTCCGTTCCAAACATGCCGATGGCGAATTGGCCGAGGGCCACGACACAGGCGCCCGTAAGGGTCGCGATATCGACCAGCGCCGCGGGATTGTAGCGCTGGGCATAAAAGAGCGCGTCCGAGAGAATGAGCCGGCCTTCCGCGTCGGTGTTTTGCACTTCGACGGTCTTACCCGAGAGCGTTTTCACGATGTCACCCGGCTTCATCGCCCGCCCTCCCGGCATGTTCTCCGCTACCGGAAGAATGCTGATGAGCCGGAGCGGCAGCTTCAGGCGGGATGCCGCTCTGATCGCCGCCAGCACCTCGGCGCCGCCGGTCATGTCCGCCTTCATGTGCTCCATGTTCTCGGCGGGCTTCAGCGAGATCCCTCCCGTATCGAAGGTGATGGTCTTCCCGACGAACACGACCGGTCGTTCGTCTTTTTTCCTGGCGCGGTTGTATTCCAGGATCAGGAATTTCGGCGGTTCATGACTACCCCTGGCGACGCCCAGCAACGCGCCCATCCCCAGTTGTTCCATGTCCTTTTGCTCGAGAATCTTGAGCGTCAGATGTTCCTGCTTGGCGACGGCTTTGGCTTCGTCGGCGATGCGCGCCGGGGTCATGACGTTGGAGGGATGATTACAGAGGTCGCGAACGAACATCGTGGCCTCGGCCGTGGCAAGACCCCGTCGGACGCCTTCGTTTCCCTGCCTCACCTGGCTTTTTTGCGGCATAAGCAGGGTCATGAAACCGATGTCCTTTGCGGCCGTGTCCTCGCTGCGGTACGTCGTAAAGTGATAGCCCCCGAGCACGGCGCCTTCCGTCATGGCCTGAGCGACTTCCACGGGAGAATGACCCTTGGGGGTCGCGGTCGGATAGCAGACCGTGACCGCGTCCACCTTCGCTTGGCGCGCGCGTTTTGCCGCATGCCCCATCGCCTGCCTCAGGCTGTCGAGCGTCAGAGACTTTTTCTTTCCCAATCCGATCAAGAGCAGCCGTTTGGCCGGCACCTTGCCCTGCGTATGGAACAGCAGCGTTTCGCCCGTCCGCCCCTCGAACTCTCCGCTCCGGAGAAGACCTTGCAGCGAACCGCCGAGCGCCTTGTCCAACCCGCCTGCGTCCTGTTTCGCCAAGGCTTCTCCTTCACAATGTGTCAGGGCCAGGACCTCGACCGCTTCGGACTCGGGCCGCCCCACGTTGACCTGAACCTGCATCAGCTTCATTGCGTCTCCTTCTTGCGTTTTGCTTGCTGTCGATTCGGCCGTCAGACCGACGACGGAATCGGGTCCTAGACGCCGCGGGCGTCCGGTGCCCAGATAAATTTGTGAAGCTGCAGCTGGAACCGAACCGGCAACCGGTCCGTCAAGATCCATTCGGCCAGTTGTCGAGGCTCAAGGGTCTCAAAGACCGGACTCATGAGCACCGGACACAATCCGATCAGACCATAGCGTTCGATGATCCCTACCGCCCAGTCGTAATCGTTCCGGCCGGCAACCACGAATTTGACCTCGTCCTTTGCAGTCAACTGCGTCAGGTTCGGCCACCACATCCGTTCCGTCATCCCGCTTCCAGGGCACTTCACATCCAGGATCACGTGCGCACGCCGGTCCACCGCCGAAATATCGATGGCGCCGCTGGTCTCAATCAGAACCGCATATTCCTCCTCACACAACGATTCGACGAGCTGACAGGTCTGGGATTGCGCCAGAGGCTCTCCGCCGGTGATTTCGACGAGTCTGCATCCGTACGACTTGACGGCGATCATCACGTCGGCAAGGGAAATCTCTTGTCCCCCGTAAAATGCGTATGCCGTATCGCACCAGGTGCAACGGAGAGGACAGCCTGTCAGCCGTACGAAGACGCAGGGCTGCCCCGCATACGTGGATTCCCCTTGGATACTGTGAAAAATCTCGGTGATTCGCATGCCGAACGTTCCGTCCCGAATGCCGCTCACATGTGCTGCTACCGCCAGCGCACGATCGGCCAGCGATATTGCACGGCCAGCGCGCCCATGCCTCTGATCGGGTTCACGACCATCGGATGGCCGACCGTTTTGAGTATCTCAAGATCCCCCGGGCTATCGCCATAGGCGAAGCAGGACCCTAAGTCCAAATCCAACTCGGCAGCCAACCGTTGAATGAGCACTCGCTTCTCTTCGCCGTAGGGCAGAGGAGCGACTAATCGGCCCGTATAAAGTCCTTCGGCCTGCTCAAGAACCGCCGCAATGGACCGGTCGACACGGAGCGCGTCCGCAATAGGTTGAACGAGGAAATCCAGCGATCCCGTAATGAGGACGATCCTGTGCCCGGCGCGACGATGTTCTTCCATCCGCCTCATCCCGTCCACCGCCACCATGGGGCAGAGTTCCTCACGGCAAAATTCTTCTCCAAGCGGCTCGATCACCTGGGCCGGTTTGCCCACGAGGTACAACTTGCGTTCGCGGAGAGGTTGAAGCGACAGCGCGGGCAAGTGCCGAAAGAGCCACCCGGCGCTGGCCTTGAATTCCGGCCAGCCCACGACCTTCCGCCTCCAGAGAGACCGAAAGAATCGCACCTCGCTGGCCTCGCCTGGCAACAAGGTGTTGTCCAAATCAAAGAACGCGGCGACTTGAGTCCCGGTCCGAGGCCGGGAAAGCATATGCGCGGGTGTCATTGATGAGTCGTCCTGAGTCGGATGATCCGAAAGGTGCGCACAGAACCCATTCGAGACGTGCGGGCCGATTCTACCGAACGTCCCGTTCGTTGACAAGAATTTTGGGCTCCTCCTATAATGCCGCTCCCTCTGGCTTGCCCGGAGTCGTAGGCAATTTGACGATTTGCCGGAGGTTCAAACGGCCCTGCGACGAGAGTGCAGCCAGCGAGCGAAGTTCTCAGGCGCGCTCAAATGCCCTGGAACAAGGCCGCAGAGAGCCTGCGAACGAGGCGTAGAGGTTGTTGCGTCCGCAGTGAAGCCGGCGACCGAGAACGAAGTTGAAGGGCGTTTCAGCGTGCCTTAAGTGCCGAAGTGGTGGAATGGCAGACACGCACGTTTGAGGGGCGTGTGGCGAAAGCCGTGCGGGTTCAAGTCCCGCCTTCGGCACCAAAATCATCCGGCTCACGTGCAAGGCCTGCCGGCACGACGCCGGCGGGTCCTTCCATCGGTTTCCTACTCCTCGTTGCAGACGACTCCTCATGAAAAGAAGCTCCCTCTCTTATTGAAAGACGCCAATTGTTTGCCCTCCCGCACAGCGGATGCTACAGTGATCCAAGGAACGCACACGGTCGAACCGAGCCGTGTGGCAGAGAAATACGAGCTTGAGCGAACGGGGAGCCCCATGCCTTCCATTCTGATCGTCGACGACGAGGACCAAGTTCGCCAACTGATTCGAACCACGTTCGAAGAGGCCGGCTATCGCGTCGCAGAGGCCAGCAACGGACGGGACGCGCTTGAGCAGTACCGCCTTCGACCGGCGGATGTCGTGATTACGGACATCTTGATGCCCGATCAGGACGGTTTGGAATGCATTACCGTCTTGCGCCGCGAAGCGCCGAACGTCAAGATCATCGCCATTACCGGCGGCAGCGACATGATCGGGGTTCTTGGATTTTTGGATGTCGCAAAAATGCTGGGCGCACACAGTACTCTGCAAAAACCCTTCGAGATGAAAGCCTTATTGGAAGCAGCTGAGTCCGCGCTCCTTGCCTGAGATTCCGCTTCACTCCGCCCGTCCCTCGTTGACAAAGTCGCCCCTCCCACGCACACTGGCCCCAAATCAGATAGGCGCTGCGGTATGCACCCGTTCTGGATCCAACTCGTCAACGCGTTCGCCGGCAGTCTCGTCATCGCCGTCGGTGCATGGCTGGCATGGGATCACCTCTCGCCCGTCGGCGGGGGTGTCGTCTTCGCCATTGCCACAGGGTTCCTCGTTTGGCGGGGCAAGACCATCACCACGATCTGGGCATGGGTCACCTTGTTGTTGGGGATCGAGAGTTTTCTCTGGCCGATCATCACGATGCAACACATCCGTTCCTCGACTTCCCAGCCCTCCGAGGAGCAGATGGGCATGCTGCTCTCCGCCGCCCTCATGGGCATTCTCTCCGCGGCATTTTGGCTGGCCTTTTCCTACGGATTGTTTAAACGTTCGGCGGCACCGGCCGTGGTATCCGCAGACGCTCCACCGCCTGCGCGCGCCACCTCGCGCAAGAAACGTTGATCACCACATCTCGACCGGGTCCACGTCGACGTCGAACTTGACGACGTGCTTCCGGTAGGCACTCTCGACGAGTTCAAGACTCTGCTGAACCAACCGCACACCCTGTTCCCGCAAGACAGACTTGACCAAGATCTGGCGACGATGTCGCCCGCGAATGTTGGCTCCAGGAGGTGTCACGGGTCCGAGCACGGCATTTTCGCCAAGACCGGTCGGCCATGATTTATCCGGCATGATCGGAGATACTCGGAGCCGGCCGACCAGTTCCAACGCAGCCTTCTCGACAAGGCCTTGATCCCTTCCTGACACATAGAGCCCGATCAAGTGAACGGCCGGGGGATATCCGAGCGCTGCTCGATGGCGAAGCTCCTCGGCGGCGAATATCGTCTCATCCTTGTGAACGACGGCCTGAATGGCATGATGGGACGGCAGGTAAGACTGAATAATGACCCGTCCTCCGTCTTTGGCCGGACGGGCCAGCGCCGCCGCTTCGCACAGCATATGATAAGTACGCTCGGCTGCGCGGAAGTCGGGAAGGTTGAGAGTGACGTCCGCATGAACGACCCCGACGAGACCGACCAAGGGTACGGCATAATCCCGAAGGACGAGTTGCGTCCCAATGAGTACGTCCCACTGCCGGTCCTGAATGGTTTTCCACCCCGTGATCGCTTTCGACGGCTTCCGCATGGTGTCCCCATCCGCCCGGACCACCCGTGCATCGGGAAACTGGCAACTAACCTCTTCTTCAACCCGTTCGGTCCCGTTACCGATCGGTTGCAGACGATGCCCCGAACAGACCGGGCAGGTGCTCGGAGGCACGGCGCCTGTACCGCAATACGAACACAGCAACCGTCCGGTCCGTCGCGAATAAGCCATTGCAATCCGGCAGGAGACGCATCGAGGCACCTCACCGCAATCGCGACACACAAGTGCATTCGCATAGCCCTTGCGGTTAAGGAAGAGCAGGACACCGGATCGGCCGTCGATCGCCTCACGCATCGCGTCAAGCAACGGCGGGGTCAATAACGTGCCTTTCCCGAAGGACCGAAGGTCGACAACCTCGACGTTGGGGCGTGATTCCACCGACGGCCCTTGGCGCACGACCGTCCCCGAGTCGTCCATAGGGTTGGCGACGTCCAGCGGGATCTGAGAACAGCCGAGAATCAGGAGACCTCGTCCCGATTCCATGCGCAAGCGCGCCACGTCCCGCGCGTGATAGCGAGGTTCTTGTGGTTCCTTGAACGACGTGTCGCCGGCTGCCTCGATCCAAATCATTCCCAAGGAAGAGAACGGGAGAAAGACAGCCGATCTGGTTCCCACTACGACCTGCGGTACCGGCTCCTTCACCCGACGCCATACTTCGGCACGCGTCTCATCGAGCAACGCCGAATGTAGGCAGGCGGCAACGGTGATGCCCCGTTGTGTGAGTCTATCGGCCAACCACCGCGCTCGATCCGTTTCTCCAACCAGGACGAGCACCGACCGTCCACTGGCGAGCGTCCGGTGAATCGCCCGGCACAGCAGTTCCATGCGGTGCGCGAGGGGGGCCTGCAGAACGAGGGCGTCCGATCGGCCTCCCTCGAGCGCGGCATGCAGGCGCGTCTCAACGGCGCGTGACGTTGCGTCGTCCGCGAACGAATGTCCACCATCAAGAGACAGGATGGACATCGTCCTCTGACTTGAGTCGACCGGAGAAGAATCCTCGTGATCAGATCGTGCCTGAACCGGAGTAGCCCAACCTTTCTCGATGAGATCCTCTACGATCCGCCGTTGCGTGGAAGTGCCGTGTTTCAAGAGCGTAGATGTCCTGATGCCCGCCGGTTTCTTTCGTAATCGTTCGAGCAGAGAGCGAACCTGGTCTTCAAGAGCGGAGGTAACCAGGGCCTCGCGGCCGGACATCGTCAACTTGAGAGGGCTATTCCGCTTCTTGCCGCCGTCTGGAGGAGGCAATACCAGCCTCAGGCATTGCCCCAAGGGGGCGACATAGTAGTCGGCCACGCGCTTTGCCAGCTCAAGCCGCTCCGGCGAAATTTCATCGAGTCCGTCGGCCGTAGAGACGGAACTGATCTCTTTGAGCCGTTCTCGGCTTATTCCGACGGGAAGGTTCTCGCCGAGCGAGACCACAGTGCCTTGGAGCCGGCTCCGTCCGAAGGGAACGTGAACACAATGTCCGACTCGAAGGATCGGCCGTAGATGCGAGGGCACCAGATAGGTAAATGAACTCCGGATGTGGCGTGGGACAACGATCTCCGCATAGAGACGCCGAGCCGTACCGGGCGACTCGGCGGGCGAAACCTCTCGCATGCCTCATTGTAGCAGCAGGAGAAAAGAGGGGACAACGGAAGGGCAAGGCGGAGCAAGCAAAGATATTCGCGTGCCGCTCCGCCTGATTACGGAGTGAAGGAGTTAGGGCTGAAGGGGAACGGATGCCTCAGCAGGCTGTTCCTGACCGATCGCTTCTCCGCTTTCGGCCGCTTTGTCCGTCGGGACCTGACCAGCACCGTTCCGTTCCGAAACTTCGTCGATAACGGTTGGCGGAGCCGGGACTCGGTCTACGGAAGCCATCGAGACCTCAGGCTTTTGCACCGGCAGAACACCGACCTTCTCCGCATGCTCTTCCCTAGCCGGACCCTTTGTCTGCTCAGGAAGAGTCGCGTCGGGCTCCGGAAGGTACAGCACGATGTCCACCCGGCGATTCCTTTGTCGGCCGGCTTCCGAGGCATTGCTCACCAGGGGTTTCGTATCGCCGTACCCCACGGATGAAATCCTGGCCGAATCGATCCCGCCTTTCTCGACAAGATAACGCAACACCCCGCTCGCACGATCCTTCGAAAGATCCCAGTTGGTCGGATATCGCGATTTCAGGGCAGGACCGATTTCCATGTTGTCGGCATGGCCCTCTACACGAATGAGCTGGTCCGCCGGCGCGGTTTTCAGATACTCGGTCAGCGCGTCAAGAATCTTATAGCCATCTGGCCTGATCGTCGCCTCGCCCGATTCGTATCGCAATTGCTTCATGAGATCGCTGAGCGTGATGCGAGTCTCGCGCGATATAGGCTGAATGTTCCGGACCTCGCTCGGAACCGCCTCCACGGTCTGACGAGCCGTGGTCAGCGGCTGCAATTCCTGGGGGGCCGACAGAGAGACGGGAACAGCTTCTCCTTGCGGCGGCTTGGTGCGAAACCGGTCTCCGGGCAGGATTCGCGAGGTCGATCGCGTGACCAAGGCGGTCGAGGTTCGCGCCTCAGTCGAAAGGATCTTGATTTCTCCGACCGCCCTTGGTGGCAAGTTCCCACCGGAACGAATGACTTCCATCGAATCGCCGGGCCGCAGACCGTCGTTGCTGCCTCGGTCGACATAGACAACATTGCGCTGCGCCACCAGGGTCATGCCCTTGTCGGCCTGGAGCTCAACCACCATGCCGCTGACATCCCCGGAAGAAGGAGCTGAGGCCGGCTCCGGTTCGGCCGGCAGCGAGAACTTCACCGCCGGATCACCCGGAGACACCGCTCCATAGGCCCGGACCGCCCGCACCGTGGTGAGCGTCCTGTCGACCTGTACGACTTCGACGACGGCAAGACGAATAACCAGATATCCCAGATACTCCCTGGTCACGGGGTGGAAGACCTTGCGGGCCCGCTTGAAGACCGTATAGAGATCGCCAACCGCTGCATCTCCGGGATTCTTCAGCCGCAGATAGAGGGTATCCCGTAATCCCAATTGCATCCGATCACCGGTCGTCTGATTGTCCCCCGTGGTGACGTTCACCACCCCGTCTTGCGGAGTGGTCTGCTGGATCGAGCCGGCGGCAAACCCGAGCGCCGCTTCTCCGAATCGAATCGTGTCCAGGTCGTCCGCCGAGGCCACGACGGGTGCAAGGGTCATCGCGCTGAGGAGGAACGCCGATGCGGTGCGAGTAAAATAGATGCTCATAGGTCGTCCTTCTTGTTGGAAACCAATGCTATTGACAGAACCTTAGCAAACAGTCCCTGATTGTCAAGAATATTGCAGACTTGTCGCACGCTTGTCCCATGATTGACCCGGCGGTAAACCCGGTGGTAACGTCCTAAGGAAATGAGTCGGTGATCCAGGAGAAATCGGATGTCGGCACATGCCCGCCAAGGCCAGGAACGATCCCGGCGCTCTCCGATCGAGACGCAGATCCATCGGCGGAAAAAAGCCTTGGCCTTGTCTCCTCTGGAACCGGAATGGGACGGTGCAGATCAGGCCAAGCCGGTCCATCTTCGAATGCCCTCGGTCTTGATGGCATCGCAGCCAAAGCCCTTGAAACAGCCTCCCGATTCCGACGAGAGAGACCGGTAAGAGTCGGGCGAATTCCGACCTTTTCCCGTAGGACTTTTGGGGCCGGACTCCCCTAGGTCCTTTGTACGCTTGCTATCTCTGCAATCCGCCGTCTAAGATCCCCCTTTCTGACGCAACTCCAGGTGTTGAAAGGTCATTTCGATGAGTGGCATTGAGTTACTCCTCGAGTATCTGACGAAGTACTTTCCGATTTTGCTTTTCATTTTTATCGCGTTGGCGTTCGGCGTCGTGACGCTGCTGCTCAGTTATTTGGTTCAACCCAAGTATCCCGAACCGGAGAAACTGTCGGCTTACGAATGCGGGTCGGAACCCTTTTCCGACGCCCGTATGCCTTTCCCGGTCCGGTACTACATCTTCGCGATGCTGTTCGTGATTTTCGACATCGAAGTGATCTTTCTCTATCCCTGGGCCGTTACCTTCGAGAAGCTCGGCCTGATCGGGCTGGTCGAAATGCTGATCTTCATCGCATTGTTCGTCGTGGCCTACGTCTACGCATGGCGCAAGGGAGCCCTGGAATGGGACTGATTCAACTGGGCCGGCAGGAAAAAGACGGAGCGCCGGACGTCATTACGACGACCGTTGAAAAGGCCGTGAATTGGGCCAGGAAAGGCTCTCTCTGGCCGATGACCTTCGGTCTGGCCTGCTGTGCCATCGAGATGATCGCGGCCGTGTCTTCACGCTATGACATGGACCGCTACGGCGCCGGAGTGTTTCGCGCGTCGCCCAGACAGTCGGATCTCATGATCGTGGCCGGGACCGTCTGCCGCCGGATGGCTCCGGTCATCCGGAAAATTTACGACCAGATGCCAGAGCCCAAATACGTCATCGCCATGGGATCATGCGCAACGTCCGGCAACATTTATGACAGTTACAGCGTCGTGCAGGGAGTCGACCGGTTCGTGCCGGTGGATATTTATGTTCCCGGTTGCCCCCCCACTCCCGAGGCCCTTTTCGACGGAATTTTGAAACTGCAAGAGCGGATCATGCAAAAGCGGGTGTTCTTGAAGCAGCCTGAACAGGTCAAGCCGCGCGTCAAAGTATAAAGAGCGTCCATGTCTCTGCAGCACGTATCGAATCGCATTCAAGAGAATTTCGACGAGGCGTTCCTCCAAGCCGTCGAATGGCGCGGAGACCTGGCGGTGACGGTCCGCCGGGAAAAACTCCATGCGGTCGCCCAGTTCCTGCACGACGATCCCGCGATGGACTTTGACTACATCGTGCATGTCAGCTCCGTCGATTGGCCGGACGACGAATTGCGCTTCGAAGTCGTGTATGAGTTCTATTCCATCCGCAAGCGCCACAGAATCAGGCTCAAGACGCGCGTGCCGGAAACGGATTGCATCGTGGACTCGCTGACCGATATTTGGAAGGGCGCGGATTTCATGGAACGGGAAGTGTACGACATGATGGGCATCAGATTTCGTCGTCACCCCGATCTCCGCCGCATACTCATGCCGGACGACTATACCGAAGGCTATCCCCTGCGGAAGGACTTCCCGCTTCGCGGGAAGGGATGGCGCGACACGTTTGATTTCCTGGACGAGACCGCGCGCTAAGGATCCGTCGAACCATGGCTTTTGAAGACCAACGCACGACAGTATACAAAGTCGATCCGGCGCATCCGGAAAGCGAAACCCTGCCGACGCTCCGCACGGAAGAACTGCTGCTCAACATGGGTCCGCAGCATCCCAGCACGCACGGAGTGCTGAAAGTCATTCTCGAGTTGGAGGGAGAGCGTCTCGTCAAATCGACGCCGGTGATGGGATTTCTCCATCGGGGCGTCGAGAAGCTGGCGGAAGAGGGCACGTATCATCAGTTCATTCCTCATACCGACCGGCTCGACTACGTCTGCGCGATGTACAACAACTTTGCCTACTGTCGCGCGGTCGAAAAACTCATGAACATCACCGTGCCGGAGCGGGCCGAGTATCTCCGCACCATCGTCGCGGAAGTTCAGCGGATCATCGGCCACCAATTCTGGCTCGGCACGCAAGCGCTCGACATCGGCGCGATGACGGTGTTCTTTTATTGCTTTCGGGACCGGGAAATCCTGCTGGATTGGTTTGATGAACTGTGCGGAGCCCGGCTGACGACCAGCTGGTATCGCATCGGTGGAGTCGAGCGGGACTTTACGCCCTCGCTGCTGGCCAAGTTGAAGCAGTTTTTGGACTATTTTCCTCCCAAGATCGACGAATACATCGTGTTCCTGGAAAAGAACCGCATCTGGCTGGCCCGGACGAAAGGCGTCGCCGTGATCTCCGCGGAAGATGCCGTCAACTTCGGGTTGAGCGGACCGACCCTCAGGGGCTCCGGCGTGGACTATGACTTGCGCAAGGCCGAACCCTACTCGGCCTATCCGAAATGCGAGTTCAACGTACCACTAGGCAAGAACGGAGATACGTACGACCGGTACTGGATCCGCGTCATGGAGCTCTATGAAAGCGTGAAGATCGTCCGGCAGTGTTTGGAGCAGCTGCAGGAAGGACCGATCATGGCCGACGTTCCCAGCGTGACCTTGCCGCCGAAGGAACGGGTCTTCACGAATTTGGAATCCATGATTCAACAGTTCAAGCTTTTTTCACAGGGATTCAACGCTCCGCCCGGAGAGATCTACTGCGGGACCGAAGCCCACAAGGGAGAATTGGGCTTCTACATCGTCAGCACGGGTGGAGGCAAGCCGTACCGACTGAAGATCCGCGCTCCCTCGTTCATCCACATGGGCGCGTTCGATCACATGTCGAGGGGGTACATGATCGCGGACGCGATTACGCTCTTTGGCACGTACGACATCGTCATGGGAGAGTGCGATCGATAGAACCGTCGTCGGGGCATTCACCCCCCGACGCGCCGTTCACGCGGCGTCACCGCGTTGAGGAACTATGGGACTGAAACCGGCCACGAACCCGGAAGTTGAAGCCGCGACCATCGAGCTGACCATCGACGGCAAGACCGTCAGCGCCAAAGACGGCGTGTCGCTTTATGACGTCATCGCCAATACCGGCAAGATCATTCCGGCGATGTGCTACCACTACACTTTCGATCCGTTCGGCTCCTGCGGGATGTGCCTGGTGATGCAGGAGGGCAAGAAGGCTCCGGTTCGTTCCTGCACGGCCAAAGCGGCGGCCGGCATGATCATCCGAACCGAAGGGGACGATCTGTTTCAGGCCCGAAAGAAAGCCGTCGAGAAGCATCTCTCCGTGCATCCGCTCGACTGTCCGGTCTGCGATGCGGACGGACATTGCGAATTGCAGGACATGGCGTTTCTCCACGGGGTCACGAATCTGCCCAACGCCAAGCAGAAATTCATCCCGGAAGACACCCGCAGCCTGGTGCTCGACTTCAACATGAACCGCTGCATCGCCTGCGCCGAATGCATCAACGTCTGCAAGGACGTGCTGATGATCGATGCGCTCCAGTTCATGAAAAAAGGCGGCTTCAACCAGGTCGTGGCCAAGGGCGATCTCCCGCTGTCCTGCGAATTCTGCGGAGACTGCCTCGCCGTCTGTCCCGTCGGCGCCATCACGAACAAGTTCTCCAAGTATCTGTACAAACCCTGGCAGATGAAGAAGACGACCACGACCTGCAATTACTGCGGCGACGGCTGCCAGATTCACGTGGAGACCAAGGATTCGGAAGTCGTTCGCGTCACGTCCCCCCTGTCCTGGAAAAACAAATGGGGCGACCGGGCCGATACCTCCAAAGGGCACGGCGGTATCTGCGTCAAAGGACGATTCGGCTTCGAATACATCGACTCGCCGGCCCGTCTGAGACAACCCCTGCTTCGCAAGGAGGGGCAGTTGGTCGAGGTGCCCTGGCTGGAGGCCATGCACGCGACCGTCGACCGATTCACCGAGATCAGGAAAAAGCACGGGTCCGATGCCATTGCCGGCCTGATCACCGCCCGCTGCACGAACGAAGAGTTGTATTTATTCCAGAAGCTCATGCGGGCCGGATTCCGCACCAACAACCTCGACAGCAGTGCGCGCTACGGCCATATGAATTTCGTGCGCGCCGCCAAATACGCCCTGGGTCTCGGCCGCACGCCCAACGATTGGGAAGATCTGACCAAGGCGAAGGCGGTCATCATCGTCGGCTCGAACCTGACCGAAACCAACCCGCTCACCGCGGTCAGAATCAAGGAGGCGATCCGCGTCTACAAGGCGCAGGTCATGGTGTTTGACTCCCGCGTCACCAACATCGGCAAGCTGGCCTCGCACCCCCACCTGATCTCGCCGGGCACCGAAGGGCTGGCTATCGACGGCCTCGTCAAGGCAGCCATCGAACTCGATCTCGTCGACGAAGAAGCCGTCGCCGCCCATCCGCAGGCGTTCACTGCGCTGAAAGCGGCGCTGGCGAACCTCTCGCTGGAGCACATTGCGTCCAAGACGGGCCTGACCGCCGACCACTTCAAAGAAGCGGCCGCCATCTTTGCCGAATCGCCTCGATCGATCGTGCTCTGCGCCGAGGGTATCGTGCGACAGCCGGACGGCTATCACAATGTCCTGAAGCTGATCGACCTGGCCTGGATCACGGGAAAACTGGGCAAGCCCGGCTGCGGCGTGAACACCGTGACGGAGGAAGCCAACGAACAGGGTGCGGCGGACATGGGCGTGGCACCGGAGTTCCTGCCGGGTCTCGTTGGATTTGAGGATGACGCGATGCGTGACCGGCTGGCCAAGGCCTGGGACGCGACGCTGCCGGCCGTCGGAACGGGCGCCAACCTGATCGAGATTCTGAAACGTTGCCGAAGCGGCCAGATCCGTGCGCTCTACGTGGTGGGGGAAAACCCTCTGGCCACGCTGCCGGCGTCCCTGGAAGTCAAGGCGGCGTTGGACCGGCTGGATCTCCTCGTGGTCCAGGATCCCTTCCTGACCGACACCGCCCGCCTGGCACACGTCGTCCTTCCGGCATCGACCTATGCCGAAAAAGACGGCACCTTCACCAATCTGGAAGGGCGGGTGTTGCGGGTCCGCCAGGCAATGGACGCCATCGGAGAAAGCGTGCCCGATTGGCACATCATGGCGGCCCTGGCGAACGGCTTGGGATGCCGGTGGGAATACGAATCGGCCAACGACATTCAAAGCGAGATCATGAAGTTGCTCCCCGGTTATTACAACCTCGGTCAACCCCGCAGGATCGTCCCGACCGCGGACCGCTATCTCTCAAACGGCTACGGCAACGCCGTCGCGGCGCGTTACAAGACGTCCGACCCCGACTCCCGCCGCCCATTTACGTTGCTCATGGGCCAATTGCTCTACCACTCGGGCAAACTCTCCACGGCGGCGCCGGGACTGATCAAGATCGCGCCCAACACGAGCCGCATCGGCATGAATGCATCCGACATGGAACGCCTCGGCTTGAGCGACGGCAGCACGGTCCGCTTGACCTCAGATCACGGCCAGTTGAAGATCGGCGTCCAACGGGATCATACGCTTGCGCCGGGAACCTGCTTCTTCCCCGAGCACTTCAACGATCCGCCCGTCAAGGATCTCATGGCCGTGCAGGTGGATCCCGTGACCGGCGTCCCCTCGTTCAAGCGGACGCGTGTCACGATCGAAGCGGTCTAGCGTGCAACGGAGACGAACATGAGCGTGGGTACACTGACAAAGAAAATTCTTCAAGCGGCGCTCTTCTACGAGATCTGGGACGCGATGAAAGTCACGTTCAAGCACATGTTCCACAAGCCCATTACCTTCCAATATCCCCGGGAGCAACGGACGATTCCGGACACACACCGGGGGGCGCTGGGCCTGTTACGCTACGACGACGGCCGCGAACGGTGCGTGGGCTGCGATCTGTGCGAAGCCGCCTGTCCCTCGCGCTGCATCAAGGTCATTAGTTCGGAGGACGCCGAGCGGCCCCTCCAGCGCTATGCCAGCGAGTTCTACATCGACATCACCAAATGCGTGTTCTGCGGATATTGCGTCGAGGCCTGCCCCGTCAACGCGTTGGCCATGACGAAGGTTTACGAGTTTTCCACGCACGATAAACGGACGCTCCTGTTCGACAAAAAACGCCTGTACGACATCGGCGAACGCCACCTGGACGACGCGAAGAAATATCTCTACGCCCACAACCAGGAAAAGAACGTCGAAGAAAGCCGGGAATATCGGTACTATTTCCCGCAATCCGTGGCCAAGGCTACGCAGTCGGCGCCGAAGCATTTGAGCTGATTCCGACCATGATTTCACTGTTCTTTGCCTATTTTGCGCTGATGAGCATCGCCGCCGGGGTGCTGACCGTGGCCCTCAAGAACCCCGTTCATTGCGGCCTCGCGCTCCTGGCCCTGCTCCTTCATGTTTCCGGCCTCTTCATCCTGCTCAATGCCGAATTCTTGTGGGCGGTGCAAGTGGTGGTGTATGCCGGGGCCATCCTCGTCCTGTATCTGTTCGTGCTGATGCTCCTGAATCTCAAGACGGAGGAACGGTACTTCCACACCTCCTCGACGTACTTCCTGGTACCGGCCATTCTGGGCTCACTCTATGTCCTGGCGCAGCTGTTCCGCTCCCCCTTCGGCGGCGCCAAGGGCGACGCACCTGCGCAGGCGGTCTTGCAGGACGGGAACACGTTCGCGATCGGGATCAAGATGTTCAGTGATTACCTGTTGCAATTCGAAATCGTCGGCGTGTTCCTACTGGGAGCCATTATCGGGGCCATCGTCCTCGCCAAGGCCCCGAAACCCGTCGATGCAAGCCGGGAATAGATAGTCCGTGATCCCTCTTTCCGCATACGTCACAGTCAGCGCCGTCCTCTTCGTCACGGGATTGCTCGGCGTCCTGATCCGCCGAAACTTCATCATTGTCCTGATGGCCGTGGAAATCATGCTGAACGCGGCCAACATCAATCTTGTCGCCTTCTCGCATTACCTGGAATCGATGGCCGGTCAGCTCGTCGCGCTCTTTGTCATCGCGATCGCCGCCGGTGAAGCGGCCGTCGGGCTCGCGATCATCATCGTGGTGTTCCGCGGAAAAATTTCGACCAATGTCGATGAAATGAGTCTGTTGAAGTGGTGACCGCGGAATGCGTCAGGCCGCTCCAGCCGGAAACAGGAACATAACGTGACCGACCTGCTGATCAAATTGATCCCGGTGTTTCCCCTTCTGGCGGCCATCGCCAACGGATTGGCCGGCAGCCGCTGGTCCCATGAAACGGCACATCGTCTCGCCTGGGGTTCTGTGGGCCTCTCGTTCCTCTCGACGCTCGGCGTGTTCATCGACGTCCTTCGCACCGGCGCCGCGCGAGAAGTCGTGGCTTATCAATGGATCTTCGGCGGCGACCTGACGATCAATCTGGCCTACCTCGTCGATCCCCTCACCTGCATCATGTTGCTCGTGGTGACCGGCGTCGGCTTCCTGATCCATGTCTATTCCGTCGGCTACATGCACGGGGAAACCGGCTTCACCCGCTTCTTCACCTACATGAACCTGTTCATGGTGTCGATGCTCCTCCTCGTGATGGGCAACAATTATGTCGTGCTCTTTATCGGCTGGGAGGGGGTGGGCCTCTGCTCCTATCTGTTGATCGGCTACTACTATGACAAGGTCTCCGCGGCCAAGGCGGCATCGAAGGCCTTCGTCGTCAACCGTATCGGCGACGCCGGCTTCCTCCTGGCAATCTTTCTGGTCTTCATCAACTTCCACACGTTGGACTATACCCAGGTCTTTTCGCAGGTCGGCCAGCTTTCTCCTGACATGGCCACGGCCATCGCGCTGTGTCTGCTCGTGGGCGCCGTCGGGAAATCGGCCCAGATTCCGCTCTACACCTGGCTCCCTGACGCGATGGAGGGTCCGACCCCCGTCAGCGCCCTCATCCATGCCGCCACCATGGTGACGGCGGGCGTATATATGATCGTCCGCAATCATGCCATTTTCGACTTGTCCCCCGCGGCGATGGACGTCGTAGGCTTGATCGGCGGCGCGACGGCGCTGTTTGCCGCCACGATCGGATTGGTGCAAACCGACATCAAGCGAGTGTTGGCCTATTCCACCGTCAGCCAGCTCGGCTATATGTTCCTCGGCTGCGGGATCGGCGCCTATACCGCCGCGGTCTTTCATCTCATGACGCATGCCTTCTTCAAGGCCCTGTTGTTTCTCTCCGCCGGGTCCGTCATTCACGCACTGGGAGGCGAGCAGGATATCCGGCACATGGGGGGACTGAGCTCGAAGATTCCGTGGACGTATCGCCTCTTCCTCATCGGCACCATCGCCATCGCCGGGATTCCTCCGTTGGCGGGCTTTTGGAGCAAGGACGAGATCATGGCCCATGCCTTCACCCATCACCGATACCTCTTGTACGGCATGGCGGCCGCCGGTGCCTTCTTGACCGCGTTCTACATGTTCCGTCTGACGTATCTGACCTTCTACGGCCAGTCACGCATGGACCATCACACCGAGGCACACGTCCATGAGTCCCCGACTGTGATGATCGCCCCGTTGACCGTTCTCGGCGCACTGTCGCTTGTCGGAGGATTTCTGGGGTTCCCCCCTGAACAGGGTTGGCTCCATCATTTCCTGGCTCCGGTCGTCGGTGCCGGCGGTGAACACGACGCGAGCACCGGCTTGGTCTTGACTCTGATGATGATCGCCACCGGGATCGCCTTCCTCGGCTGGGGTTTGGCACACTATTTCTACAGTATCTCTCCGGCCACTCCGGACCGCTGGGCGGCGGCGGCCCAGCCTGTGTATCGTCTCCTGTTGAACAAGTATTACGTCGACGAGCTTTATGATTTGTTGTTCGTCGAACCGACCAAGAAACTCGGACTCCTGCTGGATTGGTTCGATCGCACGGTCATCGACGGCCTCGTGCGGGGCGTTGGCCAGTTGGCCGAACTCGGCGCCGCGGGATCGACGTGGGTCGAGAAGTACGTCATCTACGGCGGCCTCAACGTCATCGGATACGGCAATCATCTCATCGCCAGGCAATGGCGCCAGTTGCAAAGCGGAATGGTCCATCACTATGCCGCGATTATCGTGGCGGGGCTGTTCCTGCTGGCGCTGGTCGTGCAATTCATCGTACAGCGGTAAACCACGCGCATGTTAGAAGAACTTTCGTCCACGTTTCCCATCTTGTCCTGCATCCTCTTCTTTCCACTCGCCGGCGCCGCTCTCCTGTGGCTGATCGACGAAGAAGACATGTTGAGAACTTCCGCCCTCGCCGTCTCCCTGATCGAACTGGCGATGACGATCTTCGTCATGGTCCGTTTCGTCCCGGATTCGGCGGCGATGCAGTTCGTCGAGAAGGTCCAATGGATTCCGGCGCTCGGTATCAGTTATCACCTGGCCGTCGACGGTATCAGCGTTTTATTCGTCGGACTGACGGCCTTTTTGACCGTGCTGGTGGTCATCTATTCCTGGGACACGATCCGCCATCAACTGAAGCTCTACATGATGTCCCTCCTGGCGTTGGAAACGGCCACCATGGGCATTTTCATCTCCCTGGATCTCATCCTGTTCTTTGTCTTCTGGGAGCTCATGCTGATTCCAAGCTACTTCCTGATCAAGCTGTGGGGAGGGGGAGCCGAGCGCCACTACGCGGCCCTGAAGTATGTCCTGTATACCCTCCTGGGAAGCGTGTTTATGCTGGTCGGCATCGCCCTTCTGGACATCAATTATCACAATTGGGCGACGGTCCATCACATGGATCGGGTGTATTCCTTCGACTTCCTCGAACTCCTCACCGTCCCTATTCCTCTCAGCCAACAAGTGTTGATCTTCTGGCTGATGTTCCTCGGTTTTGCGTTCAAGGCGCCGGTCTTTCCGTTTCACACCTGGTTGCCGGACGCCCTCCTGGAAGGTCCGGTGGGCATGGCCGTGATGCTGGCGGGTGTCAAACTGGGCACCTTCGGATTTATACGCTTCAGCATCCCCCTGCTCCCCGATGCCGCCATGAGCAAAACCGTGGTGCTCGTGGTCATGATTTTGGGACTGGCGGCCATCGTGTACGGAGCCATCATGGCGCTGGTCCAACTCGACTTGCGGCGGCTCCTGGCTTACAGCAGCATCAGCCATCTCGGATTCGTCGTGGTCGGGCTGTTCGCCCTGAATTATCAGGGACTCCAGGGCAGCCTGCTGACCATGATCAATTTGGGATTCAGCACGGCCGGCTTGTTTTTCATCGCCGGTTTCCTCTATACGAGGCAGCACACCACGCAATTGTCGGCATTCGGAGGAATGGCGAAACACACTCCGTTGCTGGCATCGTTCTTCTTGCTGATCGGCCTTGCGTCGATCGGGCTGCCGGGCACGAACGGCTTCGTAGGCGAATTCCTCATCCTGTTGGGTACGTTCAAGGCCAACTGGATATACGGAGCGATCGCCGTGACCGGCATCATTACCGGCGCCGCCTATTTTCTTTGGTATTACGAACGGGCGATCCTCGGGCCCGTCGGACAGGCCGTGAAGGATTCGATCGCCGATCTCCACCCTCGTGAGATGGTGATCGCCACATCCCTTTCCGTCATGATCCTCTGGATCGGACTCTATCCGGCCCCGTTTTTGCGCATGATGAACGGATCGGTGCAGGCCCTGGTCGATCGGCTCAATCACGCCACCGTGGCGGCCGCCGGAATCCCGTCACAGGAGAAGGTCGATTGACGCCATGAGCGACTACGCGCTGCTATACATCTTATTCGCGCCTTTTGCCGGCGCCATCGCGCTGATCTTCGTCTCGAATCGCCAGGCCATGCTCGTGCGGGGCATCGCCGTCTTCTCGGCCTTTGTGTCGCTCCTCGTGTCCTTGTACGTGTTCTATACCTACGATCCCGTCTCGGGGGGCTTCCAATTCGTTCAGAAGTTCGAGTGGTCCAGGCAGCTGGGCATCTCCCTGCACCTGGGCGTGGACGGGATCGGGACTCCCCTGGTGCTCGCATCCTCCATCCTGCTCTTCGCCGGGATCTTCGTGTCCTGGCACATCAAAGATCGCACGAAGGAGTTCTACATCTGGCTGCTGATCCTCGCCGCCGCCACGATCGGCGTGTTCATGTCCCTGGATCTCTTCTTTCTGTACTTCTTTTACGAAATGTCCGTGATCCCCATGTACCTGCTGCTCGGCATGTGGGGGAGTCACACCAAGAAATACCTTGAGATGACGGATTCCGAGGGCAAGAAACTCCGGGATTCTGTCGGGTTCATCTTCAATTTCGGCGCGAACAGCAAGGAATACGCGGCCATGAAGCTGGTGCTGTTCCTCTCCGCATTCGCGGTCGCGGCCCTCATGGGCATCCTGCTGATCTACAAGTATTCGGGGCTGAATACGTTCGACATTCTCCAACTGCGCGAACAGGCGAAGTTGATGAACATCCCCGTCCTCGGGACGACCCTGGACAAGATCATCTGGCTGCTGATCTTTTTCGGGTTCGCGTCCATCGCGCCGATCTGGCCCTTGCACTCGTGGTCTCCGGTCGGTCACGCCGCCGCACCGGCCGCTACCAGCATGCTTCACGCCGGCGTCCTGATGAAACTCGGACACTTCTCGATTATCCGGGTCGCCTTCGAGATCCTGCCGGAGACGACCCGCGAGCTGATGCCGATTGCCGCGGTTCTGTGTGTCTTCAGCATCATTTACGGAGGCTTCGTCGCCTTTTATGCGAAGGACACGAAATACGTCATCGGCTATTCCAGTTCCAGCCACATGGGCTATGTGTTCCTCGGGATGGCCGCTTTGGATTACATCAGTCTCAGCGGGGCGGTGATCTACATGTTCGCTCATGCCATGGCCACCGGCATGCTCTTTGCGATGGCCGGCTGGGTTTACGATCAAACCCACACGCGCGATATTCCCTCCCTCGGCGGTCTCTCCAACCGCATGCCGTTCATCGCCGGCTGTTTCGTGGTCGGCTGCATGGCGTCCATCGGGATGCCGGGCACCGTGAACTTCATCGCCGAGGTCATGATCATCGTCGGAAGCTGGAACAAGTATCCTTTCCAAGTCATCATCGCCGTCGTCGGCATCGTTCTCACGCTCGCCTATCTCTTCAAGATGATGCGGGGACTCTTCTACGGCCCGATGGACCAGAAATATAGCCACTCGCACGACGCCATCGCCATGGTGGACCGCGTCCCCCTATTGATCATGATCGCGGTCAGCGTGGGATTCGGACTCTTCCCGATGCATCTGTACAACGTCGTGCGGTCGGGCGTCGATCCGCTCGTCGCCAGGGTCACGCGCGTCGTCCCGGTGGCCTCGGCGCCTCCCGATGCCGCGCCGGCGTCCGATCCATCGCTCGACAATGTCGCAAATCCGGCGCTTCCTCATCTGGCCCGCCGAGCCTCGGAGGTCGCGCCATGACTTTTTCGTTGAACATGTCGCCGGCGGATCTGCTCCTTCTGCTGCCGGAAATCATTCTGACCTGCTGGCTCTGCGTGCTGCTTATCGTGGATTTCTCGTTTCCCCGCCTGCCGAAAGAGCATCTGGCCCATCTAAGTATCGCCGGGCTCGGAGGCACGCTGGCCTGCTTGGTGTGTTTCGACTTGTTCGGGATCACCGGCACCCTTTTCTCGAACATGTTCGTGGTCGACCGCATGGCCCTGTTTTTCAAGATCTTCATCGTGGCCGCGACGATCCTGGTCATCCTGGCCTCCATCGAATTCGTGCACCGCTTCGCGTTTTTCCGCGGCGAGTACTACTTCCTCGTGGCGATGTCGGCGCTGGGCATGATGTTCATGGCTTCGGCCAATGACTTGCTCTCGGTCTTCGTCACGTTGGAATTCTCGACCTTCGGGTTCTACGTGTTGGTTTCCTACCTGCGCGAGGACGTGGCCTCCAACGAAGCCGGACTGAAGTTCTTTATTCTGGGAGTCTTCGCCGCCGGTCTGTTGGCCTACGGCATCAGCCTGGTCTACGGCGAAACCGGCAAGCTCGTCTTCTCCGACATGAAATCCGCCCAAGCCACACCGGGGCTCATCATCGGTTTTCTGCTCATCTTCGGCGCCTTGGGATTCAAAATCGGAGCGGTGCCGTTCCATTCCTGGATTCCCGACACGTACCACGGCTCGCCGACGCCGGTCACCGCGTTCCTGTCCATCGCACCCAAAGGGGCGGCTTTCGCGATCCTCCTGCGCATGTTCTTCGTCGCGCTTGCCACGTTCAAACCGACCTGGGTGTTGATCCTTGTGGCGGCCTCCGTCCTTTCCATGACGTACGGCAACATCGTGGCCATCGCCCAACGGAACATCAAACGGCTTCTGGCCTATTCGGGGATCGCCCAGGTCGGCAATGTGCTGATCGGCCTGGCCGCCGGGACGAAAATGGGGAACGATGCGATCCTGTTCTACCTTTTGACGTATCTGTTTGCGAATCTCGGCGCCTTCGCCATCGTCATCGCGGTCAGCCAGGCCATCGGCAGCGAAGAAATCGACGATTACAGCGGCCTGGGTCGCCGCTCGCCTTTTCTGGCCTTCTCGATGCTCATCTTCCTGTTGTCCCTGGCCGGCGTACCGCCGTTGGCAGGGTTCATCGGCAAACTGTACATCTTCGTCGCGGCTATCAAGGAAGGCCTGTACACCTTGATTACCGTCGGGCTGATCAACATTGTCATTTCGATGTATTACTACTTGATCGTCGTCAAGAAGATGTACATCGTCGAGCCGCACGACCCGTCACCGCTGACGGTGTCGGGTCCGATGAAGGCCGTCGTGTACATTGGACTGGCCGGCACCCTGATCATCGGCGTGTACCCGCAGCCTGCCATTGATTGGGTGGTCGCGGCGACGATGATGTTCACCGACCTGGCCGGCCCCGCCGCCTCGCTTCCCGTTCCTCCCCCGGTCATCCCCTCGGGCGGCTGATACCTCCTCGCCGGTGCCTCACAGTCGTTCTGAATCCTCGACTGAAATATTGCTTGCAGCACAGTCAGGCCCAGAGTAGAGTTCCGTAAGCTGGCGCCAGTGCCCCTCCCGCTGACCGGCTTCGTTCAGCCATGGAATCAGCCACGCAGGACCGCCCAACCTCGCTCCCAGCCGTTCCGCCTGATCCGTCAGACGCCCTATCGGCCCCATCCAAGGTGCGCACGCCACTCCGGCGGAAACTGCCGGCCTGGGCGACCCGGTGGTCGATCGAACAACGGGTTTTGGCCGGGTTCGGCCTCGTGTTTGCCGGCATCGTCGTCATCAGCGCCATTTCCTACCGCAATACCTCCGTCGTCGTCCGGAACAGCCAGCTCGACACCGCAAGCCACGAACTTATTCAACTGCTGGTCTCCATCGGCCACACGCTCGACGCCGCGGAGAACGGTCACCGTCGATTTCTGGTGACAGGCGACGAGTCCTATCTGAAAGCGCACCGTACCGTCCTGGAACAGGCTCCGGAATATTTCCGCTATCTCGAATCACTCACCGCCGGCACGCCGGAGCAGGCGCCTCACGTGGCGCGGCTTGAGGAATTGATCAACCGGCAAATCCAAGCTGAAGTCCAGGCCATCAAGGAGCGGGAACGTCAAGGCGCCGAAGGCGTGCGGCATCTTGCGCTTTCCGGAGCGGCGAAACACGAGCTCTCGGAGATCCACACCGTGATTGCCGAGCTTGAATCCGATGAACAACGCCTCATCCAGGCCAGAGTCGTCCAATCGACGGCGAGCACCCGCAATACCATCGCCCTGCTGGTTCTCGGCGCCCTGTTGCAATTGGTCCTCCTCGGATCCGTCTACTACCTGATCCATTACGACGTGATGGCGCGCCGCCGCATCGCTGCCGAGCTCAAGCGCCGCGGCGAGCTGCTCCAAGCCGCCAACAAGGAACTGGAAGCCTTCAGCTATTCCGTCTCCCACGATCTCCGTGCTCCGCTTCGTCACATCGACGGCTATGCGTCGCTTCTGGCCAAGACGGCAGGCTCGACGCTGACCGACAAGGCCCAGCGCTATCTGCAGACGATCTCCGATTCCGCCAAACAGATGGGGCAGCTCATCGACGATCTTCTCGTGTTCTCCCGCATGGGCCGACAGGAAATGCTCCACGCCACGGTCGATCTCAACCAGCTGGTGAAGACGGTCATTCATGATTTGCGGCTTGACTTGCAAGCCAAGCCCATCTGCTGGACAATCGGCCCGTTGCCGGAGGTGTCCGCCGATCCGGCCATGCTGAGGCAGGTGTACATGAATCTCATTTCCAACGCCGTCAAGTTTACGGCGACGAGGAGCGAGCCGAAGATCGACATCGGCGCCCGCGACGGCGCGCCGGGGGAGATCGAATTGTTCGTACGCGACAACGGAGTCGGATTCGACATGCAATACGTCAACAAGCTCTTCGGTGTGTTCCAGCGGCTGCACCGTAACGACGAATTCGAAGGAACCGGCATCGGCCTGGCCAATGTGAGACGAATCATCCATCGACACGGCGGGCGAACCTGGGCGGACGGCGCGCCCGACCAGGGGGCCACGTTTTACTTCTCTCTCCCGATCAAGAGGTCTTCCTGA
Source organism: Nitrospira sp. (assembly GCA_035328385.1). Classification (GTDB taxonomy): domain Bacteria; phylum Nitrospirota; class Nitrospiria; order Nitrospirales; family Nitrospiraceae; genus Nitrospira_C. The sequence goes on along the minus strand of DAOLIU010000004.1, from coordinate 8,417 downwards.
TGACGACCGTAAAACCCATCCTCCTCGCGGAGGATAATCCGCGGGACGCGGAATTGGCGCTGGCCGCCATGGAAGAACACCACATCGCCGACAAGGTCGTCGTCTGTCACGACGGAGCCGAGGTGCTCGACTACTTGTATTGTCGAGGCTCCTATCGTGGACGCCAACAGGGCAATCCGGCGGTCGTCTTCCTCGATCTCAAAATGCCGAAGGTCGACGGGCTCGAAGTATTGCGGACCATCAAAACCGACGCCGATCTCAAACCGATTCCGGTCGTCATGCTGACCTCGTCGAGGGAAGAACGCGACCTCGCCGAAAGCTACGCCCTGGGGGCCAACGCTTACGTGGTCAAACCGGTTGAGTTCCATCAATTCATCACGGCAGTCAAGGAGCTGGGAGTCTTTTGGGGGGTCATCAACGAGCCACCGCCGCCCGGCATCGAGTCTCGATCCTAACCTCTCCGTAAAGGACATGTGAGCCAGCCGCTCCGTCTGCTGCATCTTGAGGATAATCCGGTCGACGCCGAGTTGGTCATGGCGACGTTGACCGAATCAGGGCTCACATGCACCGCGCATCGAGTGGATACCCGCACCACCTTCCTGGCCGCGCTCAAGGCCGGCGCAATTGACCTGATCTTGGCCGACTACTCTCTACCCGGATTCGACGGCATGAGCGCCCTGGCCCTGGCCCGCCAGTATGCTCCGGATATTCCCTTCCTGTTCGTCTCGGCCTTGATCGGCGAGGAACTCGCCATCGACGCGATGCATCAGGGCGCGACGGACTATGTGCTGAAGCAGCGCCTGGGCAGGCTCGTTCCCTCCGTTCAACGCGCGCTGAGGGAGCGCGACGAGCGCCGGGAGCGCCAACGGGCCGAACAGGCCCTCAGGCAGAGCGAGAAACAATTCCGGCAGGCGCAAAAAATGGAAGCCGTCGGACGTCTCGCCGGAGGCATCGCCCACGACTTCAATAATCTGCTGACCGTCATCATGGGATACAGCCATGTCCTGTCGGCCGAGCTGGGATCGGACCATCCCCTGCATGGCAAAATCGATGAGACCCTCAAGGCCGGCGAACGGGCCGCCATGCTGATCCGCCAGCTCCTCACGTTCAGCCGAAAACAGCCCCTCGAGCCGAAGCTTCTCGTCATGAATGGTGTCATCACGAACCTGGAAGGCATGCTGCGCCGGTTGATCGGCGCGGACATTCATCTGGCTATCTCACTCGATCCTTCCAACAGTCAGGTGCGAGCCGATCAAGCCCAGTTGGAACAAGTGGTGATGAACTTGGTCGTCAATGCAAGGGACGCAATGGCCAACGGCGGGATCCTGACGATCGAGTCCGCTCTTGTGGACATCACGACAAGTCCCCCGTATCACGTCATGCCGCTGACTCCCGGACCCTACGTCAGGCTGTCGGTGAGCGATACAGGTTGCGGCATGGATCGCCAGACACGATCACATCTCTTCGAACCGTTTTATACGACGAAAGACGAGGGAAAGGGCAGCGGCCTGGGCCTGTCAACCGTCTTCGGGATCGTCACCCAATGCGGCGGCGCGATCGATGTCAGCAGCCGCCCCGGTCACGGCACGAGATTCGACATCTATTTTCCCAACGTCCGCGGGGAGATTCTCTCGCCGGTACGGGAAGAACATGGCCCGCCCTGCCGAGGCACTGAAACCATCCTCCTGGCCGAGGACGATGCGAGCGTGCGGATGCTGGTCCGCGACGAACTCCAGAAGCTGGGCTATCATGTGATCGAGTCCAAAAACGGCGTGGAGGCCTGTTTGCTCGCCAGCCAGCATGTCGGATCCCTGCACCTCCTGTTGACGGATATGGTCATGCCCGGCATGGGCGGACGGGAACTGGCGAATCATCTATTGGTCATCAAGCCGGATCTTCGTATTCTGTTCATGTCGGGCTACACGGACGACGTTGGAATTCTGTCGGGTCAGGAGGACGGCACCACCGCGTTTCTGCAGAAGCCTTTCACGCCCGAGGTGTTGTCTCAGACGGTCCGCCAGCTTCTCGATACGGTGGTCACGCGGTCAAAGACCATGGCGGGTCGTGCGCCCGGAAGGAAGCGGTGATGTTCGCCAGGTTCTGCCGCTGTCTGTACCTGATCTTCCTCTCATCGATCGCACTGCCGTCCGGTGGTCCGACGGCCGCATGGGCTCAACCTCCTGCCTGGGACCAGGTGGCCGACGGATTGCGCGTCACGCTTTGGACCACCCCCTGTCCGGATGTTCCACCGCTGATCATGATGACGATCGATCCCCGTCACTATCGATTCGCGGTCCATTACTACCGAAACGAGGGACTCGTCCAACCTCCGGACATCCATGAATGGCAGACGAGGACACGCCATGATCTTGTCTTCAACGCCGGCCTCTTCCGAGAAAACTTCGCCTACTTGGGGCTGTTGTTCGGCAACGGCGTCTCACTCGGCGGCAAACAACACGGGACCTGGCTTGGACTGTTCGTCGCGGAGCCCACCGGTGCCGGTGTTCCTCCTGCACAGATTCTGGATCTCGCCGTCGAATCCTTTGACGTCCAGGAACTTCCCTACCGGGAAGCGGCGCAATCACTCATGTTGTTGGATGAGAATGGGACGGTTCGCGTGCGACGCTCCGGAAAACAAGCGCAGCAAACCATCCTGGCGGAAGAAATCGGCGGGCAGGTGCTGGTGGTCAAGACGACGCAACCCGCGACGTTGTTCGATATCGGTCAATGCTTGCACGAGGCGTTTCCCGCGATCCGGCGGGCCATGGCGATGGATGGAGGATCGTCTTCGGACGTCGCGCTGAGCCCCGTGCTGCGCCGCAATGCGACTCAAGCGGATGTCGGAGCCAGGTGGATGCCGTTTTTGGGCGACGCGAGTTCGGGGCACATCGGATTGCCCGCCGTCATCGGCATCAGTCCTCGACGCCCTTCCGATCCGATACCGGGAATCCCGCCGCGCAAGTCAGCGCCCCGCTGATGCAATGGGATAGCCCGCCTCCATCCAGGCGTTCATGCTGCCGCTCACGTTGTACACCCGCGTGTATCCCAGGTCGGCGAGCGTCTCCGCCGCGATGTTGCTGCGATGGCCTGATTGACAATAGACTACGATGTGGTCGCCGTAGTCGGCGCCCAGTTCCCGGTGGCGGGCTTTGATTTCGCGGAAGTCGATATTGAAGTCAGTCCCCGGGATATAGCCTCCGGCATGCTCTTCTGGGGAACGGACGTCGATCAGAACAAATCCCTTCCGCTCCGGAGAAGCAGCCTTGTTGATTCCGGCTCGGAGCTGTTGAACGGTGAGAAGGTACGAATGGTGCGCCGATACCGTTCCGACCATCAACACGAACACCGCCAATGTCCATATCATGTGTGCTGCAAGTCGCATCGCCATCATAGTCCTCCTAGGCTGAGCCTTGCCCGATGATTCGTTCGACAATGCCGAGAATTCTGATTATGACCAATTATGATAGGTGGATCATGAAGTTTCGGTCAAGCTTCGCATGGCTCCTGCTATTGTGTCTCGTCGGTTGTGCCGACGGCGCCAGGCTCGTCCAGGATGATGAGACCGGAGGGGTTGTTGTGTATCCCTTCAAAGGTGATCAGGGATCCATGCTGTCCTCGTTCCGCAAGGACGCGCTGGCTCTGATCAAAGAGAAATGCGGCGGCCCCTACACGATCGTCAGAGAAGGGGAGGCCAAAGGCCGAGCCAGAGTCGCCGGGGCGGTCGAGGGATCTCAAGAAATGGTGCGGGAGCGGCGATGGGGCATTGAGTTTCGCTGCAAATAACGCCGCGCCTTGCGGCACCGAGCACTCAGGCCGGCGTCGCCTGCTGACGGGTCAGATCTTCGATCGTCAGAAGCGCGATGAGCGATACGCCTTCTTGTTCCACGCGCGCACGCCCGTTCTGCTCCTTCCGGTCCACGATCACGAGCGCCTGCTGTACGATCAACCCGACCTGGCGGGCGGCCTCCACCGCCTTCAACAGAGAGCCTCCGCTGGTCAACACATCATCGACAATGAGGGCCCGATCCCCGGGACGCACGGCCCCTTCGATCAGTTTTCCCAAACCATGGTCCTTGGCCTGTTTGCGCACGACAAACGTACGCCAGTCGCGGCGAGGCGTGGATCGATATCCGCAATCCGAAATCGTCGTGGCAATCGAGATCGCCCCGATCTCGAGTCCGCCGAGGCAGTCGATATCGTTTCCGGCCAAAGCCTCATTGGCCAAAATTCCGACGAGGTGTCGCGCCGACGGATAGGCCATGAGCGAGCGACAATCGACGTAGTACGGACTTCTCTCGCCGGAAGCCAGGACGAATCCCTTCTGTGAATCCCACCTGAACGACTGGGTCTCGTGAAAGGCTCGGGCCAGGTTGCGCTTCATCTCCGTCATCGTTGAATCGCCAATGGTCATGACTGTTCCCCGATCTTTTTCGACTTGCGCGACCCCCTATACGTACAAAAACTGATAATTGCTTGCCCCCTATGGTCCCTTCAAGCTAGGGTCAAATGACCCTAATGCACGTATCCGTATTTCTCCGCACAAACGCTAACAAGAACCTCGCATGCCGGCCGGACAGGTCGTAGCAGGCCGCGGGGGAGGCTCCGTCCGTTCGACCGCAGGCGGCGGCTCGGCTTCACCGGACTCGGTTTTGCTCCGAACCTCAGAAGAAGCGTCGGGGTACACGGCGCAGCCCGTGGCGACCAGAAAGAGGGGAATGAGCAGCAGCCAGATTAACAAGGGGAATCTCACAGCATCAGAAACCGGCTCATCTTGGCATAGCTCGGCGGCAAAGTGAAGCGACAACAGATGAGCCTGGGAACAACTCACAATGTGCGCGGGTATCAATGGGCGGCCGTCGTCGTCATGATCGCCGCGGCCCTGCCGTTGTCGAGCCTCGCCGAATCGGCCGGCGGGGACCATCTGCTGGTAAAAGGCTTTTCGTTCACGGGGAATACGGTCGTCTCGCAGATGGAACTGGAGAGACTTACTCAGCCATATATCGGCCAGTCGCTCGCGTTGCCGGACCTGGAGCGTGTGGCCGGAACCGTCCAGGACCTCTATAAGAACAAGGGCTACACGCTTGCCACCGCCTATATTCCCCAACAGGACATCCGATTCGGGATAGTGAACATCGCCATACTCGAGGGCCGGGTCGGAGACATCGTCGTCACCGGCAATCAACATTATTCGACGGAATTCATCCGCAGCAGTTTTGCCCAAGCCATGCAAGACAACGTCATCCGCAACGTGGCATTGGAGCGCGCTCTGCTGCTGCTCAACGACTATCCGGACTTGAAGACATCGGCCGTCTTGGAGCCCGGCGCTTCCACCGGTTCGACCAACGTTCATGTGAAGGCCGAGGACAAGCGTCCGCTCCATGCAACGTTGGATTTCAACAACTACGGCTTCAATACGATTTCTCGTTACCGTGTCGGCGCAGGAGTCGAAGCCGGGAACGTCCTGTTCGACGGCGCCACCCTCAATTTGAACGGCATCATCGGAAATCATCCCGATCAGTTGCTGTTCGGCTTTGGCTCATATGCGGTCCCCATCGGCGTGCACGGGACCAAGCTGGTCCTCTCCGGCTCGGGCGGCCTCTTCAACGTGGGAGCGGAACTGGCGGCGTTGGGCATCGAAGGCCGCATCCAGACGTTCGACGCCTCCGTGACGCATCCCTTCATCAAGACACGGTTTCAATCCCTGCTCGCTGATGTCGGTTTCGCGGGAAAGAACAATCAGCTCTTCACCCTCAGCCAACAAACCGGGGACGACCGGATTCGGGAGCTGAAGTTGGGAATCAACTACGATCGCCTCGACCTGTCCGGCCGCACCTATTTCTCGCTGTACGGATTCCAAGGCCTTGGAGAAGCGCTCGGAGGCATGCCGAACAATGATCCTCAATCGACGAGACAAGGCGCCGACAATCGTTTTACCAAGGGCACCTTGACAGCCGGTCGGGTGCAGAGCCTGGGACACGACCTCCTCCTGCTCCTGAGGGCAAGCGGTCAGCTGACCAGCCGGCCTCTCGTCGTCATCGAGCAGATGCTCTTGGGCGGGCCGGACTCCGTGCGCGGTTATCAGTTGGGAGAACGGTTCGTCGATGAGGGGTACACGCTTTCTGCCGAGACGCGGATTCCATTCTTCCCATCGCTCATGCCGACCGCGCTCAAACAAACCCAAGGCGCCGTATTCATTGACTATGGGGCCGGTCGCATCCTCAATCCGCAACCGGGCGAGGTCGCCTCCACGAGCCTGACCGGAACGGGAGTCGGCTTGCAGACGGAGCTTCCGTATTTTTCGACCAAGCTCCGCTGCGACGTCGGCTTTCCCCTGGGTCCCAAGCCGAGTGGGGGAACGATCTCCGGGGATCGTTCCCCCACCTTTTATATACAGGCCATTGCCAGATTTTGAGCGATGTCGACCGATATGGAACAGATGGGAGAGGCGATGGATCGGGCACTAAAGGACGTTAGGCTATGAGGCGATTTACCGGAGCGATCGCACGACCGACCCGCAGGAGCCTGATCCTGCGCCCCCCACGGCTCCGACGTTCCCGTGCCGTCCGGGGACTGTGCGCCTTGTTGGCGACCATTCAGCTCCTGTTGCCGGGTCTTGCCGCCGCTCTGCCCAGCGACGGCAAAGTCGTCGGCGGGCAGGCCACAATTCAACATACGAACCCGAAGACCCTGGATATCCATCAATCCACGGACAAAGCCATCATCAATTGGCAAAGCTTTTCGATCGGCCGGCAGGAATCCGTGCGCTTCGCACAACCCTCCGTCAATTCCATCGCGCTCAATCGTGTCGTTGGCGTCGATCCGTCGGTCATCCTGGGCCAGCTGCAGGCGAACGGGCGCATCTTCCTCATCAACCCCAACGGAATCCTCTTCGGAGCCGGGGCCCAGATCAACGTAGGGGGCCTGTTGGCCACGACCCTGCAAATCCGGGATGAAGATTTCATGGCCGGCCGGTTCCTCTTTGCCCAAGATCCTCTGAAGGGCCTGCGAAGCGTCATCAATCACGGCACCATCCGGGTCTCCGACCATGGCTTCGTGTTCCTCGTGGCGCCGGGCGTGGCCAATGACGGATTGATCGTCGCCAACCTCGGCAAGGTAGTGCTGGGGTCTGGACAACAACTGACCATGGACTTGATGGGTGACGGACTCATCAATTACGCCGTCAGCGGGAAGGTCCTGGACCACGTGACAGGGCTGGATGGAAAACCGCTGGCCTCGGCCGTCAGCAACTCCGGCACCATCCAAGCCGACGGCGGGCAGGTCATCCTGTCGGCAAAGGCCTCCGGCGATATCTTCTCGTCCGTCGTCAACCAAAGCGGGGTCATTCGGGCAAAGAGCCTCATAAACCACGGCGGTATCGTTCGTTTGGAAGGGTCAGACCCAGTGGCCAATACGGGCACCGTGGGATGGCAAGCCAATCTGGGTCAAGTCAAGAATGCGGACGGAGCGGTTCTCACTACCGGAACGATCGATGTCTCAGCTGCGCAACCGGGAGCCGCTCAAGGACAGGTCACCGTAACCGGCCAGAACGTCGGCGTTTCGGGAAGCATTTTCGCCCACGGGGCGGAAGGGGCGCAGGGAGGACAGGTGCTGCTCTCTTCGACGAAGAACACCGTGGTCACGGGCAGCAGCGTCATTGATACCTCAGGCAACGGACATTCGAGCGCCGGCAATGTCGTGATCTGGTCCGACGAGAACACGTCGTTCGGCGGCTCGATTCTGGCGCGGGGAGGAGCACTCGGCGGAAACGGCGGACAAATCGAGGTCTCGGGCCACGAGAACCTGGGATTCTTCGGGGGAGTGAATGCCTTGGCGCCGCAAGGCACCACCGGCAGTCTTCTGCTCGATCCGAGGAACATCACCATAGCGAACGGCGGCACCGCAACTTTGGCCCAAGTCGACCAGTTCGGTGACAACCCGGGGACGAATCGGACGATCGCTCCTGCAACTATCAATGCGGCGGCGGCCAACGTCGTGCTCCAGGCCAACAACGACATCACCGTGACGAACGCCGTCGCAATGATCAACAATGGGATCGGCATCACGATGCAAGCGGGGCGCGATATCAATGTCAACGCCGGCATCTCGACCAACAACGGCGCAATCTCGCTTACCGCCAATAACGCCGGCGCCGTCGGTGCGAACCGGTCGACGGGAACTGGCGACATCGTCTTCGGCGCGGCAGGGAATCTCAGCGCCGGCAGCGGCAATATCAGCCTAAACGTGGGATCCTCGGCCACGGCGCCGTTCAATCCCGGCAGCATCAGTACGGTGCGCAACCTGACGACGACCACCGGAAACATTTCGATCGCTTCTCCCAATGCCGTGACCCTTTCCGGAGCAATCGACGCCGGCTCGGGGACCGTCACGATCAATGCCAATACCGACGGGGCGGGGAC
>DAOLIU010000003.1:0-52997 GCA_035328385.1 Nitrospira sp. | reverse complement strand
TCGCTCGATGTACTGAAGATAGGGTTCCGGTGTCAGGCTCACGCCCGTGACTCGTTGCGCCAATCGCTCCGGAGTGAACATTCGTCCCCAGCGGTGTATTTTCTGGGCCAGCCACTGCCGCAGGATCAGTAATTGCCCGGCCGCAATTTCGTCTTCCAGGTGTGGAATCTCCATGCGCGCTTGGTCGTAAAACTGCACGGCATAGAGATTGCCCAGTGTATAGGTGGGAAAATAGCCGAATGCGCCCAAGGACCAATGGACGTCCTGGAGCACGCCTTCGGCATCGGTGGGCGGGACAATATCCAGATATTCTTGCATCTTTTGGTTCCAGAGTTCCGGGAGCTCCTCGGCCTTGGCGCGACCTTCGATCAACTCCTGCTCGATTTCGAATCGCAGCATGATGTGGAGATTGTACGTCAACTCGTCGGCCTCGACTCGGATGCAGGAGGGCTTGACCCGATTCACCGCGGCGTAGAAACGATCCAGGTCGACGGATCGCAATTGGTGATGAAACGTCTGCTGCAAGACCGGATAGAAGAACCGCCAGAATGCCCTGGAGCGGCCGACGCAGTTTTCCCACATGCGGGACTGACTTTCATGAATCCCGAGCGAAACGGAGTCTCCCAGCGGGGTGCCATAGTGGGCTGGATCCAACCCCTGATCGTACAGTCCATGGCCGCCCTCATGGATGCAACTGAACAAGCATGACGTGAGGTCGTGTTCATGAACTCGAGTGGTGACCCGCACGTCGGTGGGGTGGAACGATGTGGTGAACGGATGAGCCGACAGATCGAGCCGGCCTCTCTCGAAATCGTATCCCATGGCGATCAGGACCAAGCGGCCGAATTCGAGTTGTCTCGCCGTATCGTAGGTATGAAACAGGATACTGTCGTCGATCTGCACCGAACTGTTCTGGATTTTTCGAAGAAGTGGAACCAGCCTAGCCTTCAGTTGCGCAAACAACGGCCGCAATCCGGTGATCGTTGTTCCAGGTTCATAGTAATCCAATAGCGCATTGTAGGGAGAATCCTCATAGCCCAAGTACTGAGCCTCCTCGCGCTTGAGATTCAGCACCGTGCCGAGGTTCGGCAGGAAATCGGCAAAGGCATTTCCTTCCCGTGCTTCCGCCCAAACTTGTTGAGCGAGGGAAGATTCGCGGCTGAGCTTGACGACGAAATCCGACGGCAGCCTTTTCGCCCGGCTGAAGTCTCTCCATACCTCGCGGAGAAGAGATTGTGCCGGCTCGTCCCAGAGCTCACCGTCCTGGTCAAGAGGGTGACCCGTTGCGAGATCGACGGCGGCACCCAAGAGTCTCTCGGTCTCATCCGAGACGAGCTGCCTGTGAGCGATCCCCTGGAGCGTCGCGATCTGTTCGGCACGGGCGGAGCCTCCGCCTGCGGGCATGTGGGTTTCCTGATCCCAGGACAGCACGGACGCGGCGCTGTTGATGCGCTGAATCTCGCTCAATCGGTTTATGAGGTTCTCCAGGGTCGCCAGTGTCTTCACGTCATGTATCTCCCGCGTGATGCAGCATGATAAGATCCTCCCGCGTGCAAGGCCGTGTGTAGTGTACGCTCGACCGTGTAATTTTTAAACCGTCAAGGATCGCCGTCGTGAACCCACTTGTTGCCGCTGAGATCGAAACGTATTCCGCAGCTCATTCCATCCCTGAGTCGGCGGTCTGCCGGGCCCTCAGAGAAGAGACGCACCGCACGATGGAGCATCCGCAAATGCTGGTGGGCCCACTTGAAGGCGCGTTCTTGAAAGTGATGACCCGTCTCATAGGAGCGAAACGGATATTGGAGATCGGCATGTTCACCGGCTACAGCGCCCTCTGCTTTGCAGAGGCGCTTCCCCCCGACGGAACCGTGGTGACATGCGAAATTGATGAAGGACCAGCCGAACTCGCGCGCCGATATTTTGCGAGGTCGCCCGACGGAGGAAAAATCTCCGTGCGCATGGGACCGGCGATCGACACGATGCGTGACCTTACCGGATCGTTCGATCTGATTTTTATCGACGCGGACAAGCCCAGCTACGTGCAGTACTACCGGCGTGCGCTGGACTTGATTGCGCCGGGAGGGGTGATTTTGGTGGACAACGTGCTCTGGAACGGCGATGTGCTGAAGCAGCCGGCACCTGATGAGAAAACGGCCGCCATCCAGGAGTTGAATCGAATGGTCGCCGCCGATCCTCGGGTGTCCGCGGTTCTCTTGCCGGTCCGGGACGGGGTATTCGTCATCCAACCGAAATAAGGCCAGGAACCTGGATACGGCGCGCCCGGGCCGTTGTCGCCGTCGCCGCCACGCATAGGACCCCGCTCGGCCGTGTGGTGCTCCTTGGCTACGAACTCAACTTGAGACCGACAATCCCCGCCACGATGAATCCGATGCTGAACAACCGCATTGGATCGTGGGACTCGTCGAATAGCAACATTCCCATGACGGCCGTACCCGCCGCCCCTATTCCCGTCCATACCGCATAGCCTGTTCCAATAGGAATGGTTCTCAGGGCGACGGCAAGACACCAGAGGCTGACGATCATGGCCAGCGCCGTCCAGAGACTCGGCCACAGCCTCGTGAAGCCCTCCGTATACTTCATTCCGACAGCCCAGGTGATTTCAAAGAGTCCGGCAATGATGAGATACGCCCATGCCATGGGAGATTTCCTCCAATCGATGCAGGTGCTGCCCCTACGAGCGTGTATACCGGAGATCCGACAGGGGGTGTCATGCGCCGTTGACCGGTCCCTCTACCCCATAGCGAGGAAGCGCGCCGGCATGCATGGATGATTCTTTGCCGTCAACGACTTCCTGAGGCATGACGTTTTCGCCGGTCTGCGGTGCTCGCCCGGCGTCTCCTCCGGCGCGGCCCTCGACCCATCGATACAGTACGGGAAGCACGACCAGGGTCAACAAGGTCGAGCTCACCAATCCACCGATTACGACGATCGCCAAAGGCCGTTGAACCTCCGACCCGATTCCTCGGGCGAATGCCAATGGGGCCAGGCCGAGCAGGGCGACCAACGCGGTCATCAACACTGGCCGCAGGCGGAGCACGCTTCCCGTGAAAACGGCTTCGTCGAGACTATGGCCGTCGTCGCGAAGCTTGTTCATGCAGGATACGAGGACGATGCCGTTCAGAACGGCCACGCCGAAAAGGTTGATAAATCCGACGGAGGCCGGCACGCTGAGATACTCGCCCGTCAACCAGAGCGCGACCACGCCGCCGATCAGGGCAAACGGCAGATTGAGGATGATCAGGGTTGCTTGGCGCAGCGAATTGAACGTGGAATACAACAGCAGAAAAACCAGTCCGATCGTCATTGGGACGATGATGCGCAGCCTGGCCATCGCCCGTTCCATGTTTTCGAACGAGCCGCCCCACGCAACCAGATAGCCGGGAGGAAGCGCCACTCCCGACGCAATCTTCTGCTGGGCCTCCGCGACCAGGCTGCCGATGTCCCGCCCCAACGTGTTGAAGCCGATCGACACATATCGTTGCAGGCGTTCGCGGCTGATGCGCCCGGGCCCTTCCTCCAGCCTCACGGCGCCGAGATCGACCAGGGGGATCAATGCGCCCGCTCCGTCGGTCAACAGAATGTTGCTGATGCGTTCCACGCTGTCTCGATACTGCTCGGGAAATCGCACGAACAGATCAAACCATTGCTGGCCTTCGTACACCTTGGTCGCCGCGCGGCCGCCGATGGCCGTCGTGATGATCTCCCGCACGTCGGAGACATTGATGCCGTGCCTGGCGATCTTACTCCGGTCGATGTCGATCGTGAGATACGGCTGTCCGAACAATTGTTCCACTTTGATGTCGCTGACGCCGCGGACGGTCCCCAGGATGCCGGCGATTTCGTCCGCTTTGCTTCGCAGGACTTCCAAATCGTCGCCGAACAATTTGACCGTCGCTTCCGTTCGTACCCCTGAAATCAATTCATCCACCCGCTGTTGGATGGGTTGGCTGATCAGGAACGTCGCGCCGGGAATGCGAGTCAACCGCTCCCGAAACTTCTGCATCAATTCAGGCATCGTCCGAGCCGTGGTCCATTGATCCAGCGGGCGTAATCTGACCACCGGATCGCTCTCGTTGGGCTCTTGAGGATCGTTGCCCAACTCGGTCCGTCCGATTTTCGATACCACCTTCTCGACTTCCGGGAACTCCATCAACGCTTGCTGCATGTGTTTCTCGATCTCGATGGAGGCCGGCAGCGACACACTCGGCAGACGGATCGTCTGCGGCGCGACGCTGCCTTCGTTCATGATCGGGATGAACTCGCTTCCGAGGAACGGGAACAGCGCCAGGCCGCAGATCAAGGATCCGACGGCTGCGGCCATCACGACCGTGCTGTGTCCGAGCGCCCATCGGAGCGCCGGGGTATACAGGCGCTTGGCCTTCCTGACGATCCACGGATCCTCTTCGCTGCCGCTCTTCAACAGCAGAGAGCACAAGGCGGGCGAGAGGGTCAGTGACAACAAGAGCGAAATCAACAGGGCGATCATGATGGTATAGGCCAACGGCTTGAACATCTTTCCTTCCATCCCGTGAAGGGAAAGGACCGGAAGAAAGACCAGAATGATGATCAGGATGCCGAAGACCACCGGCTGGCCCACCTCTTTCACGGCCATCATCATGAGATCGCGCCGGGACATCGTCGCGGCGGAGTGACTCGAAAGGTGGCGATAAACGTTTTCCACCACGACGACGGAGCCGTCCACGATCATTCCAATGGCGATGGCCAATCCGCCCAATGACATGAGGTTGGCCGTCAAGCCGACCTGCCCCATGACAATGAATGTGGCCAAGGGCGCCAGCACGAGCGTGCTGACGACGATGAACGCGCTCCGGATGTTGCCCAGAAAAAGAAACAGAATGATGACAACCAGCACCACGCCTTCCGCGAGGGACTTGTAGACCGTATTCAGCGCGGCGGTGATCAGTTCGATTCGATCGTAAAAAGGAACGATTCGAAGCCCGTCCGGCAGGAGATTGCGGGCGTGGATGTCGTCGATGCGCGCCTTGATGCCTTCGACCACGTCCCGGGCGTTCCCGCCGCGGAGCATCAGCACGATGCCGCTCACCACTTCCCGCTCACCGTTCAACACCGTCGCGCCGTGCCGCACGGCATGATCGACGAGCACTTGCGCCACATCTCCGATGAAGACCGGCGTGCCCCCTTTCTCTTTTACGACGATGCGCTCGATATCCTCGATCGAACGGATGAGTCCCACCCCTCTGACGATGTATTTTTCCGCATGTTTTTCCAGGATATTGCCGCCGGCATTGGCGTTGTTGCTGGCGATGGCGTCGAAGACCTCGCGTAGCGTGAGATTGTATTTCCGCAGCATGGCCGGCTCGACCAGGACCTGGTACTGTTTGACGTAGCCACCCATCGAATTGACGTCGATGACCTCCGGCGTGCTCTTCAGCAGCGGTCGGATGATCCAGTCCTGCATGGTGCGCTGATCGATCAAACTCTGATGGCGTTCCTCTTCACTCTGGGCATGCCCACGAGGGGGCTCTTCGATGTAATATTGAAAGACCTCGCCGAGGCCCGTACTGTTCGGCACCAGCATGGGTTCGGTCCCGAGAGGCAACATCTCTTCAACTTCGATGAGCCGTTCGAGGACGAGCTGGCGGGCGAGGTTGATGTCCATATCGTCGTCGAACACGATGGTGATGAGAGACAGTCCCACCTTCGTCAATGACCGCATCTCCGTCAGCGACGGAAGACCCGTCAATTGCAACTCGATGGGGTACGTGACCAGCCGTTCGACTTCGGCGGGGGAGAGTCCCGGTGCTTTGGTGACCACCTGGACGAGGACGCTGGTGACGTCGGGAAACGCGTCGATGGGAATGGTCCTGAACGCGTAGATGCCGCCGACTCCCGTCACGATCGCGAAGATCACGATGAGAAGCCGTTGGCGAAGGGAGATGTCGAGAAGCCGAGCGACCATCAGACCTGCTTCTTGAGGAGCTCGGACTTCAGGACGAACGCGCCTTGCGTGACGACAGGGTCGCCCTCGCTCAGACCGCCGAGAATGGTGGTCAGCGCGCCGTTGGATTCGCCGATCTGGACGTCGCGGGCTTCGTATTCGGTCTCGCTGCGCCGCACGAAGACGAACGTCCGATCATGATCCCGCTGCAAGGCGGATTCCGGCAGCGCCAACCTGTCCGGCTGGGGTTCCGAATACAGGCGGATCGTCGCGAACATCTCGGGCTTCAACCGGCCTTCGGGGTTGGGCAGTTCGAGCCGAAGCTGCATGGTCCGCGTCGCCGGCTCCAACACGTCGCCCACGTAAGTGATCGTGCCCTTGAAGACCTCGTTTGGATACGCGTTGACGCGCACGTCCGCCTGCCTGCCGCCTGATGCGTGCACCACATGCACGAAGGGAATGTCTTTCTCTGGAATGTTCGCTCGCACCCACACTTCCGAGAGGTCGGCCACCACAAAGAGTTTCTCGGTGGTTTCGACGACTTCCCCCCGCGTCAGGTTGCGCCCGATGATCCGCCCCGCGAACGGGGCAACGATCGGGACGTGGGAGCGAATGGTCCTGGTCTGGTCGAGACGGCGAAATTCCTCGTCATTCATGCCCAGCAGCTTGAGGTGGTCGCGCGCCTCGTGGGCTTCCGCCTGCATGCTGAGCAACTCGGCCTTGCGGCGCTGGGCCTCGGCTTCGCCGATCACCTTCTCCTGCAGCAGAAATTTGGCCCGGGCATAGGCTTGTTCCGCCACGTGGAGCTTGGCTTGGGATTTCAGATAGGCTGACTGGGCCAGCCCCAGCTCGCTGCTGTACAGGATGGCGAGCAGCGCGTTGGCCTCGACCTGCTGGCCGAGATCGGCGTAGACATCGACGACGCGGCCTCGAACGAGCGTGGTGATATCGGCCACGGCACGCTGGTTGGGCTGCACGATGGCGGGGAAATCGCGATGCGTTCGAAACTCGCTGCGCGCGACCGGTTGGACGACCAGACCGACCCGAGAGGAATCCTCCGGAGAGAGCACCACGACTCCTGCGGCCTGATCGAGGGGCGGTTTAAACCTCGCCGCATCGCTGGGTGTGCGGTCGCAACCGGTGGACGAGATCGCCAGGCTTGCGAGGACCCAGCCGAGCAGAAAAAGAAAGCCATGCCGGGATTGAGCGCGCATGTCGACTGGTTGCTCCAATCCGCTTGATATCATAGCGCTCCGCCGACCGCCCGCTCAAGCCGCGCCAGGGACACGGACAGCTCGTACCGGGCTTGGGCGTAATCCATCTGGATTTGACGTTGGACACGCTGGGCATCGAAGACCTCCAAGAGACTGGAGGCGCCCTGCTGAAAGCTGAACTGAGCGAGCCGGAGGGCTTCCTGCGCCTGCTTCAGAAGGCCTTTGTCGAACACCTCGATCAGCTCGGCCGTCGTTCTGGCATCCTGATAGTGCTGGTGGACCGCCCGGGCCAGTTCGTTGCGCGCGCGCAGTAACTCGGCCTCTTCTCGGCGTTTGGTGCCCAGTGATGCCGCGATCTCTCCTTGGCGCCGATACCATACCGGGACTGGAATAGACAGGCCGCCTTGCACGGCCTCGCGGCCGATCTCGCGCCAGTAACTTCCGTTGACGGTCACGTTGGGCACTCTCGACTGGCGCTCGAATTCGATCCGCCAATCCGATTGCTCGACCGATTGCAGCAGGCGCCGAATGGTCGGATGCTCCTGGGCCATCCTGGCCATCAGCGTATCGATACGCAATTCCCTGGACATGTGGAGGAAGTCGCCGTGAACGACGTAGGAGGTCCCGAGCCCGCCGCCGGTGAAGGTGTCCACCACCACCCGATTGACCCGCACGACGTTCTCCGCGCGCACGAGAACCTGCTTGGCCTTCAGAATTTCCACCTCGGCTTTGATCAGTTCAAACTGGGGTGCTTCTCCCGACTTGACCCTGGCCTTGACGATCTTGCCGACCCCTTCGACGATTTCAAGATTCTGTTGGGCCAGTGCCGCGTCCTGCTGAGCGAGCAGGAGATCATAAAATGCGACCTTGACCTGTGTGGTCAGGTTCAATCGGGTCTCCGACATGCCCGCGTTTGCCGTCGCCAGCGCGGCATCGGCGACTCTCTTGCGGGCGGAACGCATGGCCGGCCATTCCACAGGCTGTCCGACGATGAAGTTGTATTCGAAGATCGATTCACGATTGAGCGAGTCTCGGATATCGGCGCGTCCCGTGTCGCGGATTTCTCCGTATCCCGCGTTCCCCATGACGGTCGGATTGGGATAGGCACCCGCCGCCGTCTGTTGGCCGCGTTGGTGTTCGATATTCCCCTCGGCGGAAGACACGACCGGGTTTCTTGCAAGCGCCATCTCGATGATGGTGTCGAGTTGATAGGTCGGAGGTCCTGACGGTTCGGCCGCCTGGGATCGAACGGTCATGGCGCCGATCTGGAGCGCTGCGGTCAGGCAGATGAGCAAAGAAAGCCGTTGGTGCGTCATAAATCGTCCCCTTTTCGATCGGGTGTTCGTCCTGGGGTTACCGTGAGCTCGGCCCGACGCGGCAATGCCTGCGCCGCGCGCGTTCGGAATCTGATCCGGCGAGAGTCGCGGTGAACAATTCGCTATTGGCGCTGTCTGCGCTCGATCCTTTCACTCGAGGAATGCGCTTAAGCATTTGCGTCGGAACAATTCGGAGTCGAAGGGCTTGACGATATACTCCTTCGCTCCGGCATTCATCGCCTGTCGCAGATCGGCCACGTGCAGAGAATCGGCCATGACCACGACCGGGACTGCCGGGAATTGCGCGCGTACCTCTCGAAGCACGGCCAACCCATCGAGGCCCGGCAAAAACAGTTCAACGAGGAGTCCGTGAAACGGGTTGGCGTGCTGATCGGCAGCGATACGCGAAAGCCCGGAGGCCCCGTCGGATTCCACGGTGACATCAAAGCCGAGCGCGCTCAATCGATCGTGCAGGATGCCGCGCACGTCGTCGTCGCCGTCGATCACCAGGATACGCCGCGCAAGCGATTTCGTTTTCACGCGAGCAGCCTGCAAAGGTAACGCATCAATGTTCACCGCCACCCACCGTTCTGCATGCAGGGGGCGCCCTCTGAGTCGTGAAACATGACTGGGTCGAGTCCGCGCACCTGAGCAAGCTCCGTATTACACCGAATCGCACCGACGTGTCATCGCCGCATGTGCCGTGTCATCAAGCGGAAGTGACGGATCCTGTCCGCAACGGAAGTCTATCAGGCGTTCCGCGTGAGGGTAGAGAGGGACGTTACGGGCGTCTGTCGAGAAAACTACCGGCTTCAGCGGCGCGAATTACTGGAAAACGGGTCGACGCGCTCATGAGCTGGCCACCAAGCCGTGCGCCACGGCGTACTTCACCAAGTCGGCGGTCGTGTGCAAATCCAGCAGTTCCATGATCTTGGCTTTGTGAAATTCGACGGTCCGATGAGACACTTTGAGCTGCGCGGCGATCTCCTTGGCCGAGAATCCTTCGGCCACGAGCTGCAGGATCTCGCGCTGTCTCATGGTCAAGTCGTCCGCGACGGCGATGCGCGGCTGGCCGGGGGTCAGAAATGAGCTGATGACGTCCTTGGTGACGAGCGGTGTCACGTAATAGTTGCCCCCCATCACGCATTGAATGGCCTGGACCAATTCCTTTCCCGCGGATCGTTTGAGGAGGTAGCCGGAGGCGCCGGCTTTGAATGCCTCGCTGATGTAGGCCGTATCCGCATGCATGGTGACGAAGATGAGTTTCACGTCGGGAAGCAGCCGCTTCAGCTTCTTGGCCGCATCGATGCCGTTCAGCCGTGGCATCGCAATGTCGAGCAATATCAAGTCGGGACGGACTTGTTCCGCGACTTCGACGAGGGCGCGTCCGTCCTCGACGGTTCCGGCGAGATCACAGTGATCTTCCAACAGTTTCTTGAACCCCTCAAGGACGAGAGTATGGTCATCAGCCAGCAGGATTCGGGGTCTCTTCATCGGCGGTGACTCCTGGAAGCGGGGCGAGCACGGAGATTCGAGTGCCGTGGCCTGCCCGTGAATGAATCTCCATTCGGCCCTGTATGGCGCGGACGCGCTCACGCATGTTGATCAATCCCAACCCGCGTTGATGGCGATGTTGGTGGGGGTCGAACCCCTTCCCGTTGTCGTGAATGGATAGCGTAACCGCCGCGCCGTCGCAGGTCAATTCAAGTTCGACGCGTGAAGCTTTGGCATGTCGCGAGACGTTCACGAGGCTTTCTTGGGTGATCCGGTACAGGCAGGAGGCGATGTCCCGCGGGAACGGCTGTGTCAGCTCTTCCTGGACCACGATGGTCTTGACCCCGGTCCGTGAAGAAAACTCGTCCGTCAGTTGCGTGAGCGCAGCCGGAAGACCCAAATCGTCCAAAATCGAGGAATGGAATTCGTACGCGATGCGCCGGACGTCGTCAGAGATCGTCGCCAGACGCTGGGCCAGCGATTGGATCGCCTGTCGGGACTGCTCGGCGGGCAGCGACGGGCCCGTTTCCATATTGCCCATTTCGATGGCCAGGATGGCCAACCGCTGATTGATGTCGTCGTGCAGTTCGCGCGAAATTCGCCGGCGCTCCTCTTCCTGCGCCGTCATCAGCTGCGCCGTCAGCGACTGCAGCTGTTGTTCGGTCTGCTGGCGGTCGGTGATATCCCGCAGGATCACGGTAAAGGTCGTCTTTTCGCCGATGGTAAGCTTCGAAATGCTGGCTTCGGCGGGGAATTCTTTCCCGTCTTTCCGCAGGCCGAAGACCTCGCGCCGCTCGGCCATGGGGCGTGCCGACTCGGGTCCGAATGCGAAGGCCTGGATATTGGACGGATGATGGAGCCGGTAGCGAGCGGGCAACAGCAGCTCGACCGGTCGTCCGAGGACTTCTTCCGGGCTATAACCGAATAATCGCGATGCTCCTTGATTGAAGAGCGAGATGGACCGGTCCTCTTCGATCAGAATGATCGCGTCTTGGGCGATATCCAGAATGCCGGCTAGACGTCCTTCCGAAAGCCGGAACGCATGCTCGGTCTGCATGCGCTCGGTCACCTCCGACACCAGTGCCTCATTGACACCGGCGAGCTGTCTGGTCCGTTCGATGACCTTCTCCTCGAGCCGCTCATTGGCTTTTTGCAGCGCGGCCTCGGCCTGCCGGCGCTTCTGGGCGAACCAGACCACGACCCAGATGATGATGATGGTAAAGAGACAATTGCCGATCGGAATCCAGAGCGGCAGATCCGGGGAATTCAAGCTGAGAAGGATGGCGAGGACGGTCAGCGCGGTGCTCAGGGCGGCGGTTGCCGACATGAGCCATCGAATCTTCGATCCGATTGCAAGCACGACGACCAGCGCATAGAGAAAATGGTTTGCGAATCCTAGAGGAGCATAGATATCCAGGACGAACAGGATCGAAATCAGCAGCAGGATAGCGCCGATTCGCCACCATTCGTTGGTCACAGCTCAGTCCTCCCAGACGCCATATATCGTCACCCTCGCACCGGGCAGAGTATGAGCCGTTCCCACTCGGGTGATCAAGGTGGGCCGACTTGATCGCCCCGATCGAACGGCATCGTGAGACCGATTGCCCCGGGAAAATCCTTGACGACCGGTGGGAAGGGTTGTATCCCCTTATCCATGTCAAATCCATCCGTCGGACTCGCCTATGGCGCGATCATATCCGCCGCGGTGCTCTGGGGCGGCTCGATCGTGGCGCAAAAACTCGCCCTGAGCGGGTTTTCCGCTGTTGAGGCCTCCGTGCTGCGTGATATCGGAGGGCTCGTGATTTTACTGCTCACATGGTGGTGGCAGGAACGCTCATTGGCCGGCCTGACGACGGCGGATGTCCGCGTCCTCTTTTGGCTCGGGCTCGGGGTCCTCGGCAATCATCTGTTGATCCTGATGGGCCTCAATTACGTGAGCGGCGCCGTGGCCGGCGTCATTATCGGGTCCGCGCCGGTCGTGACCGCGCTCCTGTCGGCGGTGTTGATTCAAGACGTGCCCTTGCGCGTGGTCCTGGGCGGAAGTCTGTTGTCATTTATGGGAGTCGCGCTCGTCTCCGTGGCGGGTTTTCAGGCGGCGGGGGAGCGGCCGCTTCTCGGCAGCCTCCTGGTCTTTCTCGGTGTCGTCAGCTGGGCGCTGTACAGCATCGGGAGTCGAGCCGTCATGGACAGGATATCGGCCTTGACCGTCAATTGGACGACGCTGGCGGTGGCGACGGGACTTCAGATTCCGCTCTTGTGGACGGACCGCAAAGTATCCCAGGCGGGTTGGGCATCCGTCGGCGTCAATGATTGGGTAGCCCTCGGATATCTGATCGTGTTCGCGACCGCCGTCGCCCAGCAGGCGTGGCTGTACGGAGTGAAGGGTATCGGACCGTCCCGCGCGTCCGTGCTGGGGAATCTGACTCCGGTCGCTGCGGTGGCTTTGTCCGCCTTGATTCTCGGCGAATCGGTCGGGATGGTCGAGGTGGCGGGGATTACGCTGATTCTGGCCGGCGTCTGGGTGGTCCACCGCCGAATGGAGCGCTTCGCCAACGCATAACGCCAACGCGGAACGCCGATTCGCGCTCCGTGACGGTTTCCAGTATGATGGGCCATGTCGAAGAGGACGTCGTGATCCAGCAGCGAATCGAAGAAGTGACCAAGGCCAACGAGCGATTTTACGAAGCCTTCGGCTCGTTGGATATCGCCAAGATGGACGAGGTGTGGGCCCACCTGGAGTACGTCACGTGCATCCATCCGGGGTGGACACTGCGCACCGAATGGCGGGCTGTCCGCGATTCCTGGGTGCTGATCTTCAACAATACATTCTCCATGCAGTTCGATCTCACTGACGTAACCGTGCAGGTGGCCGGGGACATCGCCTGGGTCATCTGCGTCGAGAACATCACCAGCCAGCAGTCGGACGAGCCGCGGCATATGCGCGTGCTTGCGACCAACCTGTTCGAGCGCATCGGCGACGAATGGTTGATGACGCATCACCACGGCAGTGCGGTAGTCGAGTAATCGTGCGTTTTCGGATGAGGGGGACTGGCAGGCTGTTGAAAACCTGTTTTTGATCCTGGAAAACACAGGGCCGGGCATGACGCTGATCGAGTCGGAAGCGACGCGAGAACGCCGCTGGAGGACTTTTTCAATATCCTGCTTAGGATTTTTGGCTTGAAGCGGCGGGAGGCTCGACGGCGCGGACGGTCTGTTGCCATTCCGCGACGATCACGTCTCGCTGTTCCATGGTCATGCCGGCATAGGTCAAAAACATCTGAGGGCCCTTGCGTCGGCGCCAGGTGAGATAATGGAGAAAATGTTCCTTGCAGACGTTGTGCGTGCCGGCGGGAGCGTAGACCTTCCCTTGGCAGCCTTGAATGATGCAGTGGAGTTGGCTCACGTCGTGCCTCTTAAGAGAAGGCAGTATGCACGACCGGTGGCCGACTTTTCAACCACCGGACAGGTTTGACGATGCCCCAGTCCGATCCGGCCATGTGTCCATGATCAAGCCGCCGAAGCTTCAGGCTCTGTGTCTCGCGGCCCTTGCGGCGCTGGCTTCATGCACGCCGGCCTCCCGTGAAGCACTCCCTCCGGACCGTTCCCTTCCTCAGACCACGACGCTCAAAGAAACGTTGCTGCCCGAAGGGCTGGCGGTGGGAGATGTGACCGGTCAGTCGGCGGTGCTGTGGCTGCGCACGGACGGCCCGAAAGCGGTGCAGGTCTTGTGGGCGCCGCTTGACGATTGGCAGAAAATGGGTGCCATGGCGTCGGTGCGACCGGTCGTGTGGCAGACCCCGATCCTGATCACAAGGCCCGAGACCGACTTTACCTTGTCGGTCCCGCTGGAACAACTGGACCCCGCCACGCGATATCGATACCGCGTTCTCGTCGATTCCGTCGAACAGGCATCAGCGCCGATGCGCGGCTCCCTGGCGGCAACCGGCGAGGTGACGACGTTGCCGGACCCCGCGCAATCCGTGCCGCTGTCGTTTGCGTGGAGCGGCGATTTGGGAGGCCAGGAACGGTGCCGGCAGGGCGAGGCCGGCTATCCGATTTTCGACGTGATCGCCGCGCAGCATCCCGATTTCTTTGTCTTTCTCGGCGACACCGTCTACGCCGACGGGATCTGCTCGGCTCCGCCCAACGAACCGGGAGCCGGTTTCGTAGCCACGAATCTTCCGGAATATCGGTTGCGGCATCGGTACCAACGAGGGGCTTCGGCCTTGCGAAGACTGTTGAGCCGTGTCCCCGTATACGTGATCTGGGACGATCATGAAGTAAAGGACAATTTTGCCGGCCCGTACGAACCGCGGATGGCTGCCGGGCGTCAAGCGCTTCGGGAATATTGGCCGATCGCGACACAGTCCGGCGATCCCGATCGACTGTATCGCAGTGTGCGCTACGGCGCGAACCTCGAACTCTTCATCCTCGATACTCGACAGTATCGCAGCAGGAATTCTGAACCGGACGGGCCGGCCAAGACGATGCTCGGGGCGGCTCAGTTGGCCTGGTTGCTTGACGGGTTGCGCGCGTCTACCGCGACGTGGAAAGCCGTGGTCACGAGCGATCCTCTTTCGATTCCCAAAGGCGGCGGCGGCGCCTCGCCCGGCTATGACGGATGGGCGGGCGGATTGGCCAATGGGTCAGACGGGACCGGTTTTGAACGAGAACGGCAGGTCATCGTCGATCGGATCCTGGCGGACCGGATCAAGAACGTCGTGTTCCTTGCGGGCGACGTCCACTATGTCCAAGCCAATGCCTATGACCCGGACGGAGACGGCCGGGTAGATTTTCACGAATTCGTGGCGGGGCCGCTGTCGGCACGATTCGGTCGCATGACGCCGCCGAATCCAGGTCTCCATCCGACCGTCCTGCTCAACGACGGGGGATACGCCAATTTCGGACTCGTTCGAGTCACCGCCGAGGCGTTTGAGGTTGCGTTCGTCGACGATACAGGCAAGACTCGCTTCTCCCACCGCGTGCAAGCTCACTGACCAAGACCCTTGCATTCCCGGCGGCCAACCGGTTACGGTAACCACCTTTGCGGACCAGTGACGGGCAGTATCGCTCATTCATGCTGCTACAGCTTATTTCGGTGGTCGGGGCGTTGATGGTGTTGGCGGCCTACGGGCTCAATCAGAGCGGTATCTGGCACGAGCTCCATTCCGGCTACCTTACCCTGAACATCGTGGGATCGTTACTCTTGGGGGTGGTCGCGATCGCCGATGGCCGGGCCGGTTTCATTCTCTTGGAGTTTGCCTGGGCCGCCTTGGGAATTCTCGGCGTCATTCGAGCGGTCCGTGCACGGCAGCACCATCGATAAAGAGGTTGAACAAGAGGATTCGAACACCATAAGACGCGGGCCGTTCAGGCAGGCGCCGGTAAACCGCAGGAGACTGAGGCATGCTCTTTTCGTATGTCGAATCTCCAAGCGATGCGAGAGCGGCGCCGGCCGCCTGTTTCACGGTTTGCCAAAGGAGAACAAAATGGCAGGGTTGATGTCGGCGGATGAAATTTTTGAGAAAGCACAGGCGGCGGCGGTAGGGGCCACGAACCCCGATGAGAAGGCGCTGCAGATCGATTACCCGGCGCTCAAAGAAAAGATCCGCGCCGCATTGGGCGACCGCAAAGTGGCGCTGTGTCACATTAACAAGTTTCTCCCGGAAGGATACGAGGACCAGGGGCGCTTCAATCTGGTCCTCCTCACGGCCGGCAACGTGGTGTTCGACATCGTCATCGGCGACTCGTACTTTCGCTACGACGTGCTGTCGGTCGGGCAACTCGACAAGGTCCAAGTGATCGACGCGATGTGGGATAACCGGGAAAAACGCCGCGAAGAGCCGTTCCTGAGCCTGCGCCTGATGCACGCGGAGGAGACGCATCTCCTGCTGGCGCTGGATGAGGACGAGCGCACCAGTCTGCTCACCTTTGCACGGGCGGTCTCGGCGGCCAGGAATCCGGAAAGGTAATCTTCAGGGACGAAGAAGCGTGTGACCTGATCGTATGATGGGGGAGGCGCAGTTGCCTCCTAGCTGTCGAAGTGCGGTCTGCGGCACGACGACGGCGTTCGGAGTGGCCGCAATTACCCCCCCTATCACTCCGCTCCGATGCGGGCGGTGTCGAAGTCCAGCGGCTGTGAGTGGTGCTCGTGAACAACAGTCCACTGGCCGTCGCGCTTCTCCAGGCCGACCGTCAGCCGCAGTGTGAATGCGACTGTCTTTTCGTCCTCAGTCCCTGCGCATTCGAGCAGCGCCGTGGCGAACGCGACATCGGTGCCGGCTGACACCTTCAGATCGACCAACTCGAAACGGCCGGTTCCCCCGTGCCAAGGGAAGAACTGTTCCAGCCAAGTCTTTCGGTACTCGTTCAGCCCCTGCAGGCGGACGGGGCCTATGACGTCAAACACGAGCACATCCTGCGAGTGTCGGCTCAGCACCGCATCGATGTCGCGCGCCCTGACGCCCGCAGCCCACTTCTCTATGATCGAACGTATCTCGTCTGCTTCCACAATGGCCTCCCAACATCGTGTTCCAGTTCGTGGCGGCAACACGCCGACAGTGACCGCTGCACGTTGGCGCCTCGGAGCCGGTCCGCTCGCCTAAGGGCGCGCACGAACCTCATACCGCAGCTCCGCGAATCCCTCGCCGCACTGGCGGACCGACACAAGTCTGAGAGGCGGAGCACTGATCTGGCGCGGGAGCAACGGCTTCCCGGAGCCAAGCGTGACCGAGCCGATTTGGACGATCACGTCGTCGAGGAGGCCTGCGTCGTAGAACTGTCCAACAAGTTCACCGCCGCCGACGAGCCAGAGATTTTTGCCCTTCGCGGCCGCACTCATGTGTTCATGAACGGGGCGGACATCACCGTTCACAAACCGAATGTCTGCGCCTGATACACCCGGAAGCTCGCGATGGGAGAAGACCCATGTCGGCTGCGTGTACGGCCACTCACCGGGAGGCGTCGAATCCGGCTTGACGACGTGACGCAACATCCATTGATAGGTTGCTGAGCCCATCGCGAGTGCACCGACCTGAGTGATGAACGCCGGATAGCTCGTTTCGTTGATGTCCCCCAAAGGGAAGAGCCATTCCAACGAGTCATCCAATGTCGCGATGAAGCCGTCGAGGCTCGCAGCGGTGTAGTATTGCGTTCTCATGGCTTGGAGAGTTTGGTGTGGTGGTGAGTGATTGTAAAGACGGGCTTGCCCCCGTGCTTCTCGACGGCGACCTCGTTAGTGTATTCTCACCGAGCGACCTTCTCAAGGCAGCCGTGAAAGGATCGTCTTCATCAGCGATTCGAGCGCTGGGCGCATCGATTCGGCCGGCTTGCCGCCTGGCGCGTCGAGCGACAGCACGAGCGTGTGATTGCCCGACTTCGTAACCAAGACCGCGACGTTGCTCTGGTATTTGTTCGCCGGCTTGGGGTAGAGGAAGTACGCACGCTCGCCGAATCCCTGGGCCGGCGTCCGCGGCTCCTTGTCCATCTTGAAGCTCTTCAGCGTGGACTCCCACGTCTCCCACGATTTGGGGCCCGAATAAACCTTCAGTTCGCCTATGCCGACGTTGCACATCCAGCCGCCCTGGCCGGCGGGCTCGGCGTCGACAAACGGATCGCGGCCGGTGGCATTCTTGACGTCGGCACTCGTAATCAACGAGCAGGCCTGCAGACCGGCGTTCGGCGCCTTGCGCGTCAGTTCCTGCTCGGCCTGCTGGCGCGGCGTTTGCGCCTCTGTCAGTGCGGGAGCCGGCCACAGCGCGAGCAGCATCGCAGCACACCTGAACGACGTAAGCCCGATGTTCATCGCAGCTCCTTTCGGGTTCAGATTAGGGGCAGCGGAGGTCACCTATGTAGCCAACTTGACTGCACCCGATCGCCGGCTTTTGCATAGATGTCCACCTGGCAGCGGTCCAGGACGTCGTAGAAGACTGTCTCGAGCAGCTTTCAGGACCGATGGGCATTCGCATAAGGTGTGTCGACCGGATGGGGCGCGCCGCAGCCTCAACGTCCTGCATAACCGGTTGCCAACGAAACGCAGCGTAGTCGGTAGTCTGAGTTAATGCAATGGTTGGGCAGTGGTGGCTCCTGTTTGCTGCATACGATTTCACCGAACCCGCTTTTGGGAAAATACCGCAATGACTCGATCAAGCTGTTCGCTCAAAATGGGATTCGTATTCCTCAGATCGCGCTGCATGAGATCAAGAACTAAGCGCACCCTTGGAAGCGGATCGCCTGGATCAAAACGTGGCCAGGAGCGGCTTTTCGAATAGCGCTGGTTTATGTCGCGAACACGCTTGATGCAGGCTTTTAGATCGTTGTAGTACTGTTCTTCCCACCTGATCAGAATTGTCTCCACTTTCTTAAAGGTTTTGCCGGAGCTTGGAGGTGCCGGGTTTACTATCGAGTTTCCCTCTGTGACGGTCGCCTGAATCTCCAGGCTGTAGTTTCCATCCTTCGGGTTGGCCGTCAGTACGAGCGTATTCGCAGACTGCACGCAGGCAAGGGTTGCATTGCGAAACTCTTTCGTCTCGCTTTTCGGGCGCGGGAAGGTTGCCGTGACTGGCACGGGCATGGTGGTAGTACTGACCGTGAGGCCGTTGAGCTGCCAGGAGAATTGAGGGTTGTCATAGCCGAATGCCGTCGCCGTGCATGTGAGTTGCGTGTACTGATGGTCAATAAAGAAACGGTAGTCCCCCCTGCCGCAGATAAAGACCGGTACGTCTTTTTCGACTCCTTCCTCCGCGAGCTCGCTGCTGCCTCCGAAAGCCACGTCGACTGTTACGGCACTCGCTACCCGGAGGTTGGCTCCACCCACCGTCAGTTCGACCCAGCTTAAATCGTCAGCCGCCTTGTCGACCCGTACCACGAAATCACCACTATTCGAGTGCCAGTCCGCGTCGCCGCCGGTCAGTGGAAGTGGAAAGTTGCCTTCGTAGACGACCTTCGGATTTGTTTCGAGGTCAAATGTGCCGTTGGGGAACTCATCGAGATTTTGCAGCGAGTGAATCACCAGTCCGGCCGGGGGCGGCGGATTCGAAGGTGGCAGCTTCGTCGTTCCGATGCCCCGATCCCAGTCCTTCGTGCGCCGCAGCTCAATGAGGTATGCAAGTCGCCCTCCCGTAACGCCCGGGCCCGCCTGCGCGACCGCCAACACCGGGTCATTGCCTTGCGGCACATCGCGCGCTCGCAACGTTACGGAGCGCTGCCAGTTCGCGGTTATCGTTCCAATCTTGAAAACATGGTGAGAAGACGCAAATTCCGGCACTTTCTGGTACAGCGTCGCCGCTGCCGGCATTGGCGCCATGCTCTTCCAATATGCGTCTCCATTTGGAGGTCCGTGAGGATCTGCAGGTATTGCGGATGTTGGGTTGGTGCCCAGATAATTCTGGGCAGCCATTACACAATAAGGATCGCTATACGGTTGCACCGTCGGAGGTACAATCGACGTACCGGGTCCCCACGTGTGCTCGAACCCTAACGCATGACCAAATTCGTGTGCGTAGAAATCGTGATTGCTGCCCTCGTATAGAACAGCCCAGGACCATTTTCCTTGTAAGCGAGATGCTCCGGACCCGGCGTCTTGAGGATTGTTCGCCGATGGTGCGACCCAAACGACGATACCGACGAATTGGTCGAGAGGCCACCGTTCATCTTGCGCTTGCTTTACCGCCTGCGCGATCACTTGGCCGCGGCTGTACTGCCCCGGCATAGTCGGGGCAGTCATGTTGTCAAGCTTGCGCCATGGAAA
This sequence comes from Nitrospira sp., assembly GCA_035328385.1. Lineage (GTDB taxonomy): Bacteria > Nitrospirota > Nitrospiria > Nitrospirales > Nitrospiraceae > Nitrospira_C. The sequence continues at coordinate 33,284 of DAOLIU010000003.1, read as the reverse complement.
TATCTGGTTGCCCTCTAAATTAATCGTGGCGAAACTGCATTGCTGCCAGTACCCCGCTATTCCGGGCCACGAGAACGGCAGAAACAAGCGGTTAATTACTGCATCGGTGTATGTAAGATTGTTTGGGATATCATTTGTCCACGGCGAATCAGACCAAGTGAACTTAAGTATTGCCATTGGATAAGATGGCATTGGATTCTCCTAGGGTTACCGACCCTGCAGTGTATGCCTAACCATTAACTGAGCTGCGAAATGGGCTCGCGGTCTGGCAGCCTAATCCACGACACTGTCTTGATCCGCGGTGTCACAAAGTCGCCGACACTATCTGGACTTACGGAACCTCTGTCAAGCATGGTCCACGCCACTTCTATGCACCGCTTCGCTGTAGGGTTTGCGGGAAGAATTTTCGCTTCCAAACGCGGGACCTTCATTGCGATGTTGCGACCGGCTGCGAGAAACGCTTCAATATCTACGGTGAGCATTCACGGCCGGCTGTCCGCAGGTTCCGTCGTGACCAGTGCTCTGCACCGCCAGATGAAATAGAGTGGATCCAGAGCTGTTCTTGCGCCGCGGATCGGCTCCTGCCGTCCTTTTGCGGTGACGTGTGGGAGACGAGAGTATGTAAAGCGAAAGGGAAAAAAACGGAGTCGATTGATTTCACGCAGGACTGAAGGTAAGAAGGGCGCAGCTGACGACGTGTGGGAGCGGTGAAGCGGTGCGGGGTCCGACATCGATGTGGCTATCGGAAAGGCTGCTCTCGTCGTAGCAGCCGGTGTTCGCTCAGCGAAAGGAGACGTGATGAAGCGAGTCGGACTTGCGGTGCTGTTGCTGTCGATCGGTCTCGGTCAACCGGTCTGGGCCCAGGATGTGACTGGCGCACACGATCATCCGATGCTGACGCGCTACCCCCAATCCGTCATCAAATGGTACGACGTCCAGACGTTCATGCCCTATAAGATCGGCGTCGCAACGGTCGGCGGATACCGGAAGATCGACGACTGGGTGGAAACCACGGGCAAGGTGACGCGGATTTATTATGAATTGTCCGGCGAACGCACGCATGCGGACGTGTACGCGAATTACAAGAAGGCACTAAACGACGCCGGATTCAAATTGATGGCCGACGGGTTTCAGGCGGGGCAAAGCGTTTCGCCGGAAATCGGTTCGAGGAATTGGCTCACGATTTATTATGCCGCGAATACGCTGCCCCCGGGAGCCGGGGTGGAGTTGTTGCACGGGACGGCCACATCGGGCGGCAGCGCGTTTCTTGCGGGGCAGAAGATGCAGGCCGGAATGACGGTCTACGTAGCGATCGGCGTCACGCAGCAGCGCGCCGACCGAGTGACGTATCTGATCGACGTGATCGAGGCAGGTGAGGCCGAGACAGGTCTGGTCACGATCGATGCGGAGGCGATGGGAAAGGGCATCGATCAATACGGCAAGGTGGCGTTGTACGGCCTGTACTTCGATCACGACAAGGCCGTGCTGAAACCGGAGTCCAAACCCGCGCTCGTGGAAATCGCGAAACTGTTGAAAGCCCGTCCGAAGCTGAACGTCTACGTCGTCGGCCACACCGATTCGACCGGCGCCTTCAGCCACAACCTCAAACTCTCACAAGACCGCGGCCGCGCGATCGTCGATGCGCTGGTGAAGGAATACGGAATTGCATCGGCCCGGCTGGAGCCGCACGGCGTGGCTTCGCTGGCGCCGGTGGCGGCGAATCGCTCCGATGGTGAGCGCGCCAAGAACCGTCGAGTTGAACTGGTGGAACGGTAGCGCACCCATGCTAAGACTCCCGCCATGGACCGGATCGTGTCTCTTCAGCGTTCTCCTGCTCACGTCCTGTACCGGGAAAAACCCCGGAGAGCCCTGCGTCTGGCGAGATTCCGGATTCACCGCAAAACACGATTGCCGGATGGGCAGTTTCTGCCTTCGTTCCGTGTCTTGTCCGAACGGCAAGCAAGTCGACTATGGCCGTTGCGTCAGCGGCCAATGCAGCCCGGATCATCCCTGTCCGGCCGGCTACCTCTGCGTCCGCTACAGCGAGGGTGTGTCCCATTGCATCCCCGAACCAGTCTGCACCGACGCCTCCTAGGGGCGCGTCCCAGAAAATACGTTCGCGAATCCGGCGGAACTTAGCCGGAAACGAAAAGACACTTGGGTGTCAGGGACCGTGTCGATTCGGTGACTATCAGCACTTACCCAAACTACTACTCCGCCTTCAGCCGCCGCTTTATATCAGTGTATGCCGTTTCGATGAGCTTCATTAAGGCCGCGACATCGACATCACGTTCAGGCCCGAGCTTCACATGGCGCATGAACTTGCCCGTGCCTTCCAACAGACGGTGGGGATCGGGGATTTCGGCGCCGCGAAAGAACCCGACATTGACGTGAGCCTTGAAGGCGTTGACATAGGCGAATCCGGCGTCACCGACACAGGCCGTCGGATGGCCGTCATGCAATAACTCTCGAACGTCCTCTCCGCAGCCCCGCATGACCTCAAACCAGCGCTGCGCGATCGCCCCCAATTCATCAGAGTGCTCGTGCATCCACGTCTTGATCGCTGGATCTCGCTTGACCGAACTCGGGAACCGCAGAAGTCGGCTCATGGCGAGTCACTTTTGTGCTGGACTACAAAGCGGGAAATAGAGTCGGGAGCCTAAGAAAAGACTCCTGATCGTTTTGTTGACAAGCCTTCAGTGCCACGATGATCTCCTCGGAGGATACATAACTAAGTCCTGGGCAAAGATTGGTGATAACCGCAAGTTGAGCACGCGCACGATAGGATCGACGTTTCATACAGTGTCAAGAAGTCCAATCACCCTAATCGGTGTAACCCCAATTGGAGCCTGAATTGTGCTGAAGTTCCCGGGTCATGCGTAAGCGTCAGTTGTCCTGATAGGCATTTTCGAGAAGCTCGCCTGGTGTTTGAAGGTCTTCGGTTTTGATGACCTGTGTGGGTTGCTCTGGTTCCCGTTGTTTTGTCCTGAATTCTATGAATTCCGGGAGTTGGTCTAGAAACTTGACGTTTATCTCTGTTGGCTTTTTCGCAAGGACTTCCCGACCGCGCTGCGTGATGCGGAAGTATCCGCGACGTGTGGATTCCAACAAAGCAGCCTTATTCATATAGGTGCGAGCCCAGCCCACACGATTTGCGAAGGTGAACTGCGACCCTCTAGGCAAAAGCTCTTTTCGCTCTTCTTCAGTGAGCTTCAATTGTTCGGCCAACTCTTCGACCGCTTCGCGCAATGTATGCTCGTTTCCGTCTGAGGCGAAACGAAGAAGCGGGAGCATAACGGACTGATAATCAGGAATCGCCATGTATAGTCATCACAGACCTGCTCTGTGAGGTGAACGGTTGCTGCGCCATGCTCATGTGAGGCAAAGACATTACTTAGAGCATCTATCTCTTCTTTCGTGAAGTGGAAGAAGTTAAGAAGAATGTTGGCGTCTATAAAGACGTGCATAGATACCCAACTATTAAGTCTGCTGCAGGCTACTCGTGCAGTATTGCAAAGTGTTTCAGCAAGCGGAGAGGGCAAGTCCAGTGTAAAGTTGCTTGCCTGGCAATGCTTCCGTCTCGTAGGTAGCGGGTCAGCTTCCTCTTTCGTCATGCCCGTGAAAGCAGGCATCCAGGCTCTCTCAAGACTCAGTGCTAAGGAGAAGACCTCGCCTGGATCCCCGCTTCCGCGGGAATGACAAACTTCAATACTTCTGATGGCTAACTGATTGGGAAGGAAAGGTTCGAGACGGATGAAACAATTATTTCTTTTGGTAGAAGGGCAGAGTGTGGACGGTGGCGTCGTGCCGTCGGCCGTCTGTTTCGACGGCAAGGGTGGTTCCGGGTGAGGCGAAATCCCTGAGCGGGAAGCCGAGTGCAATGACGGAGTTCATCTGAGACGAGTATACGGCGCTGCTGATCCAGCCCACTTCCCGATCGCCGCTGTAGAGCTTCGCGCCCTTCGGGGGCACCGAAGCATCTTTCACGATGAGCCCAACGAGATGCCGGCGCACGCTGCCATAAGTGTCCATCCGCGCGACGACTTCCTGTCCCGGGTAGCATCCCTTGGTGAGGCTGAACGCTTTGCCTTCCAGGTTCGCTTCAGGTGGGACAACTTCTTCGTTGAGCTCGGGACCGGCTTTGGGAATGCCGGCTTCGATGCGGAGCGCTTCACGGGCTTGGCTGCCGACCGGTTTGATCCCATAGGCCTTGCCGGCCTGCAGCAGCCGTTCCCAGGCTGCGGCCAGTCCGTCAACCGGCAGCAGAATTTCATAGTCCTCTTCGCCCGTTTCCTCTGTCCGCACGATCAGGGCAGACTGCCCTCCAATTGTCGCGGGGACAAAGTTCACCGGCTTCAGATCCGCCACGTCCGTTCCAAAGGCGGACTTCACCGTCAACGCGGCTTTTGGACCGCTGACGAGCAGCAGCCCCCAACTCTCGGCGCAGTTCTCCATCTTGGCCTTGGTGCCGTAGAGGAGGAATTTCCGCAACGCGCCGTAAGTCGTCTCGCCGATTTCGCCGACGTCCTCCAGCATGACCGCGTCGGCCAGCACATAGGCGCGGAAATAGGTGAGCATTTTGCCTTTGTGCGTCAGGAAGCTCGAATACCGGCCTTGGCCCGGTTGAAGGGGAAGGATGTCGTTGCTGATGACGCTCTGAAGCCACTTGGTCCGGTCCTCGCCCGTGACCCGAACCTTGCCTCGGTGCGAGAGGTCGGCGATGCCGACCGATTGACGTACGGCGCGATGCTCCGCATCAACGTCGCCATAGTGCGACGGCATCTCCCAGCCGGCGGCCTCCTCGAACACGGCGCCGAGTTGTTGGTGAAGGTCATGTACCCGAGAGTGTTTCATGCCGCGGAGCCTGCGACTGCTTCGAGCAGGTCTTTTGTGCGGGACGAGAATTCGTTGCGCGACACGATCTTCGTCACACCAAGGGCTTTCGCGCGGTTCCAGGTGTCCACTTCTTCATGATTCGCAAACGCCAGGACCGGGATTGCCTTGAGCCGTGCATCGGACTTCAGGGTCTCCAAGGCCTGGAAGGCATTCAAGGTTTCATCGTTCATGTTGAGAATCACCGCCGATGGTCCGGCAAGAAGCGCCTTTTCCGCCACGTCGGTTTGAGACCTGGCACGCTCAAGTTTGTATCCGCTCGGCAGCAGCGCATCGCGGACCTTCGTGTAGAAAAAAATATCCGTCACGGCAACCAATATGGTCTTCGGGCTTGCTTGAGGCATAAGAGAAAAGTTTTTAGTTTTAAGAACTCACAACTTAATTGAGCATGCTGATCAAACGGCCCAGCGATTTCTTGGCCAGGACGTAGTCCGGATTCAGGAGCAGGGCCTGCTTGTAGGATTCGATCGCATCGGTCCACTGGCCTTTCTTCTCGTAGACCCTGCCGAGGTTCAGATGAGGAAAGGCGGGACTCTCATAGCGCTTCGCCTGCATCGCCTTCTGAAACCAGGGGATCGCTTCGTCGAATTGGCCTTTCTCGATCAAATAGGCGCCGATATCGTTGTAGGGGTTGCCGAAGTCCGGATCCCGCGCAATGGCCATGCGGCACTCGTCGATGGCGTCGTCGAGCCGGCCCATGAAGCTGTAGGTCCAACCCAGGAACGTGTGCGCCTCCGCCGTCGGGTGCGTGGACAAGGATTTCCGATAGAGCGACACAGCCTCTTCCAATTCGCCTTTCATCTGCCGCTCGTACGCCTGCTGGAAGAGACACCAGGCTTCCCGTTTGTCCTCTTCCCGGCCGTCGCCTTGTATTAAGAAGTCTTGAACATCCATGGCCATGTCTAAGAGCAGATGGCGTATGGCATATAGCGTAGGCGCAAGACGAGGTGAGCGCAAGCCGTCACTCCTGCTCTTGGCCATATGCTATTTGCTATAAGCTCCTACTCCTGCTTCAGTTTCTTCTTGATCAACTCCGCCCCGTAACGACCGGATAGTAGCATAGATCCGAAGGCCGGGCCCATGCGCGGAGTGCCATGGACGGCGGATACGGCCAAGCCCACCACGAAACAATTGGGATAGACTTCGCCGGTATGGTCCATGACGTCTTCTTCCGAGCGCGCGACCCACATCGCGCCGTTGCCCGGCACCTCCGTATAGAGGCTTCGTTTATGCAACAGGTTGACGACGACCGCGTCGTGTCCGGTGGCATCGACGACGACCTTGCTTTCCAGGGCGATCGGATCGACGTGGATGAGATCATGGCCGGCCATCTCCGCGGTCGTATTATTGACGACCACTCCCTCCAATGCCCCGTCACGGCGGAGCACCAGATCGACGACCCGGGTGAGATTGAGGATTTTCGCGCCGCCACGATAGGCCGCGGCGATCAGCGCGCCGGTGGCATGCGGCGGATCCACGATGTACATGCCGTCGCAGTCCTTGATCTTCTTGCAGGGAACACCGATCTCATCGAGGATCTTATGAGCCGGGGCGCAGATCGTCGCCTTGTTCATCAGGTAGCCGCCGTGCCAGAAGCCGCCGCCGAGCGAGAGATTCTGCTCGACGATGACCGTTTTGAATCCCATGTCGGCGAGATCGTGCGCGCAGATCAATCCGGATGGTCCGGCACCGACGATGATGACGTCGCTTTCGATGAGTTGATCGAATTCCTTGTAGTACTCCCGGGCGATCTGTCTGGTGATGTCTCGTTCTCTCAGCGGGGCCGGCTTCGGCTTACCCATCGTATGCTCCCTTCAGCGAATGCTGAAAACAGCCTCCAACTGCGTTCTCAGTCGCTCGTTCCCCTCAACGTACCTAACAACAGTACGTCTCGGTGCCTCGCTCCCTGCGGCCTTGTCGGAAGGCTGTTTGAGCATTCATATTCGGATCTCGTGCTACCGGTAAATTTCAGATCCGGTTTTTCGAAATTCCTCCGACTTTTCCTTCATTCCGATTTGGATGGCTTGCTGCTCGGACACGTGCTTGCTGGCGGCATAGTCCCGCACGTCCTGGGTGATCTTCATGGAGCAAAAATGCGGACCGCACATACTGCAGAAGTGGGACACCTTGGCTGCGTTGTCCGGGAGTGTTTCGTCGTGGAACTGCTCGGCAGTGTCCGGATCGAGGGACAGATGGAACTGGTCCTCCCACCGGAACTCGAACCGCGCCTTCGACAGGGCGTTGTCCCGGATCTGCGCACCCGGATGACCCTTGGCCAGGTCGGCCGCATGGGCGGCGATCTTATAGGTGATGACGCCGGCCTTCACGTCTTCGCGGTCTGGCAGGCCCAGATGCTCTTTGGGGGTGACATAGCAGAGCATGGCGCATCCGTACCATCCGATCATGGCCGCACCGATTCCCGACGTAATGTGGTCGTAGCCGGGGGCGATGTCGGTCGTGAGCGGGCCGAGCGTATAGAACGGCGCTTCGTGACAGGCCTGCAGTTGTTTTTCCATGTTGACCTTGATCAGGTGCATCGGTACGTGACCCGGCCCCTCGATCATCACTTGCACGTCATGCTTCCAGGCGAGCTTCGTCAGTTCACCCAGGGTCTCGAGCTCCGCGAATTGCGCCTCGTCGTTGGCGTCGGCGATGGAGCCCGGCCGCAGACCGTCTCCCAGGCTGAACGAGACGTCGTAGGCTTTCATGATCTCGCAGATTTCCTCGAAGTGCGTGTAGGCGAAGTTGTCCTGGTGATGGGCGAGACACCACTTGGCGTGAATCGAGCCGCCCCGCGACACGATGCCGGTCATGCGCCGCGCGGTCAACGGCACATAGGCCAGGCGGACGCCGGCATGGATCGTAAAATAGTCGACGCCCTGCTCGGCCTGCTCGACGAGCGTGTCCCGATAGATGTCCCAGGTCAGGTCTTCCGCCTTCCCGCCCACCTTTTCGAGCGCCTGGTAGATCGGCACGGTGCCGATCGGAACCGGCGAATTGCGGATGATCCACTCCCGTGTTTCGTGAATGTTCTTTCCCGTGGAGAGGTCCATGACCGTGTCGGCGCCCCAGCGGATGGACCAGATCATTTTTTCGACTTCTTCTTCAATCGAGGAAGCGACGGCGGAGTTTCCGATGTTCGAGTTGATCTTGACCAGAAAATTCCGGCCGATGATCATCGGTTCCGTTTCCGGGTGGTTGATGTTGGCGGGAATAATCGCCCGTCCTCTCGCGACTTCGTCCCGTACGAACTCCGGCGTAATGGTCCGTGGAATGTTCGCGCCCCAGGCTTGTCCCGGATGCTGCGCGGTGCCGCCCCCGTGGCCGTTCCTGGACGCCAACTCGCGCGCGACCTCGCGCGATTGGTTTTCTCTGATCGCGATGAATTCCATTTCGGGCGTGATGACGCCTTTGCGGGCGTAGTGGAGTTGCGTCACATTCTTGCCGGCCTTGGCGCGCAGGGGTTTGCGGACATGCCCGAAGCGCAGATCCGCCAGCTTCGGATCGGCGGCCCGTGCGCGTCCGTATTGCGAGGTGACGTCCGGGAGTTGTTCCACATCGCCGCGCGAACGAATCCACTCCTGACGGACCGGGGCCAACCCGGCTCGAATGTCGATCGTGACTGCCGGATCAGTGTAGGGGCCTGACGTGTCGTAGACCGTGACGGGCTCGTTGGGCGTCGGCGCCTCGCCCTTCATCGACTTGGTCGGAGACAAGGCGATTTCCCGCATCGGAACCTGCACGCCCGGCTGGGTTCCGGAGACGAAGACCTTCCGCGAGGCGGGAAAAGGACTTGTCGTGATCGCCTTCTGGCCGTGACCGTTGTCGGAGCCGTTTTTGTACATGGCGAGATTCCTTTCGTCAGAAACACCGTCGATTGTCCGATCCGCATTGAGTACAAACTAAAAAGCCGCACCCAGTGGGTAGGGGCGGCTCAGACCTCAGCGTCTTCTGCTGCTGTTCCGCTTCCCTACGCTGGTATTACCCAGGTCAGGTTGTGAGGGTCGTCCGTCCAAGATCTTCCGGCGGACTCTCAGCCTTTTGGCACCCCTAGCTCGTGATTCAAAATCGTAGTCTGCGCCGAGGCTGAAGTCAACGTGCTATTAGACCCATAGGACTAGGTCTATCTATCCTCCAGCGCCTGATTCGTGGCCTGCCGGAAATCGGGACAGAGCGGTTCGTCGGTGGTTTCATTGATTGTCAGAGAACGCGTGTCGTACAATGATCATCTTTGGTTGATGGACACAGTCTGGACATGCTGGCCACATTACCCAAGCCGATCATCGATTATCAGGGACGCGCGGGCGAGGAACTGTTCCGCCGGACCGCACAGGCGAAGCGCGCACTGGGCGATCGGGTCATGATTCTCGGGCATAACTATCAGCGCGACGAGGTGATCGAGCACGCCGATTTTCGAGGCGATTCGCTCCTCCTGTCCAAGCTCGCGGCCGAGCGGTCGGAGCGGCCCTACGTCGTTTTTTGCGGTGTGCACTTCATGGCCGAAACGGCGGATATTCTGAGCCGGTCGAATCAAACCGTCATTCTTCCGGACATGGCGGCCGGCTGTTCCATGGCGGACATGGCGGCGATCGAACAGGTCGACCAATGTTGGGAAACGTTGGGGCGCATTCTCCCGGTCGAGGAAACCGTCATGCCGGCCGTATACGTGAATTCCGCGGCGGTCTTGAAGGCCTTTTGCGGCGAGCACGGCGGCATCACGTGTACGTCGTCCAACGCCCGTGCCGTGATCGAATGGTGCTGGGCCAGACGCGAAAAGATTCTGTTTTTCCCGGACGAGCACTTGGGCCGCAACACGGCGAACAAGATGGGCCTGCCGCGCGAGCAGATGATCGTATGGGATCCCTACCAGCCGAACGGGGGCAACAGCCGCGAGGCCATCAAGCGGGCGAGGCTGATTCTGTGGAAAGGCCATTGCAGCGTCCATCAGATGTTTCAGCCGGTGCATGTTGACAACTTCAGGAAGCAGTATCCTGACGGCAAGGTGATCGTCCATCCGGAGTGCCATGAGGACGTTGTCAACAAGGCGGATCTCTCCGGGTCCACGGAATTCATCATCAAGACGGTCTCCGCGGCTCCCGCGGGATCGACCTGGGCGGTGGGCACCGAGCTCAATCTCGTCAACCGGTTGAAGCGCGACATGACCGACAAGAAGGTGTTCTTTCTCTCCTCCACCGTCTGTCAGTGCGCGACAATGTTCAGGATCGACGGCGCGCATCTCTGTTGGGCCATGGAGAACCTTGCCGACGGACACGTCGTCAACCATATCGTGGTGCCCGAAGACGACAAGCGGTGGGCACGAATCGCCCTGGACCGCATGATGGCCGTTAGCTAAGCGGGATCGTGAAAACCGTTTTTCTCACCCGCCCCGCCCCAGCGCGCCGAGACGCACCTGTCGCCGCTGCGTCGTTCTCGGGTCGCTCCCACCCCCAACGTACTCAAAAACGTACGCCTCGGGCGTTCGCTCCCTGCGGCCTTGCAGATGACGTTTTTGACGATCCCTGGGAAACCTCCAGGGCTGGTGCCCCACTGGTCATTCCGGTATAGTCCTACCCTCGCGCTATCCCGATGAAAGACTGAACTATTCTCATGGACTACAAGTCGACACTGAACCTGCCCAAGACGGATTTCCCGATGAAGGCGAACCTGCCGCAGCGGGAGCCCGAGTTGCTGGCCTGGTGGGAGAAAGAACGCCTGTACGAGCAGGTCCAGCAAGCAGGACAGGGGCGGCCCCGCTATGTGCTCCATGACGGCCCTCCCTATGCCAACGGCCGTATCCACATCGGTCACGCCCTGAACAAGATCCTCAAGGACATCATCGTCAAGTCGAAAACCATGGCGGGGTTTCACGTGCCGTATGTCCCGGGTTGGGATTGCCATGGTCTGCCGATCGAGCATCAGGTGCTGAAGGATCTTGGTGAAAAGAAGAAGACGCTCGATGCGATGACGATCCGCCGGCTCTGCCGGGAATATGCGGAGAAATTCCGCGACATTCAGCGCGAAGAATTTCAACGCCTGGGCACGTTCGGCGATTGGCAGCACCCGTATCTCACCATGACCCCGGCCTATGAAGCGACGATCGTGCGGGAGTTCGGCAAGTTCGTGGAACGGGGAGGAGTCTACAAGGGCCTCAAACCGGTGCTGTGGTGCACGCAGGACCAGACGGCGCTCGCCGAAGCGGAAGTGGAATACGACGATCACACCTCGCCGTCGATCTACGTCAAGTTTCCCGTCGTCAATCCTCCCCGGTCGTTTCCCGGACGCCACGACGGTGTTTCGGCGGATCGGACGTCCTATGCCGTCGTGATTTGGACGACGACTCCCTGGACTCTTCCGGCCAATCAGGCGGTCTGTCTCCATCCCGATATCGACTACGCGTTCGTGCAGGTTGGAGAAGAGATCTTGGTCATTGCCGACAAGCTGGTGGAGCGTGTGGCCAAGGCTTGCGAGTTGAAAGAGGTTCGCGTGCTCGGCGTCAAGAAGGGGAAAGACGGCTTCGAGGGGCTTGAGACCCAGCGGCCCATGAGTACGGGGCTGTCGCCCATCCTCTTGGGCGATTTCGTCACGCTCGATCAGGGCACCGGTTGCGTGCACATCGCGCCGGGACACGGCATGGAAGACTACATCCTGGTCCAGGAGTACAACGCCAAAGCCTCTCCGGGCGAGCGGCTCGAGATTCTGGCCCCGGTCGACGACGCGGGACGGTTCACCGAAGCGGTAGAAAGTTTTGCCGGGCAGCATGTGTTCAAGGCCAACCCGGGTATCGTGGAGCGGCTCAAATCGACAGGAAAGCTGTTGGGGCACGGGTCCCTGAACCATTCCTACCCCCACTGCTGGCGATGCAAGAGTCCGGTCATCTTCCGGGCGACGGAACAATGGTTCGTGTCCATGGAGACGAACGAACTCCGCCAGGAGACCCTGGCAGAAATCAATCGTGTGCAATGGGTGCCGCCCTGGGGCAAGGATCGGATCACCGGCATGATCACCAATCGGCCCGACTGGTGCTTGTCGCGCCAACGCGTCTGGGGCGTGCCGATCCCGGGGTTTACCTGCGCCGGCTGCCGCAGGGTGATGGCCGAACCGGTTCTCATCGAGCATCTTGCCGTGCTGATCGAATCGGGAGGGTCCGATATTTGGTTCGAACGGCCGGCGTCGGAGTTGCTGCCTCCCGGCACCACGTGCGGGCGGTGCGGCGGGACCGCATTTGAAAAGGAGCACGACATTCTCGACGTCTGGTTCGAATCGGGCGTCAGCTACGCCGCCGTCCTCAAGCCGCGCAAGTGGTGGCCGGCGGATTTGTATCTCGAAGGCTCGGATCAGCATCGAGGCTGGTTCCACAGTTCGTTGCTCGCCGGCGTCATCACCGACCGCCGCGCGCCCTACAAGGCCGTTCTGACTCATGGGTTCGTGGTCGACGATCAAGGCAAGAAGATGTCGAAGTCCGCGTGGAACGGCGTGGCGCCTCATGAGATCATCAAGCAGTACGGCGCCGAAATCCTGCGCCTGTGGGTGTCCGCGCAGAATTATCAGGATGACGTGCGTATTTCCCCCGCCATTTTGGCGCAGCTGGTGGAAGCCTATCGAAAGATCCGGAATACCTGCCGGTTCCTCCTGAGCAATCTCTACGATTTCGATCCCTCGAAGGATCGAGTGCCGTACGAACGGTTGCCCGAGCTCGACCGATGGGCGCTCCTGCGGCTCGAGGAGTTGAAGGGCAAAGTCCGCAAGGCCTATGACGAGTTCGAATTCCACGCGATCTATCATGCGCTCAACAACTTCTGCTCGGTGGATTTGAGCGCCGTCTACCTGGATGTTCTGAAAGACCGGCTCTATACGTTCCGCAAGGACTCGCCCTTGAGGCGGGGCTCTCAGACGGTTCTCTACGAGATCATTCTGACGATGACCAAGCTGATGGCGCCGGTGCTGAGCTTCACCGGGGAAGAAATTTGGCGAACCTTGTCCGCGCAATTCAACGGGACGCTCGAAGCCAAGAGCGTGCACGTGAGCCGGTTTCCGGATCCACAGCCCGAGTGGAACGACAGGGGCCTCGCTCAGAGATGGGAGAGGCTATTGCAATACCGGGTAGAAGTTCAGGGACTCTTGGAAGAAATGCGTCAGGGCAAAGAGATCGGTTCGTCGCTTGAAGCCCGAATCGAGCTATTGGCGAAGCCACAGGTTTATGAATTTCTCAAGCCCTACGAAGCGGATTTGCCGGCCCTCTTCATCGTCTCTCAAGTCGGACTGATTAATGATCCCACTGTTGCTTCCGATTTGGCGATCCTCAAATCACGGGCGAGGGGAAAGAAGTGCGAGCGCTGCTGGAACTATCGTGACGCAGTAGGTACCTTCGCCGACCATCCGACACTCTGCGACCGTTGCGTGGAGGCGGTGCGGTGAGCCCGACCGTGCTCCGTTACGGAGGGCTGGGTCTCCTCGGAATCCTGATCGTGCTGGTGGATCAGGTCACAAAACAATGGGTCATGCAGTCCATGCGGTTGCATGAATCCATCGTGGTCGTTCCCAACCTCTTCAGCATAACCTACATCCGGAATCCGGGGGCCGCGTTCGGGTTGCTGGCCGGCAGCAGCAACGCCTTTCGCATGGTCTTCTTCGGCGTGACGTCTCTGTTCGCATTGGGGCTGCTGGGGACGATTCTGGCCCGGTTGCCCGAGAAAGATTGGATCGGGCAGGTGAGCATCGCCGCGATTCTCGGCGGTGCGATCGGAAATTTGATCGATCGGCTACGGTTCGGCGAGGTGATCGATTTCCTGGACGTCTACGTCGACATGTACCATTGGCCGGCGTTCAACGTGGCCGACTCCGCCATCAGCGTGGGGGTCGTCTGCCTGATCATTCATTTTGCGTTCGAGCGAAAAGAGACGCCGCTGCCTGAACCGGATCCTCCCCCGACGTCCCTGTCCCGTTAGCGCGGCTGGTCGGGAATGGGGATGATGAATCCGCCCTGTTCGCGAAATTGACGCTGCTGTTCTGTTGAAAACATCACCAGCGGCTCGCTGTGACAGAACCGACACTCGTTTACGGTCACCGGGACGTCTCCCTCTCCCAATTCTTCCAAATAGCGCTTCGCCAGCTTGAGCGCCGTCGCTTCGTCGGTCGTCATGACGTCGAAATGGAGCAGGCCCTGTTTCACGCGCACTTTGGCGTCGAACACGTGCACGGTATCCGTCATGACGGCTCCGTTCGGCTATAGACCAAAGATATACAGGACGGCGAGTCCCATGACGATTCTGTAATAGGCAAACGGACGCAGCGTATGGTGCTTGACGAAGGACAGAAAGGCCGCGATCACGATCCAGGCGACGATAAAGGATACGGCGAGGCCGATCGCCAAGGCGACGTAGTCCGCCTGATGAAACACTCCTTGAGACTTCCAGATCTGATAACAGGTCGCGACGATCAACGTCGGGAGTGCCAGAAAAAACGAATATTCCGTGGCGACCTTGCGGTCAAGGCCCACCAGCAGGCCGCCGATGATCGTCGAGCCCGAGCGCGACATGCCGGGAATGAGAGAAGCGCATTGGGCTATGCCGATCAGGATAGCCTGGCGCAGGCCGACTTGTTCGAGTTGCTGTACATCGGGTTTCCTCGTGCGAGCTTCGACCGCCAAAATGATCAATCCGCCCACGATGGAGGTGATCGCGACAGTTTGCGGGCTGAAGAGATGGGCTTTGATCCAACCGTGCGTCGCCAATCCCACCAGACCGGCAGGGAGAAACGCCGCGCCCAATCCGATGAGGAACCAAAGATGCGGATGCGCTGCCAGGGAGCGACGAAGAGCGACGATCAAGGATTCGGTGCCTGCCATCCGCATCGATCGCCGAAAGTCCGCTTGTTCGCCCATTGCGCGTGAAAGAAGCGTTCCGAGCTTTTCCCGCTCATATGCCACGACGGCGAGAATGGCTCCCAACTGGATAGAGATCTCCGCGTTGGCGGCCAAATCGCCGGTAAAGCCCAGCGCATGTCCCACGAGAATGAGATGACCGGTCGATGAGACGGGGAGAAATTCCGTAAGGCCTTCGACAACGCCGAGAATCACCGCCAGGGCGGGACCCCATTCATTCATCTGCGTTCCTTTTGTGAGGGTACGACGAGAAGTCTCTGCATAATCACAAAGTGACCCTCTTCCGTCAAGCGGACACAACAAACCGATGATCGGAAAATCAAGAAGCGGCAACCTGGGTGTCAAACTTGTTGACAAAGACTGAGGCTTGGCATACACAGTGGAGGGGTGCGAAAAGACGCCGTGGTCAGGACGTCGGGACTCGTATCTCCGGTATCCATTTACAATACGTATTCTAAGCAGCCGCGATGCGAAGTGGCGGCGATCAGGACAAAGGGGAGGTTCGCATGAGGTCAGTGTGGATGACGGCGATTGTCGCAGCGGGGGCGTTCTCGATCATGGGGTGTGTCGTCAGCGACCGCAAGTATCAGGAGGCGGTGGCCGAGGGCGATGCCGCCAAGACTGAATTGGCCACGATGCGCACGCAGAAGAGCGCGTTGGAGCAGCAGGTCAAGACACTGAAGGAATTGAACGTCAAATTCGGCAATGAAGCCCAAGCCGCCCACGATGAGTTGGAACGTATACAGCACAGCCGGGACAAGGAGCGGGGAAGCATCGAAGCGCGGACCAAGGAACTCGAGGATCGCGTCCGGCAGTTGACCGCGCAGAACCGGGCCATGAAATCCGAATATGAGGATGCCAAGCGGCACAATGAAACGCTGAAGTCACTGGTCGCGCGCTATCAGAAAGAACTCAAGGAACGGAGCGTAACCGGTTCATTGGCCCCCTCCACCCCGCCGGCCACGGTTCCGGCTCCGATGCCACCGTCCGCCGCCACGGCCCCGTCGACCGGGGCGGGACTGATGAACGTCAATAAGGCGTCCGCGGGCGACATGGTGCTGGTGCTGGGGATTTCGAAGGAGATGGCCGACCGGATCGTGATGAACCGTCCCTACAAGGTCAAGGGCGAATTGGTCGCGAAAAACGTCGTGCCGAAGGAAACCTTCGATTCGATCAGGGAGCGCATCAGCGTCAGCCCATAGCAGGGTGGTGAAAAAGGCCGTCAGCTTCGTTCTCGCATCGCTCAGAGACTCAACATACCAAAAGAGTATGCCTCGTCTCTTCGCTCGCTGCGGCCGATCTGGGTAAGGCGCGTCTCGGCGCGCCGGGGTTTGGGTGGGTGAGAAGGGCGGCCTTTTTGACCACCCTGTCCGTTTCAGGATTTCCCAAAAGAGACACGAGCGACGAGCGCACGACAGGCCATCCATGCACATGGATGGCCTGTCGTGCTTTATGGGAAGAGGATGATTCTCATTCATGTGTCTTGCTAGAATGACACGGCATACCATCAGGGGGGAGAAACGACTCTCGTCATGCGCCGCCTCGTTCTGATTGTCGCGGTATTGGCCGTCGGGCTGGTCATCGGCGGTTACGTCTTTTTCAACGGTGAACGGAAGCCGCCCATTCGGTACCGCTCTGCGTCGGTTGAGCGGGGTACGGTCGTGTCGCTGGTCACCGCCACGGGAACGATCGCGCCCGTTGTGTTGGTTCAAGTCGGCACGCAGGTATCCGGTATGATCAAGAGTCTGCACGCCGACTTCAATTCCGTGGTCAAGGCCGGGGACGTCGTGGCGGTGATCGACCCCGAGCCCTTTAGAGCCCGTCGGGACCAGGCCGCCAGTAACCTTGAAATGGCGAGGGCGACCTTGGCCCGGGCGAGAACGGAGCAGGCGCAGCGCCGCCGCGAGTTGGAACGGACGAAATCGCTGCTGTCCCAGCAGTTCGTATCGCAGAACGACGTGGACGTGGCGCTTACCAACGCCCAGGGGGCCGACGCGCAGGTCAGTGTGGCGACCGCGCAGGTGAAGCAGGCGGAAGCCGCGCTCAATGCCGCGGAATTGGATCTGAAATATACCGTCATCCGATCGCCGGTGAACGGCATCGTCGTGGCCAGAAACGTCGAAGTCGGCCAGACGGTCGCCGCGAGTTTTGCCACGCCGAACCTCTTCTTGATCGCCCTCGATCTGACGAAGATGGAGGTGGACACAAACGTGAGCGAGTCCGATATCGGCGGCATTACAGAAGGAAAGGACGCAACGTTCACCGTCGATGCGTACCCGGGGGCTCCGTTTTCCGGCACCATCAGACAAGTGCGCATCGCGCCGATCAACGTGCAGAACGTCGTGACCTATAACGTTGTGGTCGGGGTGGACAACAAGGACTTGCGACTCAAGCCGGGCATGACCGCGAATGTGTCGATCGTCGTGGCTCAGCGAGAGAACGTGCTCAAGGTCCCAAACGCGGCACTCCGGTTCATGCCGCCGAAGTCAGAACTGGTAAACAGCAGTCCGGCGGCCGTCGGCGCCCGACCCGTGGCGACGGGCGACGTGGGAGTCATGCCGTCTCGATTTGTCTGGAAGGAGCGTGAGAACGGTGAGCTGTTCTCGGTTCCGGTCCAGGGCGGCATATCGGACGGCCTTTGGACGGAACTGGTGTCCGGAGACATTGCCGAAGGCGACGCCGTGATCGTCGGGATCGAGCAGCCCCGCGGAGAACGGCGGAACAGCGATCTGCCGCCGGGGTTCGGCGCTCCGCAGCGTCGCCAGTCTCGCGAACGAGGCATGTGACGTTCTCATCCGCCTGGACGGGTTTCAAACGATGAATCATCGGCGTCCCCCCGGGTCAGGTCGTTCTTCCGGGCGGCACAATCCGCTCTCCATCGGTCATGGCGTCGCTGATCTCCTGTCGTGACATCTGGAAGGTCTATCGGGTCGGCGAGGTCCAGGTCGAGGCGCTTCGCGGCGTGGATCTCACGATCGAGCAAGGCGAGTTCGTCGCCGTCATGGGCTCGTCCGGATCGGGCAAGTCCACGCTCATGAACATTCTCGGTTGCCTCGATCAGCCGACGAGAGGCAGCTATCACCTCGACGGCGCCGAAGTCGCAGGCATGCGTTCGGATCGATTGGCCGAGATCCGCAACCGGCAGATCGGATTCGTCTTTCAAAGTTTCAATCTCATCCCAAGGACCAGTTCGCTGGAAAACGCCCAACTGCCGCTGTTCTATCGGGGACTCCCGCTCAAGGAACAGCGCCTGCAGGCCGCGGAGGCGCTTCGGCGCGTCGGCTTGAGCGGCCGGGAGCACCACTTTCCCGCTCAACTCTCGGGCGGACAGCAGCAACGGGTCGCCATCGCGCGGGCGTTGGTGGCGTCGCCGACCCTCCTGCTGGCCGATGAGCCGACGGGCAATCTGGACACCCGGTCCAGCGAAGAGATCATGGAAATCTTACAAGGGCTCAATAGGGAGGGCATGACAGTCATCGTGGTCACGCACGAGCCGGACGTCGCGGCTTATGCGTCGCGGGAGATCGTCGTGACGGACGGCCGGGTCGTGAGCGACAGAGCGATGCGATCGCGTCAAGGAATAGGGCACTAGTATGGCGGCGTTCGTCTGGCTGACGATCCTCACGGCGCTCCGAGTCCTTGGGCGTAATCGTATGCGGACGGCTTTGACCATGTTGGGAATCGTGATCGGCGTGGGAGCGGTCATCGCCATGGTCAGCATCGGGGATGGCGCGCGGCGCGCGGTCCAGAGACAGATCGCCACGATGGGGACGAACGTCATCATCGTCTGGCCCGGTGTCACGACGGTCAGCGGCGTGAGGGGAAGCCAAGGGGGCGCCGTCACTCTGACGGTGGCGGATGCGCTGGATCTCAAGAAGAAAGTTCCGTTGTTGTCGGAGACCGCATGGGCCAAACGGGACGTGATGCAGATCGTCAACGGCAACCGGAATTGGAACGGTTCCATCAACGGCGTGTCTCCGAGCTATCTGACGATCAGGGACTGGTCGTTTACCAGCGGCGGGCCGTTTACGCAGGCCGACCTCGACAGCGCGGCTCGCGTGGCGCTGATCGGGCAAACGGTGGCGGAGAATCTCTTCGAACCGGGTGAGGAGCCGGTCGGGGCCGTCATCCGCATTAAGAACGTGCCCTTCCGGGTGATCGGCGTGCTTGCGCCGAAGGGACAATCCGCCCAGGGCTCCGATCAAGACGACGTCATATTCATCCCATTCACGACCGCCGAGCGGAAGGTCTTCGGCACCCTATTTCTGGGCTCGGTGGGGGGAATTTTCGCGTCGACCGAGCGAGTGGACGATCTCCCGGAGGCGGTCGAGCAGATTCGCGAAATCATCCGTATGCGCCATCGCTTGCAGGGGGAACAGCCTGACGATTTCACGATCCGCACGCAGGTGGACATCGGAAAGGTCCAGCAGGGGACGAGTCAAACGTTGACCGTGATGTTGTTCGCCATCGCGTCCGTCTCTCTTCTCGTCGGAGGGATCGGCATCATGAATATCCTGCTGGTCTCGGTGACCGAGCGAACCAGGGAAATCGGCGTGCGTATGGCGGTCGGCGCCAAACGGCGCCACATCGTCGTGCAGTTCCTGATCGAAGCCATGACGTTGAGCGTGCTGGGCGGCGCATTGGGCATCCTCTTCGGGGTGACCGGGGCGAAATTGACGACGGTGATCGCCGGCTGGCCGACCATCGTGTCCGGAGCCGTGATAGCCGCTGCATTTGGGTTTTCACTCGTCATCGGATTGTTTTTCGGCCTCTATCCCGCCGCCAAGGCCGCACGTTTGAACCCGATCGACGCGTTGCGCTACGAGTAATCCGCAACCGTGGGCTTGGAGGGATGGAGCGAACCGCCGGTCGGTGCGGCGGTAAGTGACACCTCGATGCGGGGGTTGAACTTGTCGACGTGTTTATAGAGATGGGTTTCGACGATGCGGTTGTCGTTCACGCCGAGTCCCTCGCAGAGGGCGTCTTGAGCGATTTTCAGCCCGCCGTCGACGTCGCGCCGCAAGGGCGAGGTGAAGTAGAACCGTATGGAAAGAACCAGCGCATTCGATTGAAGCCGAGACAGCAACGCCGCGCGGTGGGAAGACTTGGCGAGCGCAAGCAGGACCAAATTTCCGACCTGGGCCTTGTACGCGCGTCCGGCCGCGGAAAGCAACCGACGCCCGCGCACCGTGGCATACTGATGATTCACGCTGGGAGGGACGGGCAGCACGAGAGCAACGCCGTCGGGCTCATGGCGGGTTGCCGCGGGGATTTCTGCGTGGCGCGGCTTGGTGGATGGAACCGTGACGTTCACCGCCAGGAGTCTGGCGGCCGTCTGTCGGGAAACCGCGCGAACCGGAAGCCGAGAATTGAGAAGAGGCGTGGCGCGGCGGGCGATGGGCATGCGGAGGGCTACAGGAGATTCAGAATCTTCGCCATGTCTTGTTCGTATCGGTCTTCGGACCGGCTGATGTATCGTCGCCATTCGCTGGGGTTCCAGACTTCCATGCGATGGTACAAGCCGACGAGGATAATCTCCTGGTCCTCGTCGAGTGGAACGAGTTTCCTCAGTCGACCGGGGATCAGGATCCGACCGGTCTTGTCGATTTCTGAGGTCCCTGCTTCCGAAACCACGAAGTGCATGAACAGCCGGCTCTGGTCTTCATCGAGAGTCGCCTTGCTCCGCTCGAGCACCTTCTCCCATTCCTTGATGGAATAGATCAGGATCGACTGCTCGGGGCCCTTCATAAAAACGACGGCACGTCCCTCGGATTCAACCTGTTCGCGGATGGGCGAGGGGACGATGAACCGACCCTTCTCGTCGACCTTGCAGAGGTACTCGCCGGCAAACATCAATGCCACCTTGGGCTTAGTCGTTGAACGGCGTTCTGACTCGTTCCCGGATCCATTGTTCGAGATCGGACCGCACGAACCGCCACTGACTGCCCAGCTTGAAGGCGGGAATCCGACGGCTGCGGAGATAACGATAGAGCGTCCGCTGGGTGATCTTGAGATATCGGCAGGTTTCTTCCGCCGTCATCAACTCGCTCTTGGAACTCCGACTCATTCACCGTCCAAGATGGGAGGGAAACCATAGAGTAAACCGCCTCTAGTGTGGCATCAGGGTATGCGAGAGCCGCGAGTGTGTCAAGCGAAATCATATGACAACATAGGTCAAGAGACGCCAGTGTCGTCCGGATCCGCTTGGGGGTCGTCCGCACCTCCCATGGCTTCCGACGAGTCTTCCCCAAACTCCTCACCCATCTCGTCGCCCATCTTCCTCATGAACCGCTTCATGCTTTCTGGGTCGCTTTCATCCAGGTCTCCCAAGGTGTCCGGGTCCGCAAGCGATTCGAGGCGGGCTTCTTCGGATTTCGGCGACGCAAAACGGGACATCAGGCGCGAGAGCTCTGTGCTTCCGCAGGAAGCGCACGAGACGGGCTTCGGATTGGCGATGCTCAGTTGAAGCACGGTGGTGCGACGCCGACAGCTGAGACACAGATACTCGTACAACGGCATGTGCTACAGTCCCAGAACCGATGAAGATTGAACCGGCTCCTCCACGAAGCGGTGATCCGGAACGAACAATGTCCCCATGGTGCGGGCGAGCGTCAGCGCGACGACGGATTTCGCACCGGACGCCGACAGCGCTGCTGCACATTCGTGGAGGGTCGCACCGGTCGTAAAGACGTCGTCGACCACTAAAATTCGGCGGTCGGCAACGATATGAGGCCTGCGGACAGAAAACGCATGCCGCACGTTCTTCAGCCGCATATTCCGAGGCAACGTGGTTTGAGGGTCGGTGGCTTGCACCCGCACGAGCTCGCGTATCGATACCGGCAGATCGAGATGCCGCGCCAAGTGGTCCGCAAGGAGCAACGATTGATTGAATTCCCGGCTGCGCAGTCTGCTCGGATGCAAGGGGACGGGCAGGATAAGATCGACATCGAGATCCGCTGGCAGGGCGTCGATCATGAGCTGCGCCAAGGGTTTGGCCAATCCGATTTTTCCCCGATACTTGAACGCGCAAACGGCTTCCCGCAGCGGCGGAAGGTAGGGATAGAGCGTCCAGGCCCGCGTGAATGCGGGGCGATGCTCCATGCAGTCTTGGCAGTGATGATTCGGCGAACAGGAGACCGCAGCCGGCGAGACGAAGGGTTGGCCGCAGAGCGCACAGCAGGGTCCCTTCAAGGGCAGGATCAGCTTCCAACAGCGCTGACAGAATCCCGGGACTGGATCAGCCTGCAAGCTGACCCCGCAGGCAAGGCAATCGACCGGGACGATGAACCGCAGCGCCTGGCGGCAGAGATTGAGGAAGCCGGTTCGGGTGGATGGAAAGGGCATCAACATGGCAGACGTGGGAGCTGGAATGTCGCGCTTCTTCTAGAAAAAATCGCGGCGCCTGTCAAGGTTGTTGCCCCTCAAATGGTTGTGTTATACGGAAAGAGGTCTGAAAACTACGATGCTCAGACTTGAACAGGTTTCAAAGGTCTATCAGCGCGGATCAACTTCCATCGCCGGGGTGGATCGGGTCAGTTTGGAAGTGGCTGCGGGAGAATTCTGTGCATTCATAGGACCGAGCGGATGCGGCAAGAGCACGTTGCTGAACCTGGTTGCCGGTTTGGATTCCCCCACGACCGGGGAGATCATCTTGGACGGGCGGGCGACCGGACGGTTTTCCCCCGACGATTGGACGCAAGTCAGGCGGGAAGAGATCGGAATTGTCTTCCAAGCGTTTCACCTGGTTCCCGGGCTTTCCGCCGAAGAGAACGTCGCCTTCCCGCTGCTGCTGAGAGGCGAGCGGGGTGGACCGATGCAGAGGCGCGTCGCGGAAGTCCTGGATCTCGTCGGAATGGGCCATCGTCGCCGCCACCGTCCCGGTGAATTGTCCGGCGGAGAGCAGCAACGAATCGCCATCGCACGGGCCGTCGTGCACGGCCCCAAGCTGATCGTGGCCGATGAGCCGACCGGAAATCTGGATTCCCAACAGGGCGCGGCTGTCGTCGATCTGTTGAAGACGCTCGCCGATCAGGATCGCCGGACCGTCCTTCTCGCGACGCACAGTGGCGAGGCGGCTGGCGCGGCGCACTATGTGTGGATCATGAGGGACGGCCGTCTGATCGAGCGGACTGCACCGAACCTTCTTTCTTTGGGGCGGTAGATGGACTTGTCGACGACGATTGCAGGGGTCAAGTTCACCGGTTGCTTCATGAACGCATCCGGGGCGTTGTGCGTGACGAGAGAGGAATTGTTGGCGCTGGGACGCTCGCACGCGGGGGCGATCGTCACAAAATCCATGACGGTGGAGCCGCGCCAAGGCAATCCGTCGCCACGATATTACGGCTTCTCCGGCGGCTCGATCAATTCGATGGGGCTGCCCAACCTGGGCTATCGCGCCTATGCCGAGTTGATCCCGGAATTGAAGCGGTTCGGCAAGCCGGTCATCGCCAGTGTGGCGGGTCTTGTCGAAGACGACTTCCCGGTCATCGCCGAAGCCGTCAATGCAGCCGGGCCGGATTTGATCGAAGTGAATCTGTCCTGCCCGAACATCCCGGGAAAACCCCAGATCGGTTACGATGCCGAGGCGTCCGAGCGGTTGATGAAGCGCGTGCGAAAGATCATCACGGTTCCGATGGGGGTGAAGCTGCCTCCATATTTCGATCCGGCGCATCACACGCTGATGGGGAGCGTGATCGGGCGATGCGGTGTGGATTTTCTGAACCTGATTAATTCAGTAGGGAACGGGCTCGTCGTCGATCCGAAGACGGAGACCGTCGTGATCAAGCCGAAAGGCGGGTTCGGAGGCTTAGGGGGAACCATCATCAAACCGGTGGCGTTGGCAAACGTCCGGGCGTTCTGGAAGCATTTCAACGGGCGCATGCCGATCATCGGCACCGGTGGTGTCATGAATGGCCTTGATGCCTTCGAGCATCTGCTCTGCGGGGCCTCGGCCGTACAAGTCGGCACTCTGTTGGTTGAGGAGGGAGTCGGCGTGTTCACGCGATTGGAGGAGGAACTCGCCGCTTGTCTTCGCGATAAGGGCTATCAATCGATTGCGGAGTGCCGCGGAAGGCTCAAGGAACTCTAGATGGTCAGTCGTTAGTGGTGCTTGGGCTATCTGTTCGCTTCGTCGATTCCCACATGGGACGCAGCCAAATCAACCGCGAGACCGCCGATAGGCCACGGCTGATGGCGACGGGGGTTCAGTGGCGGGCGGGGGAATAGCGTCACTTGCCGAACGATTTGGACAGCAGGCCAAGTTGGAGCGCGCGGCGAAGGAGTTGGGCGACGTTTCTGACGTTGAGGCGGCGCATCAAATTGAATCGGTGGACTTCGACGGTGCGGACGCTGATCTCGAGGACGGTGGCGATTTCGCGATTGGTGTGACCGATGGAAACCAGCCGAAGAATGTCCCGCTGACGCGGAGTTAGCAGCCCGAGCTCGATTTCTTCTGCGACCGGCTCGGCTTTGCGACGCAATGCGCTTTTCATGTGACGCTCACCCTTCGATCTCGTGATGTGCAGAAGCGAGTCTAACAAAGGCGGGAAACCCTGTAAACGAAAGTACTAAATCCTGCAGCTCCAGGCCCGCCCCTAATGTTCTGATCCGCAGATTATCGACGTTCATTCTGATACTCACCTTCGCGACGAGGAATCGGCTGCAATGCGAGTCTTGTGGTCCGTGTTCGGAATGCTGGTCTTGGCGCATGTCCGGGAGCGGCCGGTCCGAAATGTGCTCAGCGTCATCGGGGTCGCGCTCGGCGTCCTGGCGTCCGTGTCGATCGGCACGGCCAACGTGCGAGTGCTTCAATCCTTTGATCGGGCGGTCCGAGCCGTCTCCGGCGCAGCCACGCTTGAGATCATCGGCCACGACCTGGGCGTGGATGAGACGGTGATCAGGTCCGTGCGCAACCTGCCGGGTGTGGAGACCGCTGCTCCGTTTCTGGAGCAGGGCGTCGTAATGCAAACCGGAGAGCATCGGGGCGAGGTCCTGCAGATCTTCGGCATTGACCTCTTGGCCGAGCTCGGCTCACCGAACGGGAGATTTCGGGTCGCCCGTGAGGATCGTGAGCGGACTCTCGAGGATGTCGTCTCGGCGGAGACCGTCTATATCGGCCGGACATTGGCCGACTCATGGAACCTCCATGTCGGCAGTTTCGTGGATGTGCAAGGCGGCGGGAGGAACCTCCGCCTGAGAGTCGCGGGCGTGATCCAAGGAACGGAGGGTACCGGATCCCTCTGGGACCGAGCGGCCGCCATGGACATCGCCGCGGCGCAGGCGAACTTTGCCGCGATCGGGCGGTTGGATCGAATCGATATCGTGACAGAAGCGGGATGGAATGTTGATGACGTCGCGACCTCGATCCGCGGCGTCCTGCCGCCGCATCTGGTCGCGCAACGGCCCGCGCAACGGTCGAAGCAGGTCGAGAATATGGTCCGCTCATTCCAGCTCAATTTGGTGGTGCTGAGCTGGGTCGGACTCCTCGTCGGAACGTTTCTCATCTACAACACGATGGCCTTCGCCGTGACCCAGCGTCGGCGTGAGATCGGCATCTATCGCGCCATTGGAATGGCGGAACGCCGGATCGCGCTCCTGTTCCTTCTTGAGGGAGGGCTGCTGGGTTTCATCGGGGGCATGCTGGGAGGGATCGCCGGTGTTGGGGTGTCGCGGGCACTCATGGCTCTGGTCAGCCGTACGATCTCGGACCTGTATGTTCCGCTCGTGGCAGAAGATCCGACGTCCTGGCTGGATACGCAGGCCATCATGGCTATGTTGAAGGGCACGGCGTTCGGAACGATGGTTGCGATGGTGGGGGCGTTGGCTCCGAGCCTGGAAGCTTCGCGAACGGTGGCGGTCCGTGCCTTGGCGCCTGGGGATTACGAAGAAACTCAGCGAGTCCGGAGCCGCCGCTTTCTGGCTGTCAGCGTGCTGTTGCTGGTCTGCGCCGGTGTGCTCTCGATGCCGGGACCGATCAACGGTCTTCCTTTGTTTGGATATCTCGCAACCCTGTGTCTTCTCGGTTCGCTGGTCGCGCTGTCGCCCGTCTGTATCCAGGCCTTGGGACGCCATGAAGTTTCCCAAAGCAGTTTGTCCCTTGCACTGGAAGGCGGGCTGCGTCGTATGGCTGCAGAGCATGCCGCGCGACATCCGGGCCGCAATGCGGTGACGGTGTCGGCGTTGATGGTCGGACTCGCCATCATGATCGGGGTCGTGGTCATGGTTCGAAGCTTCCGCGACACGGTGGAAACTTGGGTGAATGAAACCGTCATGGCCGACTTGATTGTCGCCCCGTTCGGCTGGCTGCATGGGCAACAGGCCGGCCATGCGCGCGCGCTCCCCGATTCATTGGCTTCCATGCTTTCCTCCTTCGAGGATGTGGCCGCCGTCGACACCTATCGGAACGTGCAGGTCGAGGTCGAAGGCCGGACCGCCATGCTGGTGTCGCGGGATATGCGGTTGCATGCCCAGCGGAGCCGCTACCTTCTCGTGCGGGGCGATTCGACGGCCGCGTTGACTCGGGCCGCAGAATCCGGAGGAGTTCTTATCTCGGAAGTGTTGGCCAATCGGCTGGGAGTGCAGGAGGGGGGACGCGTGACCATTCGCACGCCGAAGGGGCCACAACGCGTGCCAATCGAAGGAATTTTTTACGACTATGCGACGGACGGCGGCAAGATGGTGATCGACCGCGCCCCATACCAGAAACTATGGAACGATCACTCCGTGACGGTGTTCGCGGTGTATCTTGCTGCGGGAGCCGATAGCGAGGCCGTCCGGACTGCGATGGTTCGGGCTTTTGCCGGACGAGAGGACGGGGTCTTGCCGCCGATGGTGATCAAGAACAAGGAGCTGCGGAAGGAAATCCTCGATATTTTCGACCGGACCTTCATCTTGACCTACGTGCTGGAGTTGATCGCCGTACTGGTGGCGGTGCTCGGCATTGTGAACACGCTGGTCACCGCCGTGCTGGAGCGGCGGCGGGAATTGGCCACCCTCCAGGCGATCGGGGCAAGCAGGAAGCAAGTCGAGCGCCTGGTTCTGTGGGAAGCGGTCTATCTCGGCTCGATCGGCGCGGTCTTGGGTGTGGTCGGAGGGCTTGGTCTCGCCTGGATTCTCATCACCGTCGTCAATAAACAGTCCTTCGGCTGGACGATCCGGATGACCG
Source organism: Nitrospira sp. (assembly GCA_035328385.1). Lineage (GTDB taxonomy): Bacteria > Nitrospirota > Nitrospiria > Nitrospirales > Nitrospiraceae > Nitrospira_C. The sequence goes on along the minus strand of DAOLIU010000003.1, from coordinate 6,348 downwards.
TGCCGATCGAGGTGCTGCTGCAGGCGGTGACAATAGGAGTGGCTGCGGCATGGATCGCCGGCTACCTCCCGGCCCGATGGGCCGCGAGGCAATCGGCGGTGGAGGGACTAAGGCAGGAATAGCCTCGGACAGAAGAGTAGACATTCAAGTTCCGCCATAACGCGATGATCAGGCACGGCCAGCCGATTCGTACTGTTGGCCGCGTGCTCCTCCAACTTCGACGGAGCGTCGAAACGCCGTCGCACTGCGGCACGTTGTCGGCCGTCTGTTTGGCGCGCCCGCTATGTCGGAACTTGAATGCCCACTCTTCTGTCCGCGTAGTGAGTGAGGTGAGCCGGCGGATACGCGCAGTTGAGGACCAATCCAGGCCATCCTCATGGGGAGACGACGAGCAAGCGATGGAATTGCCTTCGAAGGCGAGCGACTCGTGCTTTCGCTATCGTTGAAGAGGCAGGTCGGCTTGAGAGAGATTCATGTGAAGGCTGTTTATGTTGAATAACCTTTGAGCCGCTTTATGGCTGTGTTGTGATCCGGGATTGATAGAGATACTTCTGGAATCCCACAAACACCTTCCCGATCTCCTCCGGCTGGCCCAGATCTGCCACCGCGTCAGCAATCGCCCCGTGATACCTTAGCCTCAGCAGAGGCGATAGTTTATCCTGGGCCAACTCTTCCACTCCTACCTGCACGTATTGCGCGAGTACAAAGTCGAGAAACGCCTGCTGCCGGCTGTTGAAATGGGTGCTGATGTCCACTCTGGCTCTCGCTGCCCGCTCCTCGCGCGTAAGCGGAGCCAGGGCATAGGCCACATGGGCCAATACATCGAAAAGGTCGCTGTGCTCCGCATCGATGATCCGTTGCATTTCGGCCATCTGTTCATGCCCGAAGCCTTTCTCGGCAAGTCCCTGTAAGAGTTTGGCTCGCGTGTCAGGAAGGCTCCAGAGAGCACGGAGTTCCGCTTCGCTCTTGAAAAACTCAGGGAGCTTCCCGAACAGCATTTCCAAGAATTGCTGCGCGGACATGGGTGTACCGTCTGGATGCCAAAAGGTCGTGACCATCATGTATTGGATCGTGCGGGCTTTGCCGTCCTCGAGTCTCACTTTGATCTTCTGCTTCTTGACGTAGTCAGCAGGAGTCTTCTCATGCATCCCTTTGATCTTGGGGTTTTGTGGAGGCGGATAAAGCTGATCTTCTCGCGTGGGTTCCGGCTCGATCGGCTCACCGTCCCACTCAGGATCGCTAAAATGATGGTGCGCCTTCACGAAGTCATAGATCGTGAAGTAGTCCTTCCCGTCGTAGAGCCGGGTTCCGCGACCGATGATCTGCTTGAACTCGATCATCGAGTTGATCGGCCGCATGAGGACAATGTTCCGGATATTACGGGCATCCACGCCGGTCGAGAGCTTTTGTGAAGTGGTGAGGATCGCCGGGATGGTCTTCTCGTTGTCCTGGAAATCACGCAGGTGTTGCTCGCCAAGTTCCCCATCGTCGGCTGTCACCCGCTGGCAATAGTTCGGGTCCGTGCTCGTCTTCATCTGATTGACCAGGTCGCGCACGGCAAGGGCATGGTCCTGCGTTGCGCAAAAGACCAGCGTCTTCTCCTGTTGATTAATCGAACCCATGAAGATTTCAACGCGCTTCTTTTCCCGCTCCTTGATTTCGATGACCTTGTTGAAGTCGCTTTCCTGGTAGCGCTTCTTGGTTTCGATCTCGCCCTCGATCAGCTGGTCGTCCGGCGTATAGACGTATTCGTCCAGGGTGGTCGAGATTTGCCTTACCTTGAACGGCGTGAGGAAACCGTCGTTGATGCCGTCCTTCAATGAATAGACATAGACCGGCTCTCCGAAGTAGCGGTAGGTGTCCACGTTGTCCGTGCGTTTCGGCGTGGCGGTCAGGCCGAGCTGCACTGCCGGAGAAAAGTAGGTAAGAATGTCTCGCCAGTTGCTTTCATCGTTCGCCCCGCCACGATGACACTCGTCGATCACGATGAAGTCGAAGAAGTCCGGCGGATAGTCGCCGAAATAGGGCGACGGCTGGTCGTCCTTCGGCGGGCCACTCATGAAGGTCTGGAAGATCGTGAAGAACAGATTGCCGTTCTTCGGAACCTTGCCTTTCTTACGGATGTCTTCCGGTGCGATCCGTACCAGCGCGTCCTCGGGAAAGGAGGAGAAGGCATTGTAGGCCTGATCAGCGAGGATGTTGCGGTCTGCCAGAAACAGAATGCGCGGACGTCTCGACGGTTCCCGGCTCAGGTTCCAGCGGCTATGAAAGAGCTTCCAGGCGATTTGGAACGCAATGAACGTCTTTGGGGTGAAACCAACCCGACTTTGGAGGGCATGCCTGTGGATGCCATCGCATTGGGCCTACTGTTCTACTGGCAGCACGTTGAGGTCGCAGCTGGCGACTTCAAGTTATGGAATCGGTATTTGGAAGGGTGAGAAGAGAGGTCGAAAGGTCAGGGCTTCTTCGCCACGACTTTGCCGTTTTCCCACACGTAAATCGGTGTGCCGTACATCTTGGCGGTCTTGCGAGCCACCTTCGCCGCTCTCCGGAGCGCACGTCCGACACTCTGTACGAACCGCGTGTTTTCTGTCTTGGATGTTCTTTTCATGGAACTCTCTCCAACAACCGCGGGGCAGGCCCAGAATTATCATAGATTGCCCAGGCATGGGCAAGAGGTCGATACAGAGCATGAAAGTTCTTCCAACTACGATTAAAGCGGCGCATCACATCGGCTCGTGAGACGTTATGACCGCCTTGGCGAACCCGAGCTGCAATTCGTTGAAATGCAAGTTGGACCGATGACAAGGATAAGAACACGATCTCTATTCGGTAGCCGGCGGTCTTCCATTTCTTCAGCAGTCGAAGATACGTTCGGCCGCTCAACGTGCTTTCAAACGCGAAATTCTTCCGAGCCTTCGCCAATCGAGACAGCTCCAAGAGCACGAGGCGCCCTGCCTGTCGGGCCGATAATTCTGGGCGAAGCGGTGATAGGCCGCCTGCAATAAGGTCGGCATTCACAAAATGAATCACGCTTTCTCGGACAAGAAACTCTTTAGCGAAGGTCGTCTTCCCGGCGCCATTCGGTCCGGCGATGATGATGCAGCGTGGATGACGACCGGTTCTGCGTGTGCTACTCACCTGAGTCTGTGTCAGCCCGCCACCGGTTGCTGATAGTCCACTTCGATCTTGAAGCCGAGATCTTCGATCATGCCCCAGACTTCCGGCGCAGGAGCGCCAGGAGTCGTGAGGTAGCCGTTCACAAACACGGAATCGGCCGGATAGAGGGCAAGAGGCTGCAGGCTGCGGAGGTTGTGTTCGCGGCCGCCGGCGATGCGGATTTCAGTGCGCGGATGAAGAAAGCGGAATAGGCAGAGGACTTTCAGGCAGCGCTGCGGCGTGAGGTTGTCGCAATGTTCCAACGGAGTGCCCGCCACCGGATGCAAGGTGTTGAGCGGAATCGAATCAGGCTTCACCTCGCGCAGGGCCATGGCGAGGTCGATGAGGTCTTCGTCCTTCTCGCCCATGCCGACGATCCCGCCGGAGCAAATCTCCAGCCCTGCCGCTCGCGCGTTCCTGATCGTCGCGAGGCGGTCTTGGAACGTATGGGTTGTGCAGATCGAGGCGTGAAACGCTTCGCTCGTGTTCAAGTTGTGATTCACGCGATCCACACCCGCCGCCTTTAGGCGCTTCGCCTGCTGTTCGTTCATGAGCCCTAATGAACAGCAGATCTGGATCGGATTTTCCTGCTTGATGGCGCGTACGGCTCCGGCGATCTCGTCGATTTCTCGGTCCAGCGGGCTCCGGCCGCTGATGACGATACAGTACCGCTGGGCCTTGGAGGCCGCGGCCTGTCGCGCGCCTTCGACCATGCGGTTCTGTGGGAGCAGATTGTATCGTTCGATCGGAGCGGTTGAGATGGAGGATTGGGAACAATAATGACAGTCTTCCTGGCAGGCTCCGCTCTTGGCGTTCTGGAGCATTTGCAGGCGGACCGTGCGTCCGAAGTATCTGGCTCGCACCTGAAAGGCGGCATGAAGCAGGGCAAGGAGTTCGTCGTCCGGTGAGGTGAGGACGGCGAGGGCCTCCTGTCTCGTCAGGACTTGATCGTCAAGCGCTTTTGCGGCCAGGGCCGAATAATCCGTCATACGAAGGACCTTTCAATCACAGCGGGACCGTACAATGACTGGGAATCTCGGAACGGAAGGAAACTACACGGTTTCAAACGGAGAAGCAATGCCCGGATACGGGACTGCGCGGACCGGAAGGGGAGATTCTTTTCCCATTGATGACACACTGCCTTCGAGCCAGGGAAGGGCCACGAGGCTGTTCCAATTCCCGCAACGCCGGCACCGGCCAGCCCATTCTGCCGTTTCCTGCTGGCAGGCGGTGCAGACATACGGTACGACGACGCGCTTCTTGAATTGCAGGGCTTTCTTCAATTCCACGACCGCCTGTTCCATATGCTGCTTGCGCAAAAAGAGGTTGGCCATGATCTTGTGGTAGTCGACCAGTTGATCCTGAGGCCCTTCGATCGTCGACAGAATGTCGAATGCTTCGTCGACCATTTCGAGACGGTAGTACAGCTTGCCCAAGTAGAATTGGAGCACCGGGTCATTGGGGTTCTGCTGGAGCGCCTCCTGATACGTCCGGATGATTTCGCTGGGCTCACCCTGGTCGAGGAACAGTTCTTCCAGGCGATGCAGAATGATCACGTTGTGAGTCTTCGCGTAGACTTTCTTCAGGATCTCGACGGCTTGTTTGGTCTTGCCTTCCTGGATCAAGATTTCCCCGATGCCGATATAGGCGGGCAGAAAGGTTCGGTCCTTCTTGATCGCCCCGCGGAAGTACCGCCGCGCTTTGTCCGGGTGCCCTCGTTCCAGCAGTTGGCGGCCGACTTCGTACATGCATCCCGTCAGCAATAAATTCTCCGCGCGTCGCTCGGATTCGGGCAGGCTGGCTTTCAAGAGGCGATGCTGAATTTCGAGCGCTTCGCTCCACTTCTCGAGACGGATCGACAGATCCCGTTTCCGGATCAGGGCCGTCAGGTTGTCCGGCTCGATGCGCAGGATCTTCTGCATGGTCTGAAGCGAATCTTCGTATCGCTTGGCGGCCTCCAAATCTTTGGCAAGCTCCAGGAGAATCTCGATGTTGCGGTCGTCGATGCGGTTGGCATACTGATGCAGACGGATCGCCTCGGAGAAGTTGTTTTCAGAGCGATAGATATTGCCCAGCCAGAGCAGCGAGTCGACGCGGTTGGGATCGATCGCCAGAGCTTTTTCGAACAGTCCGACTGCTTCACTGATGCGCTTGGACATGAAGGCGTGCGTGCCCTCGCGATGGAGCGCGTCGAGCTTCTCCTTCCGGCGTTGTAAACGCGTGCTTCTCCACGTGCCGATGGCATGCGCGGTTTGCCTCATGCCGACCGCCAGGGCGACCAACACCGCTCCGACCGCCATGGAAAAGACCGCCAGCGTAACCGGACTCAATTCGAACTGAGAGGAAGGACTCGTATGGACGGTCAGCGTGCCGGGATTCAACTCACGGAAATAGCTGTAGACGAAAATGCCGGCGCTGATGAGAAAAATACTGGTGAGCAGCCTGAGCATGATCTAGGCTCGTCTAGAATTTGCCATCCGCTTGCTGCGCGCCGGCTTTGCCGCCGCCGGACTTGGCGGTTCTTCCTTTATCGGGATGCGCTTGGCGTCGGCCCACAGACGCTCAAGCCCGTAGTGCTGGCGGGCGTCATGCCGGAAGATGTGAACGACGACGTCCCCATAGTCCATCAGCACCCACTGCGACGAGGCCTTGCCTTCGATACTGAGAGGATGAGAACCGGTCTGGGAGAGGATTCCGTCGACATGATCGGCGATCGCTCTGGTCTGTCGATCGGATTCCGCCGACGCCAACACCAAATAGTCGGCGACCGAGGTCAGTTTGGCAACGTGGAGGACGACGATATCCGTGGCCTTTTTGTCGTACATGGCCTTTGCGATGGCAAGGGCCGTGGCCTTCGGTGTTCGTGCGATCGGAGTCCTCTTATTCGTATAAATGATGCTGAAGTATATAGGATTCAACGGTGGGCGGCAACAGATTTGCCACCGAGAGGCCGGTCCGGACCCTCCTGCGAATGTCCGAGGCCGAAATTTCACTGGGGGTGAGACGCAGGCATACGAGTCGTCGGTTCCCGAGAGGAATGTCCAATCGTGAGATCGTGCCCGCGTCCAGGGCCGCGAGCGAGTCTCCGGGAAGCGCCTGATACTGCCGAGTCAGATGCTGGAACGAGGTGCCCGGTCGATTCATCACGACGAATGAACAGAGCTCCAACAGGGCGCCCGATTCCCGCCA
>DAOLIU010000002.1:44977-59276 GCA_035328385.1 Nitrospira sp. | reverse complement strand
CATATGAATGTCTTCATCCCCGGGCAAGAATCGGAACCGCCCCCGGTCCAATTCGGCCCGTACAGCTTCCAAACCGCGAACGATGGCGGCGGTGTCGGCCGCCGACAGAACACCGGCCTTCTTCAGCGTCTTGCAATGGGCGATGCTGCCCTGAATGTCCTCGGCGTACATGCGGCGATCGACGCCGACCGACCCGGTAAAGGCTTCCACCAGCCGATTCGTCTTTTCACGGAACCGCCCTTCCCAGGCTTTTCTGCCGGCTGCCGCCCGGCGCTGACGGTTACCGTGGCCGGCCATCAGGACGAGACCTTCTTCCGCTGGGCTCGGATCTTCAGGCGCAAGGCGTTCAAACGAATGAAGCCTTCGGCGTCCTTCTGGTTGTACACCTCGTCTTCCTCGAACGTCGCGATATCGAGTCGGTAGAGCGACTGCTTCGACCGACGGCCGACGAGGATACAGTTCCCCTTGTAGAGCTTGACCCGTGCGGTGCCGGTCACATCCCGCTGGGCTTCGTCGATGGCCGCCTGAATCATCTCCCGCTCGGGACTGAACCAGTATCCGTTGTAAATCAAATCCGCGTAGCGTGGAATCAGGCTGTCCCTGAGGTGAAGCACCTCGCGGTCCATCGTCAGGGATTCGAGCCCCCTGTGAGCCACGTGAAGAATCGTCCCTCCCGGCGTCTCGTAGACACCGCGCGACTTCATGCCGACATAGCGGTTCTCCACGAGATCGACGCGCCCGATCCCATGCGCTCCACCCAGCTTGTTGAGATGGGCGAGCAACCGGGCCGGACTCATTTTTTTCCCGTCTACGGCCACGGGGTTTCCCGCCTCGTAGTCGACGGCGACTTCGATCGCTCTGTTCGGCGCCTGTTCCGGCGAAACCGTCATCTGAAAGATTTCGTCCGGGGGCGCTTCCCAGGGATCTTCCAGAATGCCCCCCTCGTAACTCACGTGAAACAGATTCAGATCCATGCTGTACGGCTTGGCTTTCGTCGCCGTGACGGGAATGCGGTGTCGCTCGGCGTACTCGATCAATTCCCGGCGGGACCGCATGGTCCACTCTCGCCATGGGGCGATGACCTTGAGCCTAGGAGCCAGCGCGGTGTAGGTCAATTCGAACCGCACTTGGTCGTTCCCCTTGCCCGTGGCGCCGTGCGAAACGGCATCGGCCCCTTCCTTCAAGGCGATTTCGGCTTGACGGCGGGCGATCAGCGGCCGGGCGATGGACGTGCCCAAGAGATACGACCCTTCGTATATCGCATTGCCGCGCAATATCGGAAACACATAGTCCCCCACGAATGTCTCGCGAAGATCCTCTACGTAGACCTTATTCACCCCGAGGGCCCGCGCTTTCGCCTTGACAGCCTTCAGATCTTCTCCTTGACCAAGATCGGCGCAGAACGCAATGACCTCGGCTTCGTACGTTTCCTGGAGCCATTTCAGGATCACCGACGTATCGAGCCCGCCGGAATAGGCGAGTACCACCTTCTTGATAGGACGAGTCATGATGCGCGTTGTTTCCTTTTTCCCAAGAGCCTGGTCAAAATGGCCTTTTGCATGTGCAGCCGATTCTCGGCCTGGTCGATGATCACGGATTGCGGGCCGTCCAACACTTCCTCGGTAATTTCTTCACCCCGATGCGCGGGCAGGCAATGCATGACGATCGCATTGGACTTCGCACGGCCGACGAGACGGGCGTTCACCTGGTAGGGAGCCAACACTTTAAGTCGTCGCGCCTGTTCCCGTTCCCGGCCCATGCTGATCCACACATCGGCATAGATCACGTCCGCTTCCTTGACGGCGACCTGCGGATCATGCCCGAGTTCGATGACGGCTCCCGTGCCCGCCGCCTCCACCCTCGCCCGGTCTATGACGTGTTGGTCCGGTTGATAGCCGGACGGACAGCCGAGTGCGATCGTCATGCCCATCTTCGCCGCCGCTTCGATGAGCGAGTTCGCAACATTGTTGCCGTCGCCCACGTAGGCGATCTTCAGACCGCGGAGCGTTCCCTTTTTTTCTCGGATCGTCAGCAAATCCGACAGTGCCTGGCACGGGTGGCTCAGATCGGTCAATCCATTGATCACCGGCATCGTCGCTTCGGCGGCCCATTCCTCTACGGTGGCGTGGTCGTAGGTGCGGACGACGATCCCGTCCAGATATCGCGACAACACCCGCGCCGTGTCGGCCACGCTCTCGCCGCGCGACAGCTGAATATCGCCCATCGGCAGGACCAGCGCATGGCCCCCCAGCTGGTTCATGCCAGCTTCGAACGAAACCCTGGTGCGCGTCGAGGGTTTCTGAAACAAAAGTCCCAGCGTTTTGCCTTGGAGCAGCGGATGGGAAATTCCTCGGCGCTGCTTGTTCTTCAAGCGGGCCGCGAGGGTCAGCAGGTATTCGATCTCGCCGCGCGGGATCGCCGCGACATCCAGCAGATCTTTTCCCAATCCCGACGTGCGGCGGGGTCGTCGCGTCATTCGGATACCTACACGGTCAATGTCCCGGCGATTCGATCGCATGCCGGTTGAATACGTGGGACAGAACGTCGATCAACCGATCGATGTCACGCTCGGTGACGATCAGCGGAGGGATGAACCGCAAGACGCGCTCACTGGTCGCATTGATGAGCATTCCCCGCCTCAAGCATTCGCTGACAACGCTCTTGGCGTCGATTTCCACTTCCATTCCTTGCAGGAGGCCCAACCCCCGCACCGCGCGCACGGCATGATGGCGGTCCTTGCATTCGAGAAGCCCCTTCGTCAAATAGTCGCCCATCTGTCTGGCTTGGTCGAGCACTCGGCCTTCGAGCAACACGCGGAACACCGCCAGCGCTGCCGCACAAGCCAGCGGATTGCCGCCGAAAGTGGACCCGTGCGAACCGGAGGGCAATGCTTGCGCCACCGAATCCTTGGCGAGGCACGCGCCGATCGGCAGGCCCCCACCGAGCCCTTTGGCCAAGGTCATGATGTCCGGCTCGACTCCGAACTGCTCGTACGCGAAGAGGGTCCCGGTGCGCCCCATGCCGGTTTGCACCTCGTCAAAAATCAAGAGCACGTCCCGGCGCGAACAGAGCTCGCGTACCGCCTTGAGGTATTCACGATCGGCGACGTGCACGCCCCCTTCGCCCTGAATCGGCTCAATCATGACTGCGGCAGTCTTGTCGCCTATGGCTTGTTCCAGTTTCGCAAAATGATTGAACTCGACATAGGAGAAGCCGGGAAGAAGCGGCTCGTATCCCGTCTGTACTTTGTCCTGCCCCGTGGCCGTGAGGGTCGCCATCGTGCGGCCGTGGAAGGAGTTCTTCATAGTCACGATCTCATACCGACCCGGTCCGTACTTGCCGTGGGAATAACGCCGAGCCAGCTTGATCGCCGCCTCGTTGGCCTCGGCACCGCTGTTACAGAAGAAGACTTTCTCGGCAAAGGAGTGATCGACGAGCATCTGAGCCAATTTGACCTGCGGCTCGGTGTAATACAGGTTGGACGCGTGGATGAGTTGAGCCGCCTGCCGCTGTACGGCGGCGACCAGGTCCGGATGGCCGTGTCCCAATACATTGACGGCCACGCCGGCGACGAAGTCGGTGTATTCCCGTCCTTCGAGGTCGTAGACTTTGATCCCTCGGCCCCTCACGATCGAAATCGGCTGACGGGTGTACGTTCCCATCAAGATCTGATCAGAGGTATTCTTAAGTTCTTCCGTGGGCATGGCAGTCGTATCCCCTTGTAAAGAAAAGGGACGCTAGCATAGGACGCCCTTGAAAGCAACCGTGAAGCCTCTCTCCCAGCAGGGTCTTCCGATGTGATAGGCTCAGGACCATGCAACCCTGTCGTCAGTGCATGCAGCAGAACCGGGACGATTCCAAATACTGCTATCAGTGCGGAGCGAATCTCTCTTCGGTCGTCGAAACCCAACCGATATTGTCATCGACTGATGGCGGCACAATTCTCACCGACGTAGACCTGTGGAAAGCCTTCATCGGACCCCATTCAGACCGGTATCTGGAGCAATTCAAGAAATTCGGGTCGGCGCAGACTCCTCAATTCGCCCTGACGTGGAATTGGCCTGCCTTCTTATTCATTTCCTTTCTCTGGTTTCTGTATAGGAAAATGTATCTCTACGCGGTGGTCTATGCGATCGGCCCGATGGTCTCCACGTACCTGACCGGCGACGTCACGGTCGGCATCGTCTGGAGCATCATGGCCGGCGCGACGGGCAATTATGTCTATTACTGGCATTGCCGCGAGCAGATCGGCGAAATCAAGCGCAAGAGCGGAGAGGATGCGGCGAAGCGCGACCAGGCGATCCGGGAGACGGGAGGCGTCCAACCCTACGTCATCTGGGTCGGTGTGGCTTTCTACGTGCTCTTTCTACTGGTCATGTTCAAGATGGCCCAGGAAGAACTCTTGGACAAAGACCGTCACCCCGCAAAACCGGCCAAACCGGCGGCGCTGATTGAAACCTGAGGACCGGCGCCTCATCATCGTCGCTGCTGCCAGCTCATCCATCCCTGAAACCAGGCGAAATCCTGTTCGTAAGCCGCGCCGCCCGAATCGGCCGCTTCCTGTTTTTGCTCCAATTGCGTATAAGTCCGGGGCCAATTTTTCTGCCACCACGACTTGAGTTCGTCCGGACCGTACGCCTGCCCATTGGGATTCAAGATGCCGGCGGCAGTGCACAGAGGCGCAATCAGAGGCCAGTAGCGGTCCTTCCCCAATCCCAGGCTTCGGAAATGCTCCCGGAGCAGAAAGACAACCCATAACTCCGCGCTGTGTTTCTTGTTGTGCTTGAACGGCTGAGTCTGCCGGAGAGGCACAGGATCAAACGCCTTGACGATCGATGTGTAATCAGGTCCTCCGTAGGTTCCGGCAGCCTCGGCCAAACCTTCGACGACGTTGGCGAGTTCCAACTCCATAACGGGCGACGGGTTGGCCTGGCTCGCCGCGGCAGGATCGATCTGATGGCCGGGCGTCGTCAGAAGCTCGATGATCGGTTTGAGCTCTCGAAGTCGTGCCGCCGCGGTTTTCAGAATCTGCTCTGATTCCAGCCAGTAGTCCGGGTCGTTCTTGGTGAGGCGCTCGCGTCCGGGAGGTGGCAGTACCGTGGGGACCCAATAGCGCACCATGACAAAGAGGATGTACGCGACCTTGCCGCCGACGTGTTCGATCCGCTGCAGCAAGTTGCCGGCCTTGATGCCGCTGAGGAATGCCTGAGCACGGTCTGCCACGCACAGGCGCTCGGCCATCGCGACCCACCAGGTCTCGAGGGCATCGGGATTGCCGTCAGGGGAATGGGTGGAATTCATGCCGGACACTGACTCTTCTTGAGGCAAACGAGCGGCATGGTACTGCCGTGCCTTCGCGAAAGCAATGCTTGACTTGAAGTCACGATCCAGTATCCTTGTCTGATTTCAGCAACGCACTTGATCCGAGGAGCATGGCTATGGCGCGTTTGGTATTGCTGCGGCACGGAGAATCGCAATGGAATCTCGAAAACCGCTTTACGGGATGGGTCGACGTCCCATTATCTGAACGCGGAATTCAAGAAGCCAAAAACGCCGGCGACAAGCTCCGGGGCTTCACCTTCGACCGCGCGTTCACTTCGGTGCTGGTGCGAGCCAACGAAACATTGCGGCTCGCGCTCGAAGCCATCGGACAGACGCATATTCCGATTCAAAAGGACAAAGCCCTCAATGAGCGAATGTACGGTGACCTCCAGGGGTTGAACAAGGCCGAAACCGCGAAGAAGTACGGTGACGAGCAGGTGAAAATCTGGCGTCGGAGCTATGATGTCCCTCCGCCAGGCGGAGAAAGCTTAAAAGATACCGCCGAGCGAGTGTTGCCGTATTATGAAAAGATGATCAAGCCACACGTTCTAAAGGGAGAGACGATCCTCATCGCCGCCCACGGGAACAGCCTGCGCGCCCTGGTCATGGAACTGGAACAACTGTCGCGCGAACAGGTGCTGGAACTCAACATTCCGACTGGAGCGCCTTTGCTCTACGAGCTGGACGGCGACGGGAAGGTCCTGAGCCACCGGTACTTGTAGTTTCTTCGAGGCTCTCAGATGTCTTGCAGCACTTGGCCGTAGAGGTCGACCGGCACTGAGTCCACGAAAAACGTAAGGAGCTTGCCGCGTTCGTCCTCGCTCACGATCCGCTGCTCCTCCAAATACGCCGTAGCTTCTGTGTGAATGGCCAGGGTGTTCCCCGACTGTTGCAGGACCTGATCATAACGTCGAGCCCGATCTTCCCATTCGGCAAGGAATGACTCCCACGTGATGGGGCCCAAGGGAGGAGTCGTTGTCCACCAGGACCCCACCGCCTGGAGAACGAGCTCCCGTACAAGCTGCTGGTATTTTTTGGGGATGTGCGCTTCGACGGCGGCGGAGATCCAGAAGAGGTTCAGGCACAGCAACTCACAGGAAATCTGTTGCGCTCGTTCCATCGTCGCGTCGATTCCATATTCTTCCAGGTTCGAGGGAGATACGGCTTTGGGCAACGCACCGATCAATGCGGCGGCCGCTTCGTTGGGCGTCATGGGCTATGCTCCTGTGCACCGGCATCACACGGCCATCGATGTTGACGCGCGAGAATAACTCAGCTTGTTTTTTCGCTCAAGCGCTTGTTGGTCGGTGCCCCCTGTGTTAGCATGCCGCGCGGCATGCACCGATTCCTTTCATCATTTTCCCTTCGAACGTTGGCTGTCGCTGCGATCCTTACCGGTTCGATGGTCACCGGTCAGCCGGCTCTTGCCGACGACCGTTGGGGGTTCGGCAGCGGTCTCGGATTCACCGCCGGGACCGTGAACAATACTGTCTTTACGCTCGGCTTTAACTTGGACTATTACGTCGATCGGGATTTTTCCGTGGGGCCGATGATGTTGTTAACGCCAACGGGCGACCTTTTTCAGATTGCGCTGGCGGGGGCGGCGCGATACCACTTTCATTTGGACAGCGGCATCAACCTGGTTCCATTTGTCGGATTCGGCCTGATCCATGCGGACCTGGACAAGGGGACGGGACTCGGCAGCATCGATCGCAACGATACGAGTTGGTACCTCCCCATCGGCCTCTCGATGGAATATCAACTCGCCAGAAAGATCGCGTTGACCTCAAGTCTGATCGTCAATTTGCATGACATCAACCTCTCCCCGTCATTGCCGGAACACGACACCACGAGCGTGACCTTGCTGTTCGGATTCAATTTCGGTCCCTGACAGGTGTCTGATTCGCCACCTTATGAGGGACTTCATTGGCACGTGCTTCACGGCCGATAAAAAACCTCATTCGCTGCGTGGTGCCGGAAGCGCGTGACACCGACCATCGGCATGCTGCGGCCCGGATCTTTCAGCCTCTTCCAATATCGGAGCCGGCGATCCGACTGAAACGGCTCATAGATGGGAACCCATCCTATGAAGGAGAGGACCCTGGGGCACGATACGAAGGGAGAAAGTCTAGGCCGCCTTGGTGGGCCGCCAGCGAAGCCCCACACTGAGCAATTCTTGCAGGAGCTCTTTGTACTGATAGTCAGCCTTGCCAGCTGAATCGGCAAAGTCTTCGTCTTGTGCAATTTGGGGGTTCGGATTGGCCTCCAGCACGTACAACCTCCCGGCTTCGTCCATGCGCATATCGATACGCGCATAACCGCTGAGCCCTAACGCACGATAGACACGCTTCGCGAGGTGTTGGATTTCTGCGGCTTTCCCGCCCGGCAAGTTTCTGGCCTCCCTGGACGTGATCCCGTACTTCTCCTGATACTTGCGGCTCCATTTGACACGCTCCGTTGCGATGCGACGCGCCTCTTCGGGAAGCCTGTCCATTCTCAATTCCCATACCGGAAAGACGTGAAGGTGTCCGTTACCCATGACACCGACGTATAACTCCCGTCCTTCGATGTAGCGCTCGATCAGCGCCGCGGTATCCAGACTGTGGTGAATAAAGGTTACTCGTTCCTTGAGTTTCTCATCGTCCTCTACAATGGAAGCTTGAGAAATGCCGAGCGAGGCTTCCTCTGTCACCGATTTCACGATGAGCGGGAACGACAGCCAGTTTGGCCGCTTGACGCTTCTCCCCAGCGGCACGACCATGAAATCGGGAAATGGAATACGATGAAAGGAAAATAGTTTCTTCGACAGGACTTTGTCTCGCGCGAGCATCAATCCGCGAGGGTTGCATCCGGTATAGGGAACGCGGAGCAGCTCAAGATACGACACGACGTTCTGATCGTAGACCGCCACACCGTCGAATTCCTCCAGGAGGTTGAAGGCGATGTGCGGCTTCCATTCCTCGACCGCGGCCCGAATGACGCCCAGATCGCTCTTCACGCCCAATGGTTTGACGTCGTGGCCGAGCTTTCTGAGCGTGCTGACGACATCGTATTCGGTCTTCCATTGCACGTCTTTCAAATCCTGTCCGGTCAGATGATCCGGAGGGACCAAGTCTTCATGCATCAATACCAGTATCCTGAGGCGCCTCATACAGCCACCTTATGGCGTCCGCTTCGCAGGTAGTTCATCGTGTGCATGGTGAGCAAAATCGTAAAATCCAGCTTGACCTGCTCTTCAGGGGCTGGAACCTTCAACCGCAACTCCTGGCAGCGGAGGATCATATCCTCAAGGACTTGATCGATCGTGTATTGATACTCGCCGGTCCATCCGGCGACTTTACGGCGGACCTCCCGGCGAAAGCGCTTCAGGAATGCGGCTGCGCTCATCCGGTCGCCATGCTGGGACACCTCGGAAAATAATCGCTTCAGGTCCGGATCATAGAACGACGGCCGTTCGATACCGTAATGGGCTCGCTTGCGGTCATAGTGCTCTCGCAGTGTTCGTTTGAGGGAATGCACCGAATCGACCGTCTCCGTCGTCGTGACTTTGGGTTCGACATCCGCGAGGTCCCGCATGAGACCGTCCATATATTGAAGCTTGCGCAGCACAGGCCACCCTTTGTACCGGTCGGCCCACATGGAATCCGGCGTCAACCAGACGGCGAACGTCTCGGCGAAGTCTTCATCCGGGTGGCTTTGTGCGTACCACAAGTCCAGGTGGCGTACGTAACTCCGACTGTAGGGACGAGGACTGTAGTATTTCGGATACGGCTCCGAAGACCGTCCGAAAATCCGCTGGCGACTATGAAGCCTTCTGATACGGTAGGCATTTTCGATCGCATGTCCTGCTTCGTGACGAAGAATCCTCATGCACCATTCAGGTGTGCCGCCTTCGACCTCCAGCATCTGATTCAGCTCAAGCTTGATCAGCCGTGGATGGGCGAGATAGAAGGGAATGGCGATCCCTGGTACTCCGTCCGGAGTAAACCATTCGTTCGACAGCCAAAAATGCGGTCGAAACCGAAGCCGCTTGGCTTCGAGTTCCTGATGCAAACGTTCAATCTGTGTGGTCAAGAATGGACTATGAAGATTGACGCCGAGCCGCCGAATCGGCAGATCGAGGAGCTGTTCGTCTCCCCATGTCGCCCACAAAGGTTCGATTCGACCGGAATGTTGATGGAGACTTTCTCTGGTTTCGATCTTTGCCATCCGGAGCCCCACGGATCGCGCACGTGACAAATACACTATAGCAGGCCGGACCAGCGACCATCGCAACTTTCTCAGGTCAGCGGTTCCTGTTCACTGGTAAAAACTTGTCATCGGCGTCCAAGAACGGACTGTACGGCAATGCGGACGCGCTCGGCTCGATCCGGCCCACTCCGTCTCCGCCTCCATGAAAGATCTCTCTGCGATCAGGCGCAGGAAATGAATCGATGCGCTGAGGCTTCAAGGGCAGGAGTCACGGATGGGCAGATCGACAGATAAACAATTGAACTTGTACAATACGGACCATGCCGCGCTCGTCCAATCGTGCCATCCGCACAGCTAAATTCGACGAAGCCACTGAGCGACTTCAGATTCATTTGCTGCGTCAAGTCGGTCAAACTATTGTCGACTATGGCTTGATCGAAGCAGGCGACCGGATCATGGTGTGTTTGTCCGGCGGGAAGGACAGTTATGGCCTGCTGGACTTGCTGCTCGTGTTGCAAAAGAAGGCACCGATTCGATTCGACCTGATTGCCGTCAACTTGGATCAGAAGCAGCCCGGATTTCCCGCCCAGATATTGCCAGAGTATCTCACGGCCCTGGGAATACCCTTTCATATTGAAGCACGCGACACCTATTCGATCGTCAAGCGCTTGATCCCGGACGGACAAACGACCTGTTCGCTCTGCTCGCGACTCCGGCGAGGTCATCTCTATCGCATTGCCGGAGAGCTGGGAGCCACCAAGATTGCCCTCGGTCATCATCGGGACGACATTCTTGAAACCCTGCTGCTCAATCTCTTGTTTACAGGGAAACTGAAGACCATGCCACCAAAGTTGCTGTCCAAGGACAAGAGACACGTGATCATTCGACCTTTGGCAGCGGTGCGGGAAGCCGACCTGGCTCGCTATGCCCAGCTACGAGGCTTTCCCATCATTCCTTGCGATCTCTGCGGCTCCCAACCGAATCTCAAACGCAAGGAGGTCAAAGAGTTCCTGTATAACTGGGAACAGCGCATCCCGGGATGTACGGACAGCATGTTCGCAGCCTTGTCGAATGTCGCTCCGTCGCTGCTGCTGGACAGACGGCTATTTGACTTCTCCTCTCTAGACTTGAGCGCAGACGGTAGTGGTAACCAGGATGCCTGGCTCGACGAAGAACACGGGGCTCCCGCCTGAGTCTCAACCTCCATGTCTTCTTCTCCAGATGACCGGCAGGATCCTGGTCCTCCGCTGTGGGCCATGGGTCTCGTTGTGCTATTGATGATCGCGACCCCGCTGATCATCTACTCCATCGCACCACCCGGCCCCATTCGAGAAGGAGACACGATCTTCTCGGAAGGCTCTATTACGGTTCCTCTCGCTAATCCACTTCTTTATGACCGCGCCAGATTCGATGGCTCCTGCCTTCTTGACCCCGATGATCCTTTGATGGTGCTCACGCGACCGGTTGAGCGAGCCGACGGGCTCATCCTCGCGAAGGTCCAAGGTAAGACCGTGATCGAATGGCCGTTTTGCCCACCACAAGCTGAGATACTGCTGACAATGCAGCAAATCACCCAGAAACCCGCCCTGCTGGGGAGAGCCGTGATGCACATTATCGATTGGTTCAAATAGCGGTGACGAGAGCGACCGGGCTGATACTAGGATTTCAATCTGGCGAAAAACTGCTTCCGAAACTTTGCCACCTTCGGTCCGATCACTGCCGTGCAATATCCCTGCAAGGGATTGCGGGCGAAGTATTCCTGATGATACGGCTCGGCTTCATACCATCGTCCAGAGGGGACGACTTCTGTCACGATTGGATTCGCATAAATTCGTTGTTGCGTCAGCGAGGCAATCGTTTCTTCCGCAATCCGTTTCTGCTCGGAGGTATGATAGAAGATCGCGGACCGATATTGAGTTCCAACGTCATGCCCCTGGCGATTCAATGTTGTCGGGTCATGGATGACGAAAAATACCTGCAGCAATGTCTGATAGTCGACCACACGTGGGTCGAATGTTACCCTCACGGCTTCGGCATGTCCCGTTTGGCCTCCGCAGACAGCCTCATATGTGGGGTTCTCCGCCTTTCCTCCGATATATCCGGACTCGACGGAATGCACTCCTTGCAGCTGATCATATACGGCCTCGAGACACCAGAAACATCCGCCGGCCAAAGTGGCGATGTCGTGTTCCATATGTTCTCCCCGCTGAATGCAGGTGCGACGTCCGTGAATCAGGTATATCACGGAACTCGGCATGAACTCGAGCGCGCTGACTCGGGCGGGGCCTTATAGCAAGTGATCACTCGTCGCGCACTAAGAGGGCAATCAAGACTAGTGAAGGGTCAGATGAACGATGACTTGTTTCAGTTTTACCCGCTCCGCAGGCTGGATGGAAGTGAACTGAACGCCAAATACCTTTCCTTTTACCCACCGAACCTGTGCTTCATCAATACGAAGCGGCCAATTCAAACCCGGCACATGGATTCTGCATTCGAACGTCGCACCGATGACGACCACCTGTTCACTTTCGATCCGGCACCCTCCGTCGGAGAGATCCAATGTCTTTCCCTGTCCTTCGCGTTGCCCACCGGAAAAGGTACTTCGGAACTGCGCAGTGAAACGAGGGTGTGTTCGCTTGTCGATAGCCAGAATGTTTTTGACCGATTGCGTTCTTAAGGTCATGACGCTCCTTGGCTCGAAGTTCTACGGCGACTCACAAAAAGAGCGAGCCTTGACGCCTTCACCGGACTTCGCGTCGAGGCTCACTGGAATGGCCTGACTATTGAGAGACTACTTCTTGAGCTTCAGCAGCACGTGCCCTCGACGATTCTGCTGATAGCAAGGTTCCGTGTGATCCAGGCAAAACGGACGCTCTTTGCCATAGGAGACAATCGCAACTTGTTTGGGATTCACCCCCAACTCAATCAGATAGGTGCGGGCACTCTTGGCCCGCTTGTCGCCAAGCACCACGTTATAGTCAGTTGTTCCTCTTTCGTCGCAGTGCCCCTCCACCTTCATCACCGTACCGGGATGCTGTTTCAGCCAGTCTGCATCATGGTTCAGCGAGGCCATACCATTTTCCGAAAGGGTCCATTGATCGTAGCCAAAAAAAACATCCTGCAGTCCGGCATCGATCGCAGCCTTCTCTTCTTTCGTCAATTCTGCATGTTGCATGATATTCATCCCGGCGTACGATCTAGGAGACGTGGCATATCCAGGAGCAAGCCGTTCTTCGGTTGGATTACGGGAGAATCCACTCAATTCACCCCCCATACCTTCCCGTGCAACGTCGGGGAAGTTTGGATTGACACCGGGGCCTTGCCATTGCCCTGAGCCATCGGTCGCACCATTCGCCCCCCCTGCCCGACTATTCCGGGATTCTGTTTGTTCTGCCCCATCCGATTGCAGCCACTTTACTCCGCAGCCCGAACTGACCATCAGTAAGGCGCACGCGGCGGCAAGGCGGCCAATTGTCCCCATTCTGCAATTCATAGATCCCTCATCCCTCGTGTTGTAAATTACCGCTCGTAGAACAACTATAGCACCGGCGTTAGGAGAGGGCCGGCGGATGAGGGTCATCGAAAAATACGATTATGATCAATAACTTGTGAGTTCTGGGAGAGGGTTCCACTCTGCGGGAGGTAATTTAAGCAGGGACTGGCGGAGAGCGACGAGGACTAGGAAATCGCAGTTTATTATTAATTAATAGTGAGTTCCACGCCGATCAGCCCAACGAACTGGACGCATAACCGTACTTAATGCCGCCACTGCACAGATTAGCGCAAGCATCGCAAAACCAACCATAAGAAAGAACCCTGCACGGACATCTTGGAGGAAATAATGTTGCATGATGCCTCCTTCATCTATTGGAACAATACGCAAATCAACTGTGCCAACCGCAAACACAGATCCATGGAGCTGATGGATCTTGCTTTCTCAACCATCTGCCACAACAAGGACAATGTCTTGTCCAAGCCTGCCGATGGTGTCCAATAGTTCTCTGTATCTGCTTATAGATTACCACGCTTCGACCTCCTGCGTCTTGCGGCTTTAAAGTATAAAATACATCCGCGAACCGAGGAAATCTATGCAGCTTTTGCGGGGGATTCCCCAGGCATAGTACATCTGCGCAATCCTGCAAGTTTTTCCTTGTATTCATTACAGACAGCTGGGAAATGCAGCTTTCCTGAAAGAATACGGTTCCAAGGTGGATCTAAAGAGGGGATGCCGTCGCTATACGAAAGAACGCGATCAATTTGTAGCGAGGAAAATATCTAAGATGCTTTGTGAAATCGAAGGAAAGGGCTGTTCAGATCAAACACGCCAGATGTTTCCACATGCCCCACTCAGTATCGTCGCTGGATCTCTTTTGGTGGCCACGTGAGTTTGATGATAGATGCGGTGAAACTCTTCCGTTGTCAGACTTGGGTCCTGGAGCTTAGCAAGGCTGTTCCGGTCAATCGGATGTTCTACTGTATCATCGAAGTTGGAAGATGCAATCGTCACGAAGCGAGGAGGAAAGAGCCGTTCCGGCAATAGAATTTCCACGCCGAGATTATACTTCAACGCCAATCGAATGACTTCTCGCGCTTTGTCTGCCGGCACCTCCCTGCCCAATCCTATGTTTTAAGGAGGTTGTCCCCATTTGGCGAATTGGAAATGGACATTCTTCATCCCGGCTTGAGCGAACTCCTCCGTTAATTCCGCCACTTGGTTCTTGTACTGGTTGGCCAACACCACCTCGACTCGAGAAACAGCGGACAGCGGTTGCCCCTCGGCAAATAC
>DAOLIU010000002.1:11967-44877 GCA_035328385.1 Nitrospira sp. | reverse complement strand
CCAACACCACCTCGACTCGAGAAACAGCGGACAGCGGTTGCCCCTCGGCAAATACCAGACACCCTCCGTCATACCGCCATGCGACGCCAGCAAACCTACAAGCAAGTATCGTGACCAGTTCATGAGATCAGTCTCTCAAGGCCTTTCCCTAGTGTTGCCTCTGTCACGCCCATGTCAACATGAACCTGCGCCTGTTTTAGTGCGGATTCTCAGAGGAGGTGAAGCATGAAGAAGTGTGCTGTGCCGTTATGCACCTGCCTCATCCCAGAAGGAAGGGAATTCTGCAGCGACGAATGCCGTAAGGAGTCGCCAACTGGTTTATGCCATTGCCCGCACGCAGGATGTCGCGGACATGAAAAAGAACAGCCCTCCTAATTCGTCGCGAGGCGCAAACTGGATCGATCAACCGTTCAACACGGCGGGTACTGCAACGACGATTCGGCAGCTCGTGAAGGCTGTAGAGTGAGCGAAGGGAGAAACGCGGCATGACGAAAAAACCGAACACACGAGTCACCATCACGATCGCAGCGCTGGGTCTGTTTGTTGTAATGCCAGGGCCGACAGAAGCCGCAGACCAGGGCGGAATACAATCAGACCGATCCCAACAACCCGGCTTGCCCGATCCGAATAAACCGGCGTCTCCTCAAATGCCTCCTCCTTCGACCGGTAGTCCTGCTCCAACTCCCCCACATAGCGGAGGCTCCAAAGCCCCCGGCCAGGGATCGACCACAGCCCCAGGTACCGGCGGGGGCAGCATGGGTGGCTCCTCGGGGTCTTCGTCGGGTGCCCCGGGTAGTTCAGGAGGCGGAGGAGGAAGGTAAGCTCGATGTAGCTCCAAGTGCGTGATCTGAAATGGTGCGCCCGGCAGGAATTGAACCTGCGACCTGCGGGTTCGAAGCCCGACGCTCTATCCAACTGAGCTACGGGCGCACATAGGTATTTGAAGCACCTCGACGGAGAAGTTGTCAAGAAGGGTGGCGCCGGATGCTCGGGCTAGACGTCCGCGATAATGTGCTCCACCACGCGCTCAACCGCTTGACCATCCGTTGCAACGATGTGATCGGCTGCCGCGCGATACTTTGGTGTACGCTCCCTGAGCACTTCCTCGATTTCTTCGAGAAAGGACTTGGTCCCGGTCAACGAAGGCCGCTGCGTGTCGCCGCCGATCCGAGCCGCAATTGATTCGACCGACGCCGTGAGCCAAAAGAGTTTCCCGTTTTTTTTCAGGACGTCCACGTTGTGCTGTCGCAAAATGGCCCCGCCACCGGTATCGATGATCAGGTTATCCCGGCCGGAGAGGTCTCGGCAGACGTCGGATTCCCGGTCGCGAAAATATTCCCATCCATGCCGCTCGACGATCTGGGGTATCGTTTGTCCCGCGCGTCGTGCGACTTCCGCGTCCGTAGATATCAATTCGCGATTCAACTGCGCGGCCAGAATCTTCCCCACGGAACTCTTGCCGACCCCTCGATATCCAATGAGCACGATGTTCATGAAAAGTGCGCTTCCAGTACCCCCCGCATGACGTCGATCGGCGCGGGGCGACCGGTCCACAGCTCGAACTGCGCGGCAGCCTGATGTAAAAACATTTCCAGCCCGGCGATGGTGCGGCAGCCGGAAGCCGCTGCATCCATGAGCAGCTGAGTGTTTCGCGGGTTGTAGACAATGTCCATAACGGTAAGGTCGCGATGCAACAGCGCGGTCGGTACACAGCTTGATCCGGTCTTCGGGGTCATCCCTACCGGGGTACAATGAATGAGCACGCGTACGTCTGGCAGGATCCGCCGCAGAACGGTGTCCTCCAGAACCGCGTCCGATGTCTCCACGGCCGTCTTCTCCCGCAACTCCCGCGCCAATGCGACCCGTTCTTGCTCGTCGATTCCCAAGAGATGAATCCGGCTGACTCCGGCCTGTCCGGCAAGTGCGAAGGCGATCGCGCGCGCCGCACCGCCTGATCCCAGCACGACCACAGATTCATCCTTTAGAGGAGTCCCACCCTCTCGAAGGGCACGCAAGGCTCCTGTGGCATCCGTGTTATAGCCGGCAAGCGCTCCCTTGTCCGACACGATGGTATTCACCGCGCCGATCTGGCCTGCGACCGGCTCGACACTGTCTAGAAACGGTATGACTCCCACCTTGTGCGGAATCGTCACACTCGCTCCACGAAAATTCCCCAGCGCACGAAGGCCTCGGACCGCATCTCCGATCGATTCGACCCGCCAAGCGAGATAAACAAAATTCAGCCCAAGCCGCTGGAAGGCCTCGTTATGGATAGCGGGAGACAACGAGTGCTCGACCGGATTGCCGATCACACCGCAGAATTGGGTATGGACATCGATGCTCACAATATTCGCCCGCGCCTTCCTGTTCCTATGGTTGTCTCTTACCAGGCGGTCATCCCGCCATCAATCATGTAGGTTCCGCCGGTTACCCAGCCAGCTTCATCGGAGAGGAGATAGAGGACCATCGATGCGACTTCTTCGGGCTTTCCAGGCCGCTTGAGCAGATAGTGTGTAAGAATCGGAACGAGCTGTTCAGGATTGGCCATGAGCGGCGCTGCCATCGGTGTATCGATCAGGCCTGGGTTGACGACGTTGCATCGAATGCCATCCTGTGCGTAGTCGATGGCGATGGCGCGAGTCAATGCATCAACGGCGCCTTTGGAGGCGGCATAAGCCGGCAACGCCGGAATCCCCACCACGCTGGCGATAGAAGAGATGTTCACGATTGATCCGCGTCTCTGCTTCAACATCTGCGGGACGACCGCCCTTGTCATGCGCAGGACGCCGGTGACATTCACGTCAATGACATTCGCCCACGTCGCATCATCCATCTCATGAATGCGCTTCCCGAAATCACCGACACCCGCGTTGTTGACGAGCCCGTCGATCCGGCCGAAGGTCTTCAGCGTTTTGGCGACCGTGTCTGTGGCATGCGCCTCGTCGGTCACGGATCCCGCGACGGCCAGGGCATGACCACCTTTCGCCTCAATGTCGAGAACGACCCGATCCAACTCGGCCTGACGTCGGCCTGTTATCACGACGAGGCCGCCTTCGGCAGCCGCCCGTTTTGCCACCGCTTCTCCAATACCGGCGTTGCCTCCCGTAATGACTGCGACTTTGCCCAGCATTCGGCTCATGGGGCTTCCTCGTGATCGGTATGTTCCTCTTCGTCGACGCCGTCGTGACGTGGGACCGCAGGCCCTCCCCAGAAGCCCGGATCGACTTTTCTAGCCACCGTGAGAAAGCCGGAGTGGGCAACCATGCGATGATCGGGCCGTACACTGCGGCCTTGAATGGACCACGTTCTCAGCAGCGTCTCGAAGGTCTCTGGCATCCCGAATACCGCAGCCCGCTCCAATGCCTCGACGGTCTGCTGAACCTGAGGTACGGTCGGAACGAAGCTGAGGAAAATTCCCCCGGAACGGAGCACACCCGCCGCATGGCCCACCACTTGCCAGGGCTCCGGCAAATCGAGCACGACGCGGTCGAAGGGCAACCGGTCTTCCGGTAGATCAATTCCTTCATAGGCATTTCGACGGAGCGGAACGAGATTCGGCACCACACCCATGTATCGTTCAATATTCATCATGGCGGTCCGAGCAAAATCTTCCCGCGCTTCGTACGTCACGACGAGCCCCCGGTGGCCCACGGCGCGCAAGAGCGCCATGGTCAGGGCACCGGAGCCTGTTCCCGCCTCGAACACTCTGGCTCCCGGATAAATGTCCGCCCACATGGTAATGAGCGCGAGGTCTTTCGGGTAGAGGACCTGGGCACCGCGAGGCATCTTCAACACGTATTCGCCGAAAGTGGGACGAAGGGCCAACATCGCCTTACCGCCGGAAAGCGTGACCAATGTCCCGTCCGCCTTGCCGATCAATTCATCGTGGGGAATGGTCTGCCCGCTGAACTGATACGTCTCTCCGGCCTTCAGTGTCAGGGCATAGTGCCGCCCTTTTTTATCTACGAGATGAATTCGTTCTCCGTGACGCAAAGTGATCATGGGGCCGCCATTCTAGCAGCATGACGAAAAGCTGCGCCAGCACCGTTTATCCAATTATCCAGTATCGATTCAAATCCGACTCGCCAAACTCGGCTCGCTCGTCTCTGTCACTTCAGTCGTTCCGCTGCCGATCACTGTGGCGAATGCGCAACCAACGTGTCGTTGACACCCGGTGAACTCCTACAGGACCGCCTCAGGCCGTCTGCATTTTTTCATTAAGCGACTCTAATATACCCACTTTTTCAGCATGATCGCCCGATGAATTTCTCATGATCAATCCAGCATAGGATTTGCTCCGTAGATATCCTGAGACGAGCGGTACATTGTGAATCGTTTTGCAGGAACTGGGCTCTAATTTAAATGGCTAATTAATCGCGGTGAATGAATCGGATGCGAGCAGAGGTTAGGAGCAGGGAGGGCAATATGAAGGATAAATTGTTCCCCGTCGAAGAAGCCGAAAAGAATACATTGGTCGAGAAGGATACCGATGCAGACAATCCGGAAGCCAGTGATCTCCTCGATATGATCGGTCGTGACTCCGCCGGCGAACGGGCATCTCGCGACACCGCGCCACCGGCCAGACGGCAGGCGGTGACCGATGGTCCCTTTATGCTGGAATCACTGTACTTTCAGTCCTTCGGCGAGCGGGGACTGCTGACGAGGGAAGAGGAAACCGCGTTGGCCAAACGCATCGACCAAGGGACCGCGTCCATTCGAACCACACTCCGTTCGATCATCAAAGTCCTGTCTCGGGCACGACGTTCCGAGACGGTGATGGAGGCGTGCCGGACGTTGCAGATGGTGCGTCGGTTGAGCGGTCTGTCGGCCACGGCATTGGACAAAGTGGAACTTTGCTTGGCGGCATTGATCAAGAATTCTTCGGGACAAACGAAACTTCCGGCCGGAATCGTGCGGCAGCTCAAGCAGTCGCTCGGGACGGTCCGCGAAGCCAGAAGCGTATTGGAAACGGCCAAGGATGAATTGGTGCGATGCAACCTTCGTCTGGTCGTGGATGTGGCCAAACACTACACGCGTAGAGGGTTGACCTTGCTCGACCTTGTCCAGGAAGGCAACATCGGCCTGATGAAGGCAGCCGAGCGGTATCAATATCGAAAAGGCTTCAAGTTCAGCACCTATGCCACGTGGTGGATCCGGCAAGGCATCACGCGCGCACTGGCCGATCAGTCTCGTACGATCCGGATCCCGGTGCATCAGACTGAAGCGTCGCACCGCATCATGCGGGTCACGAGACGTCTCGGCCAGCAACTGGGCCGTCCGGCCAAACTGGAAGAGATCGCGCAAGCGCTCAGAATGAGACCGGAGCGCCTTCATGAAACCGTTCAGGCCTTTCAGGAACCGATCGCTCTGGAACACCCGGTCGGAGACGGAACCACCGAATTGGGTGAATTACTTCCGGATTTGCAGGCGGTACCGCCCGACGCACATGTCCACCGGACTGAAATGGCGAATCAACTCGACCGGATTCTTAACACGCTGACACCGAGAGAACAGACTGTCATCCGGCTGCGTTTCGGCATCGGCTACGACCAACCATCGACGCTGGAGCAGGTGGGACAGAATCTCTCCGTCACCAGGGAACGGATCAGACAGATCGAGGCCAAGGCGCTCAAGAAGTTGAAGACTCCGGCCATCAAGGAAATGTTTGCATCGATCCAGTAACCCGCCGGGTCTCAATTTGATGACCACGGGTCATGGGGGACGGGAAGTCATTCCCGTCCCTTTTTTGTGTCCGTGCTTTCACTCGGGAGAAGGATTATGCCAGAATGAGCCGCGGAGATGATGCACGTCATGACCCTCTTCCATGAGCCTTCCCGCCCGTACCTTTTTCTCTGCCTGATTGGTGCCGCACAGGTCGTATCAGCCTCGCCGTCCTTCGGCGATCCAGGATCGGCCCCTGTCTCGGCTTCGGAGAAGACACTGTCAGTTCCGGCCGTCGTGAGCAAGGTCAGGCCGTCGGTCGTCACGATCTTGACGCGCGGGGCTCCCGCTCCCTCTCCGACTCAACCGCAATCCGGATCCGGCTCGGGTGTCATCATCGACGAGGGCGGTTAC
Organism: Nitrospira sp.; assembly: GCA_035328385.1. Taxonomy (GTDB): domain Bacteria; phylum Nitrospirota; class Nitrospiria; order Nitrospirales; family Nitrospiraceae; genus Nitrospira_C. The sequence continues at coordinate 38,802 of DAOLIU010000002.1, read as the reverse complement.
ATTCTGACCAACAACCATCTCGTGACCGGCTCAAAGAGCATCGTCGTCGGCCTTTCAACGGGTCGGCTGACCCCGGGAAGGGTGGTGGCGCGCGATTTCCTGCTCGACCTCGCGCTCGTGAAAATCAATGCGCAGGATCTGGTTCCCGCCGCTTTGAGCCCTTCGCCTACTTTGGAAATCGGCGAATCGGTCGTGGCAATCGGCAATCCCCTCAAGGGCGGCTCCACCGTTACCGTCGGGGTCGTCAGCGCTCTCGATCGATCCGTACTGACTCCGGACGGCGAGACGCTGTATGACCTGATCCAAACCGACGCGGCGATTAATCCCGGAAACAGCGGCGGTCCGCTGGTCGATCTGTCCGGCCGGGTGATCGGAATCAACGTCGCGATCGCGCCCTCGGCGCAGGCCATCAGCTATGCCATCTCGATGGACGCGATTTATCCCCACATCCAGTCCATGATCGTGCGTGGCTCGATTTACCGGCCGGACCTGGGATTCGTGCCTGTGACGGTCACTCCCAGTATTATGGCGACATTCGGCCTGGACGGAGATCGCGGCGTACTGGCGCTTGAAGTGGACAGCACCAAGCCCGCCGGCGCCGGAGGACTTCAAGACCACGACATCATCACGGCCGTCGATCAACGCCAGATCTTCAACACCGGAGACTTCTGGCACGCCTTGCTCCGGTCCGGCGATCAGCCGACCGTCCAGTTGACGTTGCATGGAAAGAGCGGCCTCGCAACGGTGCAGCTTCCCAAGCCCCCGGCGACGATCAGGACAACACCGTGAACGAGACATCGTCGCGTCGAGAAGATACCCGGCATGGGAGCCTTCTCATTATGACCGACCCGTTTGATTATGCCGATGCATGGTCCATCCAGCAGCGGCTCCATGCCGAACGCGTTGCGGAGCGAAGATCCGATACGCTGCTGTTGCTGCAACACCATGCAGTCTACACGTTGGGGCGTCGTACCCTTCCCGCCCATCTCCCGCAAGGGGAATCCGCGCTGCGGGCCACCGGGGCTCAAGTCGCAGTCACAAATCGCGGCGGATCCGTGACCTATCACGGTCCTGGGCAGCTGGTCGGCTACCCGATTATGCGGCTCTCGCACAGCGCATCAGGCCCCAAACAATACGTATGGCTGTTGGAAGAGACCCTGCGCTGTACCCTGAGATATTGGGGGATCGAAGCCCATCGCATCAGCAAGACACCCGGGCTTTTCGTCGACGTGGAAGGACGAGCGGCAAAGCTCGCCTCCATCGGAATACGGGTGGAGCGTGGCGTGACGCTGCACGGGTTTGCCCTGAACGTCGATCTTGATATGACGCCCTTTTCACGCATCATCCCCTGCGGCCTGGACTCGTATAGACCGACTTCCATGGCCGCGCTATGCCGTTCGTCGGTTCCTATCCGCCCGGTCGCACAGCAGGTGGCAGAACACTTCGCCCATACTTTCCAGCTGACCTGGGACGCAGAGGTTTCGTCCGTGAGCGCGGAATTCGAGAAGGAGCACGCCCATCATGCATGAACTTGATACCCCCACCTTCCGTCTGGCCGTCGCGCAATTCGATCAGGCGGCAGAGACCATGGGCTTGGACCCTAATTTGCGGGAGCGCCTCAAGTATCCGCAGCGGTCGCTGGTCGTCAGTATTCCCGTTCGTATGGACGACGGCAGAGTCCGCGTCTTTACCGGCTACCGAGTACAGCATGATACGTCCAGGGGGCCGTCGAAAGGGGGAATCCGCTACCACTCCGACGTCAGTCTCGGAGAAGTCGCGGCGCTGGCGATGTGGATGACGTGGAAATGCGCGCTGGCCGACTTGCCCTATGGCGGAGCCAAGGGAGGAGTCGCCGTCAATCCCAAGCAATTGACCCGCAGCGAATTGCAGCGTCTGACGCGTCGCTATGCCGCCGAAATTCTCCCCATCATCGGTCCCGACAAGGACGTACCGGCGCCGGACGTGGGCACCGACGCGCAAGTGATGGCATGGATCATGGACACCTATAGCCAGCAGGTGGGTTATGCGGTGCCGGGAGTCGTGACGGGAAAACCGCTTTCGATCGGCGGAAGCCTCGGACGGGAAGAGGCAACCGGACGTGGGGTGGTCTACGTGACGCTCGAAGCCCTTCGCCATCTGAACCTGGATATTCAGAAGGCCACGGTGGCCATTCAAGGATTCGGTAATGTCGGCGCGCATACGGCCCGTATCATGCGGGAATACGGTGCCCGGGTTATCGCCGTCAGCGACGTCGGCGGAGGCATCTACGATCCGAAAGGGCTGGACATCCCCCTGCTGCTTTCCCGATACAAGGAGGCCGGTACCCCTTTGGGAGAAACCAAGCTGGGAGATACGCTCTCGAACGAGGAACTCCTGCAACTTGACTGTACCGTGCTCGTGCCGGCCGCGCTTTCCGAGCAAATTACCGTTCGGAATGCATCACGGCTCCGTTGCAAGATCCTGGCTGAAGGAGCCAACGGTCCGACCACGCTTGAAGCGGACCGGATCGTCCTGGACAAGGGCATCTTCGTCATCCCCGATATCTTGGCCAATTCGGGAGGTGTGATCGTGTCCTATTTCGAGTGGGTCCAGGATGCCCAACGTTTCTTTTGGAAGGCATCGGACATCCAGGAACGTCTGCACGACTTGATGACCGCGGCCTTCCAACGGACCTTGCGGTTCGCGGAAATCAAACGCACATCGATGCGCATGGCGGCTCTCATGAGCGGGATCGACAAGGTGGCCCAAGCCCATCAACACCGAGGACTCTATCCATGAAATGGTCATAGTCCGCAGGCCCGTGCCGGTCGGCATGCGGGCGGACGGGACTATGGGATAGGGTGACACCCTCTCCTCCCGCCATCGAATTGACAGGTGCGTCATGAACAGAGAGATGCTTATCAAGCTTTGGCAGGCGCATAAGAATGACGAGTGGCCTCATGTCGAAACGGGCCAAGAAGGTCCGCTGATGACCTTGGACACGGTCATCAGCGGGTGCGTCGTCCATGTGCTCGACGGAGAAGAGGAACTCGATGAACAGCGGCGAGCCATCGTGAGCGACTGCCTGGCAGAACTGGACGCCCTCGAAATCGAGATCAATGACGAGTGTCGCTCCTACTTTGGCCGGCTGCGCGAGATCGGAACCCTCCTGCTGATTACCGCGTGACGCCGGCGTTTTCTTGATTCGTCTTCCTCGCCGACCCTACGGAACCTCGACGATATCATTTTTCATCGGCCCCAGAATGGCGAGGAGTTCCTGTTGTTCATGGGACGGCACGTTGAGAGTCGTGAGCGCTTTCACAAGATCCTCTACCAACGCTCCGAATTCGGCTTCCGAGATCTTCATCCCTGCATGCGTGGTCTTCATGTCCCGGCCCTTGTAGGTACAGGGACCGCCTGTTCCCGCACATACTTGATCCACCAGATGTTGCTTGAGCTTGGGAATATCGGTGGCTGCAAATCGGCCGTTGATCCTGGAGTCGCTGGCCACATTTGCGACGAATTGATCGATTACCACGCTAATCGACGGCTTGCTCCCCAGTCTTTCATACAGCGACTTGTCCGTGCGGACCGGCTCCTGGTTTACGCAGCCCATGATGAAGAACGCCGCCATGATAGCCAGCGTGCGATACGGTTTATCCATCTCACTCATATTCATACCTCCTCATTTCGGATACGCGGCGATCGTTGGACTCGGTGAAGGCGGGCCCGTACCCGCTGCCTATACGGACCGCCGAAACAAGCTTGACGCGAGATGGTAGGGCTGATACCGTTCATATGTAAAATATATTGTTGTGATTGATTCCATAACTATAACCTATAGACAAAAGAAAACAGATCGATCATGGAACTGCGCCATCTTCGCTATTTCATCGCAGTCGCAACGGCCAAGAACTTCACGCGAGCCGCCGAGGCGATGCACGTGTCTCAGCCATCGCTCTCCGTGCAGATTCGCGACTTGGAGGAAGAACTCGGAGCCAGGTTGTTTGACCGTCTCGGGCGATCGATCGCTTTGACGCAAGCAGGCCTCGTTTTTCTTGAACATGCAGAACGGGCCATCCGGGAGCTCGAACGCGGCGCGCAAGTCGTCGGCGAAGTCCACGGGGCGCAGAGAGGACGATTGGCCGTCGGCACCCTGGCGACGGTGAATTCCTACCTGATCCCTCCCGTCGTCTCCCGGTTCAAACAGCGGTTTCCCGGAGTGCACTTACAGGTGCACTCGCAGCCGTCGATGGACATTGTCGACGGACTGGTGGGAGACCGGCTCGATCTCGGCCTCTGCCTGCTGCCTGTGTCCCGTGAGCAACTCACTACGGTGCGATTGTTCGAGGAGCGGCTGGTGTTGATCGTCCCCAAACGTTATCCCCTGACACAGTCGCGGCTCCGTATGCGGGACCTGGGAGGGCTTCCTCTCGTTTTGATGCCGACGGACTATTGCCTGAGAAAAATGGTCGAGGTCGAATGCGCGAGAGCCCACGTCAGTCCGCATGTCGTGTTGGAAATGACCTCACCGGAGGGAATTCTTCAAGCGGTGGAAGGAGGAGCGGGCCTGTCTATTCTGCCGGAACTCTACGTACGCTGCCGCCAGCGGGGCCCCGACGTCCGTGTGATTGATTTGCATGAGCCGGTTCCACAACATTCTGTTGGTTTGGTCTACAAGACCAACCGCTATCAAAATCTCGCGGCACGGGAATTCGGCCTGCTCTGCCGTACGATCATGGATGAGATGCCGGCAGGACGCCTGTCACCCGGTATTCACCCTCCGGTCCTCAAGGCCGGGGCCAGGAAACAACGCGCCTCCTAGAGGCTAACCGGTCAGGAATCCAAGCCTTTCCTTGCAAGTTGCCTCTTCCCTTCGTTAGAATGAGCCTGCCCATGTGCCCCCGCACTGATGCATTAGTTTCCCACAGTCATACGGGTATGTGCGTCAAGGAGGAATGAATGAGCGCAATCGTGCGAGCAGCGATGCTGACCTGTATGTCCTTGGTAGCCGTCTGCATGTCCGTTTCAGCCGGATCCGCGGAACCCTACGAATTGAGCAAGAACGACGTGATGGATGCCAAGAGCATCAAGAGTTCCGAAGTGTCGCTATTTGGAGTGAAACTCGGCGACAGCGAGGCGAAAGCCCTCGATGTATTGGTCAACGAGAAGATCCCCGGGGTGAAGGTCGAGCAGGAAGCCTTGTTTATCTTTCTTCTCGACCAGAGAAAGCCGACCGGTCCGATGGCCGGTGTGCGGGTCCAGGACGGGAAGGTTGACCTTATTTTCGTCAACAATAGATTCGCCTATAAGACACGCGGCGTCTTCAGAAACGTCCTCAATAGTGAGAGCCCGGAAGATGTTCGCAAGTTGCTGGGACAGGAAGACTACGGTGACGAGAACGTCATGGGCGCCGTCCTTGCCTATGACAAACAAGGATTCGTCATCAACTACCTTGGGAAAGATGTGAATATCGAGTTTTCTCCGCTTCGCTGACCCGCATTTTCCTACGTTCGGATTCTCTCCTTCAAGCCCGAGATAACCCGTTGCGGCACGACCATCGCGGCCGCCCACACGGAACTGACTGCATGGCGATGTTGAGCGATTAGTGAATGGAATCGGACGTGCGAAGACCGTAGTTGATCAGGCTCATCGCGGTGTTCCAGCGGCGATTGGAATTGAGGATGACGAGCAGCAAGTCGCTGCCGTTCTGCGACACTTTCGCAATCAGACAGCGTCCGGCCTTGGATGTAAACCCGGTCTTCACTCCCTCAACGCCGGGAATGCGCCCAAGCAGTCTGTTGGTCGTGTGCAGCACGTGGGCATGCGTGCCGTTGATCGGCATGATGATCGCTCGTTCTTCGCGAACCAACCGGCGGAAAGTCGGCTGTTCGAGCGCGATGACGCTCAATCGCGCCAGGTCTTCGGCGGTCGAATAGTGATCGGGGTGGTCGAAGCCGCAGGCGTTGCTGAAGTGCGTGTCCGACAACCCAAGCGCGCTCGCCTTGGCGTTCATGAGCGCCACGAACTGCAACTCGTCTCCGCCGACATGTTCCACCGCCGCCAGGCAGGCATCGTTCGCCGACATGATGAGCATGCCCTTGAGAAGATCTTCGAGCCTGAACACCTGGCCCGGCTTGAGCCTGAGGTGAATCTTATGCGCGCGCGCGGCCGTCGGGCTTACGGTCACCAAATCGTCCAAGTGACCCTGCTCGAGGATCACCAGCGACGACATGATCTTCGTCAGGCTTGCCGGCGAGAGCCGCTTGGCTGATTCGTGCTCATACAGAACCCGCCCGCTCTTGAGTTCCTTCAAAAGAATGCTATGGGCTGGGACGCGTCGCCAAGGAAGCGCCGGGCTCTCGATGCCCGAGACATGGCTGGACCTCGACGATACCGAGGCACGCTTGGCTTCCGCCGTCGAAGGCATGGCGCCAACCAGCCCCGCGACGAGGATTGCCCAGAATAGTACCGCTGCGACGAAGCGAGGCCAAGGGATCGGTCCGGAATTCCGCACACGCATGACGGTCACCGCTCCCCTGACTACAACGTGAATGATTCCCGTACCTTGCTGCCGCGGAATCCACTGTCGATGACTTTATGGAAGAACCGAAGAAGGTCGGCGAGATCGATCCAAAATCCGCAATTCAGACAACGAGCATAGAGGCGACGATTCACCATCGTATAGTGCCGCTCGACCATCATGAAACCTTTACACTTGAGGCAATGCATCGCAGACCTTGACGTGCCACGAGGCGATCATCCAATCCGTTTCATAACCAGGGCGAGGCATCCTGCCAGAAGGCCTCCGCCGAAAATCGTCGTGCCGAACGAGAGGTAGGGATTTGTCCCTCCCGCCGGGGGGGTTCCGTCGATCAAGTCCCGCACGCCTCCCTGCACCATAAGCACCGAAAGCGTGAGCAGCACACCGATCGCGAACCACCATGTGAACGATCTCACCACCGCGCCTCAGTCACGGCGCGACACCGCAAACCCGCGCCTGTCGGCCACTCTAGCGGACGGTCTTCGGAGAGTCAAGCAGACGCCTGATTCGATCGTACGGTGATGTCCCCACGGCACGGCGCGCCGTCATGGTGCGGCGACTTTGGGAGGCGCCGTCGTCTTCAGACCTCGATGCAGGAAAATCGATACCGTCCCCGCTCCGTTATCCGCCGTCACAAGCCCGGGCTCTTCGGCTTCCTTTGTCGTCGCCCGAAACAGGGCGACGGCGAAGGGACCCGGCTTGGTCTTGTAGTTCCTCGGAGGATATTCAAAGGTCCCGTCTCCCCGACCGAACAGAATCGACAGGTCGCTGGACTGGAGATTCACGATGGCCACATCGGCTCGCTGGTCTCCGTTAAAATCCCGCGCGAGACCGAAGTTCGGACCTGCGTCCGCCCCCGAGTCTCGGCCCGGTTGAAACGTGCCGTTGCCGTTCCCCAGAAACGTGGAAAAACTGTCGCGTTCGCCGTTGATCACCAGGAGATCGCGGATCTTATCGTTGTTGAAATCGGCGAAACTGACCCCAAGAGGCCGTTTCCCCGATTTGTAATCGGTCGGCATGCGGAACGTTCCGTCTCCGTTTCCGATCCATATCGAGACGGCATTTGACATCGGACCGCCGTTTGTCACGACCACGTCCGGGATGGAGTCGCCGTTCAAGTCCGACAACGCGACGGACGTGGGAGTATCGCCATACTCGTATTGCGGTCCGTGCTTGAACTCTCCGTTGCCGGTGCCCAGAAAAATTTTAATTTTATCGTTTCTGAGTGCGACCACCAAGTCGGCCGCATGATCACCGTTCAAGTCGTCGCTCGCCACGGCGACGGGAGTCCGATGGACCGGGTACTGAGGACCTTCGTCGAATTTGCCGTCGGCACGACCGAATAGAATGGCGATTTGATCGCTTCCTGAGCAAGCGAGAACGATGTCGGGATAGGCGTCGGCATTGAACAAGCTCGTCGCGAGTGCCCGCGGTTCCTGACATACGTGCAGCTGCAGTTGATCGCGAAACGTCCCATCGCCGTTCCCCATGAGAATCGAGAGCGTGTCGCTGGCAATGTTGGTCGTGACCAAATCGGTGAGACCGTCCTGGTTCACGTCCATGGTCGTAATCGTCGTCGGATTCTTTCCCACTTTGTAACTGGCGAAGTAATACAGGAGGTCCGGCGGCACGTACGGATCCTGCTTCGAACAGGCCAGTGTCGAAAGGACCATGAACAGACCACAGAGCAAGAGCGACGCCGGCCAGAAAGGTCGCCGGCCGGCCGGTATCAGCTCACGGCAGGGTGTCGCCTGAAGCGTGATCGGCCTGGAATCAGCTTCCCTGGAATCGTGACAAGACAATGGCATGGTTCGACGCAAGAGGGTGAGTATACTGACCGAGGTCTTTCCAAGGCAATCATCTCGGACACGGCACATGAACCGGTACCATGACCCGGTCAACCGTTTAAAGCCTTTGAAAATGAGCCCGAACCTGGGGTAGACTACCGCTCTTCTTAAGGAGGAGCACTATGAGCAACACCGTGAAAATAGACATCACCATGTACGGGATCGCCGAGGTCCTGCATTGGTGTCACGATCGAAACAAGGGACGGATTGCCGGAGTGGATACGGCGGGGTTCGAGAAGATGAAGGCTTTCCTGGCGGAGAAACCTCAGTCCGGAGATTACTTTACCCTCGACCAGTTTTGGAAAAAACGCGTGACGCTCGATCTGACCGAAGACGAAGTGGCATTGATCGACCGCTGCCTCTACGACATCCCGAACTTCGACAATGAGCCGCTGCCGCAGATCCGCCACAAGTTTTGGCCCAAACAGGCCGCAACCACCTGAATCCTTTTCGACATGTCACCGGATCGGGTTTCCGTTCTCGAAGGGGATCCCTTGGCTCCCCAAGGGATCCGGAACTGCCCGACAAGAGCGGGCACGCTCCTTTAGAGCGTGCCTTCGCCCTTGAGATACCGTCGAAAGCGGTCCATCAGTTCGGCTCCAAGCGTTCCGCCTTCCGGTTTCTTGGTCTCCGGATCGGCGAAATGGCTCCGAATTTCTTTCAGGCGCAATTCCGCTTGTTCGTTTCCCTTGAGACGCTTGGTCTTTTCCAGCGCCGTGTCGAATGCATCAAAGGTCAATTCGTTGTAGCCGAAAGAGCGGATGCGTTTGACCGCCTTCATCATCGCCTGATTGCGAAACGTCGTGAGATGGTCCGAATCGATTTCCTTGAGTCCCAATTTTCTCGCCCGCCGTTCGGCGGCTTTGCGAATTCCGCTCCGGACGAAATCCGGTGACGTCTGCAGCCGCTTCCAGGCTTCGTCGGTCCAGGCCACCCGTTCCTGCGGTCCGTCCCATAAACTTTTGAGGACCTCGCTCGTGATCTGAGTGAGGCCTTTCTCCCGGGCGAGATCTTCAGTATCGTGTTTCAACATGTCGGTCACGAACTCGACGGCGATCGGCGGCGACTGCTTCACCTTCTCGTGGAGTGCCGCCAGAGCGTCCTCGGTCCAGGGCAAGGCAGCCGAGACGCTCTCACGCATGTCTCCCATCGCTTCGACCTTCTCGAACAGGTCGATGTTGACCTCGAGGTGCCCCCCTTCCTTGGCGACCTCCTCCGCGATCTGCTTGATCATGCCGCGCATGAACTCCGGAACGGTGTTCAGCCGCTCCTTGGCCGCGGCCGTCCAAGGCAGGTGCCCCTGCTCCATCTGGGCTGCGGCGTCGGCCATTCCCGATTCGCCGCCCATGCGCCCCATCATCTGATTCTTGAACTGATCCAGCGTGGTTTCCGTAATTTCCGCCAGCCCTAGTTCCCTGGCTTTCTTTTCCGCGAGACGACGGACCATACCTCGAAGGAACACCGGAGCGCGATCCATGCGCTTCAATGCACCGTCGGTCCAGCGTACGTCGGTCACAGCAGTATCGTCGGCATCCGATGCGCTCATGGCTGATACTCCCTACTGATTGAGCAGTTCCTTGAGTTCCTTGCCGGCCTTGAAGAACGGGACTTTCTTGGCGGGCACGGCCACCGTGGCTCCGGTCTTCGGATTGCGGCCTTCCTTCATGCGGCGAGCCCGGAGGCGAAAGCTCCCGAACCCGCGAATTTCCGTTTTGTCGCCGTTTTTCAATGAATCCCGCACGCAGTCGAATATGGTGTTGACGACGATTTCGGCTTGCCGCTTCGTCAAGGTGGTCACCTGCTCGGAGACCCGTTCGATGATCTGGGCTTTCGTCATATCCGATTCCCCTTTCGCTTTGAGACGGCGTCGGTATGTCGGCCGCGTTAAAACGCCATCAGATACTTGAGGCTCACTCCGGAATAGAAGTCCAGCTTGGGCAACACCGCCGTGAGCCGGGATTCGATCAACTCCCTGATCGAAAACCGCCGGCGCGGCTCGACGACTTTCGGCTCGCCTTCGATGCCGGCCAAATCAGCGGCCAGTTGAATGGCGTCTTCAAGATTGCCCAATTCGTCGACCAGCTTGGCTTCCTTGGCCTGACGCCCCGTGAAAATCCGGCCGTCCGCAAGCGCTTGAATCGCCGCCGGTTCCATCGCGCGTCCCGAGGCCACCGCCTCGATGAATTGTTTGTGCACGTCGTCCATGACGGACTGCAGCAGTGCACGCTCTTCATCGCTCATCCTGCGCAACGGGGACCCCACGTCCTTGAACTTTCCGCTCTTGACGACGATGCCTTCGACCCCGATCTTTTTCAACAGGCCTTCGACGTTCGCCGTTTCCATGATCACTCCGATGCTGCCCGTCAGGGTCCCCGGGTTGGCAATGATCCGGTCCGTGGCGGAGGCGATATAATAGCCGCCCGATGCAGCCACCGTTCCCATCGAGGCGATGACCGCCTTGCTGTTCTTGTTGCGGACGCGCTGGACCGCGTCGTAGATCTCCTGCGAAGGCACGACGCCTCCGCCGGGGCTGTCGATCCGCAACACGATGGCCTTGATGGAAGGATTCTCCCCGAAGCGCTTGAGTTCAGTGACCGTCGATTGGGAGTCCAGGATGACACCTTCCACGCGCACCAGCGCGATCCGGTCTTCCGTCGAAAGGTCGAGATCCGGAAAGAAGGCGTTGATGAAGAACATCAACCCTATGACTGCGAGCACTCCCCAAAAGATCTTTCGCTTCAGGGGCCACTTGCCCGCCTTCTCTCCCGTGCCCTGTTCCATTGTGCCACTCATTCGTACCGTTTACGCATGCGGCGCCCACTCGCGGCGCCTCAGGCCATGAATTGCGGGTTACTTGTCGTCGTCCTGCGCGGCACGCTTCCGGCTCTGCTTGGCCGCGCGTCCCAAACTCTGATCCGGCGCTCCCTGGGCCGCGTGGTATTCTTCCACGTGCCGGCGCTCTGAATCCAACTGATGGTCCCGGAGACTCAAGGCGATTTTCCGCTCATCGCGGTCCACCTTGATGATCTTGGCCGTGACTTCATCCTGCAGCTTGAACTTCTCCTCCAGTTTGGCGCTCGGATCCAGCCCCGCCTCGCTGACATGGATCAACCCTTCCACTCCGCCGTCCAGCTCGACGAAGATCCCGAAGTCCGCGACCTTACTCACCTTCCCGATCGCGGAATCCCCTACCCGATAGCGGCTGGGAATTTCGTCGTCCCATGGGTCTCGGCTCAACTGTTTATAGCCGAGCGACAGTCGCTCCTTTTCCTTGTCGATCCGAAGGACGACGGCTTCCACCTTCTGCCCCTTCTTGAACAACTCGGACGGATGCTTGATGTGCTTGGTCCACGACATGTCGGAAATATGGATCAAGCCATCGATGCCTTCGTCCAGACCGACGAACGCCCCGAAATCGGTGAGACTCTTGACCTTCCCCTCGATCCTGGTTCCGATCGGATATTTACTCTCGACCATATCCCATGGATTGGGGGCGGTCTGCTTCATGCCGAGGGAGATCTTCCGGCTGGCGGGGTCCACGTTCAGCACCGCGGCTTCGACCTGGTCTCCGATGGCCACGACGCGCGATGGATGCCGCACTTCGTGTGTCCATGACATTTCCGACACGTGCACGAGTCCCTCCACGCCCGGCTCCAGTTCCACGAAGGCGCCGTAGTCCGTCAGGCTCACCACCTTGCCGCGCACGCGGGTGCCGATCGGATACTTGCCCGCGACGTTCGTCCAAGGGTCGGCCGACTTCTGCTTGAGACCCAATGAAATCCGGCCGGTCTCCCGATCGTATTTCAGCACGCTCACCTCGACCCGGTCACCCACGTTGAACATTTCGGAGGGATGGCCCACCCGTCCCCATGACATATCCGTGATGTGCAGCAAGCCGTCGATTCCGCCCAGGTCGATGAAGGCGCCGTAATCGGTGATGTTTTTGACCATGCCCTGGATCAGCTGACCCTCCTTAAGGGTCGCGAGGGTGGATTGCCGCTTCTTGTCTCTCGTTTCTTCCAACAGCACGCGCCGGGATACCACGACGTTGCCGCGACGATGGTTGATCTTGATGATCTTCATGGGAAACGTGCGCCCGACCAATCCATCGAGGTCGCGCACCGGATGGAGGTCGATCTGGGATCCGGGCAGAAAGGCCTTCACCCCGATGTCCACCATCATGCCCCCCTTGATCCGGGAGACCACCTTGCCGTCGATGCTCTTTTCTTCCTTGTACAGCTTTTCCAGTTCTTCCCAAATCTTCATCTTGTCGGCTTTTTCTTTGGACAAGACGAGATTGCCGTCCGCATCCTCGCACTCTTCGATATAGACCTGAAGGCGATCGCCGATCTTGAGTTGTTGCAACTCTTCCGCCGCAAACTGATCGCTCGGGATCATCCCCTCGGACTTGTAGCCGATGTCGACGACCACCTTGTCCTTCGTGAGGGCGACGACCCGGCCCTCCGTAATGGTGCCTTCTTCGAGATTCTTGAACGTTTCTTCGTACAGGGCCGCCAAGGCGTTGCGGTCCAACTGCTGATCACTCGATTTCGAAACCGTGCTCATGGGTCTATCCTACTCTCCCGACGACCGTCGGTGCTGATATGTGTAATCGCCGAAGCTGACTCAGCGTGGCGCGCTCCGGCTGCCGGACCATGGCCCGGAGGGTCCACCCCTCCCAGCACCGCGATCCTTTCCATCACTTCTCGACTCACATGCCGATAAAACTGTTTCGTGTCTCCGCCGTCGGCGGGACGGCCGAACGTCATCGGTTCTCCGAACCGCACGGTCACGGGATGACGCCGAGGTCGCGTCGTCCCGGGAGGCAGTACCTCATACGTGCCCTTCAAGTATGCCGGAACGACCGGGCACCCGGTCTGCGCGACGATCATGCCCAGTCCCGGCTTCGCCTCCCGCAGCTGCCCGGTGAGGGTTCGCCCTCCTTCCGGGAATATCACGACGACCTTGCCTTCTTGGATCAAGGTGACCGCCGTATCAAAGGCCCGGCGATCCAATCGTCCGAGCTTCAACGGAATCCATCCGAGCCATTGGAGAAGCCCTTTCACGCCCGGTACGAACAGATCGCTGCGCCCCAAGTACCATGCCCGCCGCGGTATCCCACACCCGAGCAAGGGGATGTCCGCATAACTCGCATGATTGGCCGCGATGAGCATTCCACCCCGGCGGGGAACCGTCCCCTCCACCCGGTACCCGAGGAGGATCCAACCAACGACCCTCGTCAGGGCCCAGAGCCACCAGTACACCACCGAACTCACAACTTCGCCGCAATGATACCCATCATCCGGTCGACCACCTCCGCCGCCGACAGTCGGGAGGTATCGATGTGGTGCGCATCTTCCGCCGGAACCAGCGGCGCCACCGCACGAGTCCGGTCTCTGCTGTCGCGTCCCGCCATTTCCGCGCTGGTCTGTTCGATCTCTCGGGCATGGCCGGCCGCCACCAATTCCCGGTGCCGCCGCTGGGCCCGCACCGTCGCATCCGCTTCCAGGAAAAATTTCACGGCGGCCGACGGAAAGACCTTGGTGCCGATATCGCGTCCTTCCGCCACGATGGAGCCCTTCTTTCCGATGCTCCGCTGCACCGGCAACAGCCAGGCCCTGACGGCCGGAATAGCCGAAACGATCGAGGCGGCGGCCGACACGGCGGGACTCCGAAGCTCTCCGGTGACATCCTTGCCATTGACGCGAACGACTACCGTCTCGTTCTCGAACTCCATCTTCAAAGACGTCAAGGGCAGCAATGCTGCGACCGCCTCCCGATTCGCCATATCGACGCCGTGTTGCAGCACCGCCCACGCCACCGCCCGATACAATGCGCCGGTATCCAAGTACAGATACTTCAGCCGGGCGGCCAATAATTTGGCCACGGTGCTCTTGCCCACCCCGGCCGGTCCGTCGATCGCCACGATCATGGGCACGTCTCCCTCTGCGGCTTAGCGGCTCCCGGTCCGCAATGCCGACAGCCGTCCGCTGAAATCAGGGAACGACGTCTCGATGCAGTCTGTGTCGTCGATTGTCGTCTCGGCCTCGGCCGTCAGGCCGGCGACCGCCAGCGACATCGCCACCCGATGATCGCCGTGACTCCGTCCCCGAGCCGCCGTAAACCGCCCGTTTTCGGCCGTCCGACCGAGCCCTTGAATCACCACGCCGTCCGGCCGTTCGGTGATCCGGGCGCCCATCTGACGCAATTCCGCCGCCATCACGGCGATCCGATCGCTTTCCTTCACACGCAACTCTTCGGCTCCGGTAATGATCGTTTCACCTTCGGCCAGAGCCGCCGCCACGAAGAGAATCGGGAACTCGTCGATGGTTTGAGGGATCCATTCCGGCCCGATCGTCACTCCGCGCAAAGGAGCCGCCTTCACTCTGACGTCCGCAACCGGTTCACCGGCTTCTTCCCGCTGCCGCAGCAACTGAATGTCGGCCCCCATGCGGTCCAGGACGTCCAAGATTCCGGACCTGGTCGGATTCACCCCGATCCCCGTGAGCAAAAGGTCCGAACCCGGAACGATGCTTGCGCCTACGATGAAAAACGCCGCGGCGGACAGATCACCCGGGACCGTGAGGACCGGGGCCGCGGCCCATCCGACCGATGGCCGGCCTTCCATGATGATCGTCGTCCCGTCATGCTTGAGTGGAATGCCGAAAAACCGGCACATGCGCTCCGTATGGTCCCGGGAGAGTCTCGGCTCCGTAATTTTCGTCGTGCCTTGCGCGAACAGCGCCGCAAGCAGCAACGAGGACTTGACCTGGGCGCTGGCGACCGGCGAGGAGTACGTGATGCCTCGCAGCTTGCCTCCCGTGACGGCCAGAGGCGCCAGCTCTCCGCCCTTCCGCCCCGCGATCGCGGCCCCCATCTCGCGTAACGGCCTGACGATACGTCCCATGGGACGTCGCCGGACCGACGCATCGCCCGTCAGCACCGTATAGAAATCCTGCCCGGCCAGAAGACCGGTCAGAAGACGAATACCGGTGCCGGAATTTCCGCAGTCGATGACATTGTCCGGCTCCGCCAGGCCCCAAAGTCCCTTGCCGTGCACGCGAAGCGTCTCCGTGGTTTCTTCTATCTTGACTCCGAGCGACTGGAGCGCCCGCATCGTATTGAGACAGTCCTCGCCGCGGCAGTAGTCCCGGATCGTGCCGGTGCCCTCCGCGAGCGCGGTCAGAATGATCGCACGGTGCGTAATCGACTTGTCCCCCGGGACCGAGATGGCGCCCCGGAGGGGAGGACCGGCTTGTACCGTGAGTGTCGTCATGGCGATGGAGTCACGGCGACCGGCGCCGGGAAACGTTCCCTCTCCTGCTTGGCCCGCTCCAGGGCCTTTTCGATGCCAGCGGCGTCGCCCGCACGAATCAGCTCTTTCAACCGTCCCAGAGCCTCTTCATAGCTTTCAATGAACGTGACGATATTGTCGCGGTTCCAGAGGAAAATGTCCCGCCACATCTCAGGAGAACTCGCGGCGATTCTGGTCGTATCCCGCAATCCTCCTCCGGAATGGCCGGCCAGATCGAGCCCCGGCACCCGGCTCCGAATCTCGATCAATGCGTCCATCAAGGCGAACGCCGCGACGTGCGGCAGGTGGCTGACTGCGCCGAGGATCTGATCGTGCAGATACGGATCCATGCTCAGGACGGTTGCGCCGGTCGCCTGCCACATGCCCTTGATCTGCTCGAACGCCTGCGGGTCGGTCTTGGATGTCGGAGTCAGAATGCACCGGGCTCCCGCGAACAGACGATCCGATCCGGCCGCCACCCCTGTTTTTTCTTTTCCTGCGATGGGGTGCGCGCCGACAAAACGGACGCCCTGGGGCAAGGTCCGTTCCGCATGGTCCACCAGCGCTCCCTTGACGCTGCCCACGTCCGTCACGATGGCGTCCGGCCTCAGGCAGGACGCCCACTCGGATAGGTGCCGCTCATACGTGTCGACCGGTGTGGCCAAGACAACCACGTCGGCCTCCGCCACCCCCTCCTTCGGATCGACCACGTAACGATCGATCGCGCCCATCTGAACGGCGGTCTTGAGATTCTCGACGCGCCGGCCGATGCCGACGACGCTGCCGGCCAGCCCTTTTCCGCGCAGGATCATGCCCAGAGACCCGCCGATCAATCCGACTCCGATGATCGCGACTTGTGAGAAATGAAGCGCCATGGACCGACGAGCGACGCCGATAGCGTCCCCGACTCCTCCCTTACAATTCGCGGCCGACCGCGACGGCGATTTTCCGCATGTCCTGCATCAGCTCTTTGAACTTGGTCGGCTTGATGGACTCCTCGCCGTCGCAGAGCGCGCACTCGGGATTGGAATGCACTTCGATAAGGATTCCGTCCGCGCCGGCCGCCACGGCGGCCTTGGACATCGGCGCGACCAAATTCCACTTGCCCGTCGCGTGGCTTGGATCGACGATGACCGGCAGATGCGACAATTCTTTCAACGTCGGAATCGCCGCCAAATCGAGCGTGTTGCGATATTGCGTCTCGAACGTTCGGATGCCGCGTTCGCACAGCATGACGTTGCGATTGCCGCGCGACATGACGTACTCCGCCGACAGGAGAAATTCCTTGATCGTCGCCGACAGACCGCGTTTCAGGAGAACCGGTTTGTCGTAAGCTCCGACTTCCTTCAGCAGCTCGAAGTTCTGCATGTTCCGGGCGCCGATCTGAATGATGTCGGCCTTTTCGAGAAAGAGCTCGATGTCCCTCGTATCCAAAATTTCGCTCACGACCGGCAGCCCCGTCTGCTTCCTGGCTTCGATCAAGTAATCCAGCCCCTCGCGACCCAGACCTTGGAACGAATAGGGCGACGTCCGCGGCTTGTAGGCGCCGCCGCGCAGGATGGTGGCGCCGGCGGCTTTCACCTCGTGCGCGATCCCGACCGTCAGCTCAAGGCGCTCCACCGCGCAGGGCCCCGCCATGATCGCCAGCTTGTTGCCCCCGATCTTGACGCCGCCCACGTCGATGACGGTGCCGTCTTTCTTGAATTCCCGGCTCACGAGCTTCCAGGGGGCCAGAATGGGCAACACGCTTTCGACGCCGGGAAGGGCCGTCAGCGGTTGATTCTGCAGAATGCGGTCATCGCCGATGACGCCGATGATCGTCCGCTCCTGTCCGGTCGACAATTGCGATTTCAACCCCAGTTCCCGAAGCCGATCGACGATATGATCGACCTCGCGTTCCGATGCGTCCGGCCTCAAGACGATGATCATGGTTCCCTCACGTGTTAATCAGCCCGTCTTCAAGACGCCTGCGAGCGCCGTCAGGAATATCTGATTTTCTTCCGTTTGTCCGACGGTCACCCGCACCATTCGGCCATCGATGTGGCGAATGATCACGCCCTGCCGCAGCAGCGCCTCGAAGATCCGGCGGCCGTCGCATCCCACATCAAAATAGAGGAAATTGGTCTCGCTCGGCACCGGCGTACACCCCAGGGCGGTCAAGCCGTTCTTGAGCTGTTCCATGCCGCTCTCGTTCACCGCGCGGCTCTTCGCCACGTGCTCATCGTCGCCCAAGGCTGCCAACGCCGCCAGTTGCGCCAAGCTGTTGGCGTTGAACGGCGGCCGGACCCGGTTGAGAAAATTGGTGATTTCCGGCGTCGTGATGCCGTAGCCGATCCGCAAGCCGGCCAACCCATAGATTTTTGAAAACGTGCGCAGGACGACGGCATTGCGGCCCTGCCGGACGTAGGCCATCGAGTCCGGGAAGTCGGCGCTCCGGACATATTCGAAATAGGCCTCGTCGAAGACAACAATCACGTGCTCCGGCACCCGAGACAGCAGGCGGGCGACCTCTTCCCGTGAAATCATCGTCCCGGTCGGGTTATTGGGATTGCAGAGGAACAAGAGCCTGGTGCGCGGAGTAATGGCCTCGGCCATTGCCGCCGCGTCGTGCCGCCACTGGACCAACGGCACCGTGACCACCTTCCCGTGCGCCGCGGCCACTTCCATCTTGTAGATTACGAAGGTTTGGTCCGCCATGACGGCTTCGTCGCCCGGAGACAGAAAGGTCCGGGCCAGCAATCCCAGCAACTCGTCGGAGCCGTTCCCGAGAATCACGTGGTCAGGCGTCACCTTCCACCGATCGGCCAAGGCCCGCCGCAACCGGAACGCGCCGCCGTCGGGATAGCGGTGCAACGTCGCCATGCCCTCGTTCAGCACGGCCAACGCCTTCGGCGAGGGACCCAGGGGATTCTCATTCGAGGCCAGTTTGATCACGCGCTCCAAGCCGAACTCGCGCTGCAATTCCTCGATGGGTTTGCCCGGCACATAGGGGCTCAACGAGAGGATATCGGGATGGACGTGGATGGCCATGGAATCAGCTGTGTGCGGGATAGGATCCCAGCACCTTCATAAAGAGGCAGCGGCCGGTGATGTCCTCGACCGCCTTCTTCACCCGGTCTTCCTCGATGTGACCTTCGATGTCGACGAAGAAAATATACTCCCAGGCCTTTCGCCTGGACGGACGGGATTCGATCTTGGTCATGCTGATCCCGTGCGAGGCGAACGGGCGAAGCAGATCGTAGAGCGCCCCCACTTTGTCCTTGATCGAGAGCATGAGTGAAGTCTTGTCTTTGCCGGTCCGCTCCGGCGCCTTCTGGGACAGCACGAGAAAGCGCGTGAAATTGTTCAAATTATCCTCGATCCGCGACTTGATGACCTTCAGGCCGTAGAGATCGGCCGCCAACTGGGACGCGATCGCCGCAATCGACGTGTCTTCGAGGCAGAGTTCGGCGGCTCGGGCCGTGCTGGCGACCTCGGACACCGGCACATGGGGCATGTGGGTCTCCAGCCAATTGCGGCATTGTGCGATGGCATGCGGATGCGAACTGATCTTCTTGATCTCCTCCGGCACACCCGATTTGGACAGGAGGTGGTGCGACACTTCCTGGAGGACTTCACCGTAGATCAGCAGGTTGGAGTCGATGAACATGTCGAGCGTATGGTTCACGACACCTTCCGTCGTATTCTCGATCGGGACCACCCCGAAATTCGCCCGGCCTCGTTCCACTTCGCTGAAAACTTCTTTGATGCTGTGGACGGGGATGTACTGGGCGGACGATCCGAATTTCTGCATACAGGCCATATGCGTAAAGGTCGCCCGCGGGCCCAGATACGCCACCTTCTGGGGGCCTTCCAGCGACAGGGACGCCGACATGATTTCCCGGTACACGGGCCGGATCCCTTCGGAAGGGAACGGGCCGGTGTTTTGGGCCACGAGCCGCTCGATGATCGCGGCTTCGCGAGCAGGCGTGTGGAGATTGGCATCGGCATCCTGTTGTTTTTTCAGCCTGCCGATCTCGATGACGCTCTTGGACCGAACGTTGAGGAGACGAAGGATCTCGTCGTCGATTCGGTCAATCTCTTTACGGTGTTCGGAGAGATCTCCGGACATGCATAGTCCCCCTCCACCCGTGCCTCATGAGTTGGACGAACGTCCAGAAGCAGAACAGGTGAGAGCAAACGCGAAATGATACAGGATTTTCTTCAGGAAATGCAAGGAGACCCTAGGACTTTCAGGAACTTGCATCACTTGAACTGCAGGGCATCACGGCGGGGGCCTTCTCGACCGGGTCGGCTCAATGCGACTCTTTTTAACCGACTTTTTCAGACTTCCCGTCGCACAGAAGTCGAATCCGTCTTCCATCGAAATCGATCGCCAGGGCTCGATCGAAAGAGCTGGTCCGGAGGGGACTGGCGAGCGAGCTATTGATTGATATGTGCGAGTGCGTAGCGCAAGGGATCCGCAGACGCTTTGATCAATCCGTCGAACGGTCCATCCATCTCCAAGACAAGAAAAAGGGCGCTACTCACTGAGAGCGCGCACACGATGAGGACCGCGAGAACAGTGGCATTCCGCGGAGCGAACACCCCGAAGCTCGCAAACGTGAGCGTCAGCCAGAACACGAGGACCGAGAGGAACGGCACTGGAACCGAGGTGTCGCCGCCGCCGGCCACGAGCCATCTGGCCTGCAGCAACGCTTCAATGAGCTCCAGAGCACGGGCCTGTGCCGTCCGCTGGGATTCGTCGTGCGGGGTGAGAGCGCGAATGTCCTCGGCCAGCCTTTCTGCGCTCAGACCCGGTTCAATATTCGTCGCATCGAGCTCGGTGCGGGTCGAGAGGCCCTGGCCCCAGATCTGCTCGATCCGTATCTTCAGCGCCTGCTGGAGGTTCTTGCGAATCACCTCCGCCTCGGGCCCGTAACGGGCGAGTGCGCGATCGATGGCCAGAATGGTCATGGCCGCTTGTTTCACGGTGGCATTCGTGGAATCAAAGGAACTCTTGGCAGAGGCGGTCACCAGACCCAGCACGAGCGCGGTCATCGTCGCGATCAATCCGATTCCCACCTTCACAGTGTCCTTCGATTCGGCATCGAGGTGATGTTTGGGTAAAATCCCCCGCAACCATATCCCGCCGAGCGTGCCGCCGAGCACGCACCCGAACACGACGAGACTGACGGTCATCGGATTCATCGGTTGGCTGTCGAACCGCCTGTTGCAATCCTCTCGATCATCTTGCACGCAAGTTGACCGGATCGATCGTACAACATATGGATCGGAGTCGTTCTTATACGATCATCGCGGCCACCCACGACCGGGACTCTTGAATCATACGTCCGTTTGTTGTGCGGTTGCGCGGGCGTATCGCACTAGAGCAGCAGGTTGGACGGCTTATTGAAATGATCGTGCGCCAGTTTGCTCGCCTGGCGTCCCCGGCCGGTCCGCTCGAGATAGCCTGCCTGGATCAGATAGGGTTCGTGCACGTCCTCGAGCGTGTTTCGGTCTTCCTGCACGGCGGCGGCCAAGGACTCGACCCCCACGGGCCCCCCCCCGAATTTCTCGATGATCGTCAGGAGGATCTTGCGGTCCATTTCGTCGAAACCGGCCGCGTCCACTCCAAGCCAGGCCAGCGCCTCCTGGGCCACGCCCCTCGTAATCCGTCCGTCGGCTTTCACTTGCGCATAATCGCGGACGCGTTTGACCAGGCGATTCACGATCCGCGGAGTGCCTCGTGCGCGCATGGCGATCTCGTCCGCGCCGCCCGATTCTATGGGAATGTTGAGGAGGCCGGCCGAGCGCGTCACGATCAACTGCAGCTCGGCCGGCGTGTAAAAATCGAGGCGGTACACCAGGCCAAATCGATCGCGCAGAGGAGAGGTCAGCGCTCCGGCCTTCGTCGTGGCTCCCACGAGCGTGAACCGGGGCAGATCGAGCTTGACCGTCCGGGCCGCAGGCCCCTGGCCCACGACCAAATCCAGTTGAAAATCCTCCATGGCCGGATAGAGCGCTTCTTCCACTGCGGCGGGCAGCCGATGGATTTCGTCGATGAACAGCACGTCATGCTCCTGAAGGTTCGTGAGCACGGACGCCAGATCTCCCGCGTGGGCCAGCACCAGACCGGAGGTGGCCTGGAGCGTCCCGCCCATTTCACGGGCAATGATGTGGGCGATCGTGGTCTTCCCGAGGCCGGGAGGGCCATAGAAAATGGTGTGGTCCAGCGGCTCGCGGCGCTGCCTGGCCGCCTCGATGCAAATCCGAAGGGATTCTTTCATGCGGGGCTGCCCGATGTATTCTTCGAGCGACTGGGGACGAAGCACGGTCTCCATGCTTCGTTCCTCGTCGGTCAATTGCGGGCTCACGATCCGTTGCGGCATCAGCCTGCTCGTTCTTGCCGGTATCGGTTCATTGTCCCGACTGTTTCTCCGGCGTGGGCAGGTATCTGGCCGGAGGCGGGATGGCCCCTTGTCCTGGCGTTGCCGTGCTTCCGCAATCGGGAGGGCAGGTCCTTCCCCCTTGGGTCGGATCCGGAAAATTCGATTCGAATTTCTGCAACTGGCATTGGCTCAGTTTCCCGCCGTCTTGATTGCCGCAGCGGGACGGCACGGACGAGCGACCGATCTCCTGATAGCCGTCCGGGCACGCGCCGCAGACGGACAGGAGATTGGCGCCCAATGGGACACATTCCACCAACGTGGGATCCCCGTCCTTGCATATGGACGGCGCATCCGTCACCCCGGTGACTGCATAGCCGTCCGGGCATTTTCCGCAGGTTTTTCGGATGCTCTTCGGCTCTGCGCCGGCATTGTCGGCCTGCGCGGGATGCGGAGCCGCGAGAAACAACCCCGCGACGATCAACGCACAAAGTCCCCTCACGGTCGGACGGTCACCGGTATTCACCATAACCTACCCCCTGGCCAACTCCTTCAACGAATGGCGGATGAGTTCCTGCAGACTGAGCATCTCCGGTCGTTCTTGTCGGACCCGTTTCAACGCCTCTTTCGCGTCCTGCGCTCGATAGCCGAGATTCGTCAGCGCCGACAGCGCGTCCTCGATGTCCCTGTCGTGCGGGGCGCCGGAACCAGGCCCGGAAGCGGCCAGGCCAGGATGCAGCTTGCCCAATTTATCTTTCAGTTCCAGCACGAGGCGTCCTGCGGATTTCTTCCCGATGCCCGGAATGGTTTCGAGCTTTTCCACGTCGCCTGCATGTATGGCCAACACCAGATCGGCCACCGGCAACGCGGAGAGGATGCCCAACGCGGTTTTCGGACCGACCCCCGACACCGTCGTCAGCAGCAGAAACGTCTCCTTCTCCTGCCGGCTGCTGAAGCCGAACAGCTGGATCGCATCCTCGCGCACGTGGGTGTGAATATTCAGAGAAAGCGAGGCGTTGAGGTCGGGAAGACCGTAGTACGTGCTGAGCGGAATCAGAACGTCGTATCCGACTCCTTGCACGTCAAGGATCAGATGCGTCGGCGCCTTGAAGGCCAATCGGCCCGTCAGTGAGGCGATCATGAATCCGTCGTGCGGTGCTTCGGAACGAAAGAGACGTCCGGTCGGCGGCTACCCGGCCGCGGCGGCGACTTTTTCCATCACGTCATCCGGAATGTCGAAGTTGGCGTGCACCTTCTGGACGTCGTCGTGTTCGTCCATGACTTCCATGAGCTTGAGCATCTGCTCGGCGTCTTTTTCCTCGAGCCGGACCGTATTCTGTGGGACGAACGTGAGCTCGGCAAGAGACGTATCGACCTTTGCGTCCGCCAAAGCTTTCTTGACGGCCTCGAAGTCGTGGGGGTTCGTGACGACCTCGAAGCTCTTCTCACCGGACTTCACATCCTCCGCGCCGGCATCCAAAGCCAACGACAACAAGGTGTCTTCCTCGACTTTGCCCTTGTCGATGGTCAACAGCCCCTTCTTCTGGAACTGCCATGCAACCGCGCCGGCTTCAGCCATGTTGCCGTGATTCTTGGTGAAAAGGCTGCGGATCTCGGCAACCGTGCGATTGCGGTTATCGCTGGTGATTTCGAGCAGCAGGGCCGTCCCCCCCGGCCCATACCCTTCGAGGGTAAACTCTTCATAAGAGACTCCCGGCAACTCTCCCGTGCCGCGCTGAATCGCCTTTTTCATCGTGTCGCCCGGCATGTTGGCTTCTTTGGCCTTGGCAATCGCCAATCGCAGCCGGGGATTACCGTCTGGATCGCCGCCGCCTCGGGCCGCAATGGTCAACTCACGGATGATCCGGGTAAAGATTTTGCCGCGCTTGGCATCCTGAGCCGATTTATGGCGCTTGATCGTGGCCCAATGACTATGGCCGCCCATACGTGACGCTCCTCAGTCGATCCCTGGTTCGACCGTCTGGTGCAGAGATTTGGCTTCGTGGTGATTCGGTACAGGTAACACAGGGTTCGGAAGGGTGTCAATTACGCGGCCGCCGGCCGTGAGCCAGCTGTCCGACCAAGAGGCTATTCACAAGGGACTATTCGGAATAGAGGAGCAACTGAGCACCGATGACCAAAATCAGGCAGGCCCAGACGACTTCCCATCGTGATGGAGCCTGCGGCTCCTTCATCCAGTCAGACAGCAGTTTACTCGAGCCGGCCGTCATCGCCATCGTGCCCATAATGGCATGATGCAGGGCTATTTTTTCCCCGGATGGATGGTCCCCGTGCGAATGCGCGAACAGCATCAGCCCGCCGGCGATGGCCATGAGCGGAAACGGAGCCGTCCACCAGGTTCGCCGCAGCCCGCCAAGCCGACGAATCAACTCGATCGAGCCGACCGCCAAGGCGGCCAGCCCGAACATCTTGTGCTGGACGATCTCGGGCTCGTCCCCGAAGAACGATTGGGCAAAAGTCAGTGAACCGACTGGCCACGCCTCATGGTCGCTCCAAATCAACAAAAACAGGCTGGTCGTGAGCATCGCAGCAGGCGTCACGAATCTGACCCAACCCAGCGCCGGCCACCGCGAGGCATAGCCCAGCTCCGCCAATCCAATCAACACCACGAACAGCCCCGCCACATGGTGATTCCGTTCGGAATAGGCGACGCCAGCGGCCGAGCCTTCCCAACTTTCCGTGGAGCCGGCATGCCCGTCATGATGAGACCCGGCCGTGACTGCCGCATGATGCAGCTCGCCATGTTGGGCGGACAGCAGGGATGGCGTGAGGGCCGCCCACAGAACGGCGCACAGGAAGAGTAGTCCGACCCGTCGATCCGTCATTCGTACGAAATCAGCCAGGTGGGCAAAGAAAAGGCCCATCCGGTGCGCCGGACAGGCCTTTATGGAAGTCGATCCCGACCGAGTGACCATCTACATGAATTTCATGAACTTGTCTTTGGCGTCGTCCATCACTTGCGCCGTGATCGTGGCAACGCCGCGCTCTTTGGCCAGCCGTTCGATTTCCTTGCGCGCCATCGGACGGATGAAGTCGGGAATGTTGTCGAGCCGCTGCTCCGCTTCGCGCGTCCAGGCGATGCCGTTGGGAGAGTCGTTCTTGGAGTCGTCCATCACTTGCAGCGTGATGGTCGTATAGCCTTGCTTTCTGGCATAGGCTTCCACGCTGCTCTGCACCATCGGCTTCACGAAAACCGGCAGCCGGTCGAGTTTTTCCTTGGCGTCCGCCGTCCAGGTGAACTCCGACGTCGCCGGCGCGCCGTTGGCGGGTTTGCCGGAGGACGTGAGCCCCATCTCGGCCACCATTGCGGAAAACGGGCAGCCGCTGCTTCCCGTCTTCTCGCCGCTCTTGGGCGTCGCGCCGGGGGCTGCAGCAACCGGTTGGCCGCCCTGAATCTTCTCATTCAAATACGCCGCCATCTGGCCTGATCCCGCCAGGGCTTCGTCTTTCAGGGTTCCTCTGGTCATTTCAAACGGCTCCGGTGCGACGGTCCGCCCGCCCAACTTCACGCCCAGCGAACTGACCATTTGCGTTTCACCGGGATTCGTGACCATCGAAAATTTCGCTCCGCAGGACGGGCAGCCGAAAAACACCCCGAGGGACCCTTCTCCGGGTTTTTCGACCTTTTCAAAGTTCATGTAGGTTTCACAATTGAGACACACGAATTTCATGGTATCTCCTCTTGGATGAGCGTCACAGTTTTTCGGCCAGGACCTTCTTGTAATCCAGCAGCGTTCGAATACGTCCGGCGATTTCCTGGTAACGCTGGATGGTCGGATACGTCTCATCCAGCAACGGTTCGCCCTTGTCGAAGGTGCGGGCAAGCTTCCGGTCAAAGGGGATACGGCCGAGAAGGGGGAGATCCAACGCTTCGCACATGGCTTCGGTATTGCCCTCGAACAATTCGTTCTGCTCGCCGCAGGACGGGCAGCGGTACTCGCTCATGTTTTCGACGATGCCCAACACCTTGATCCCCATGTCCCGGGCATAGGTGACGGATTTCTGGACCACGTCCGAGGCAACCTCTGACGGGGTCGTCACGACGATCGCACCGGCCAAATCGGGAATGAAACCGGCGATGACGGGCGGTTTGTCCGCGGCGGCACCGGGCGGAAGATCCGCAAGCAGATAGTCCAACTCTCCCCAGACGACGTCGGCCAGGAATTCCCGGATGACGTTCATTTCCATCAAGCCCAGCCAGACCGGACTGACGTCCATCGGCCCCTTCCATCTTACAGGAGACGCCGCTCCCAGAAAAAAGTCCATGGACGCGACTTTGATGCCCAATGGTCCGACCGGCGGCACCGCCCCTTCGGGAGTCATGGTCAACGACCGGCCGTGAAGGCCGAGCATTCGGGGAACACACGGGCCGTTCAAGTCCACGTCGAGAAGGCCGACGCGGCTGTGCTGCCGGGCCAACGCCAGGGCCAGGTTCACCGTGGTCATGCTTTTGCCCACGCCGCCTTTGCCGCTCATGACGACGAGCTTATGCTTGATGCCCGCCATTCTGGCTTGCACCTGCTGCATCTGCTCGGTGATCTGCTGCACGACCTTGGCGTCGTCGGAGTACCGAAGCTTACCGAGAATCGTCTTCAGATCCTTGTCGGGAGCCATGTCGATCGCCTCGCCAAACCTGTGGATATTGCGAGAAGGTACGGTAACATAGGGGTTTCCGGAGAGTCAAACCAACCGCTGGCCAGACCAAGGGGACTGTCGCCTTTCCGATCCGCGCCTGTCCCTGTCCTGAACGAACAGGGAGGCACGGCTCCGCCGAGCCAGTCC
>DAOLIU010000002.1:0-11867 GCA_035328385.1 Nitrospira sp. | reverse complement strand
AGATCGAATATTGGAACGTCGGTTTGGCTCCGATGGCGTGCGCCAGGACGCCCCGGCGTTTCAATTCCTCGATGATCCGGCGAGTCGCCTCGTCAAAATCCGCAGGTCCCGTAAAGGTGATGTCCGTTCCGGCAGGCGCCTCCTCGGGGACCTTGCTCATGTGCACGGCGATGACCGGCGCCGGATGCACCAACGTCCTGATCGCCTGCGCGGCTTCGACATACCCCATCCCGAACGGATTCGTCGTGGAGACCACGATCAACCCGGTGTCGATGAGCAGGCGCGCCACTTCGCCGTATCGGCGAGCCATCTCCGTCGTCTGCCCCCGCTCGTGCTCCGAGAGGTCGGCGTCGAGGCCCCGCCGGAGATTTTCTCCGTCGAGCAGATAGGCATGTCGCCCGTCGGCCACGAGCCGAGCTTCCAGTTTCTTGGCGAGAAAGGACTTCCCGCTATGCCGGCCTCCGGTGACCAGGACGATCGCCGCCCGGTGGCCGTATTGTTGCGCCCGCTCCTCGATGCCGACTTCCCCTTTGACCCAGGCGAAATCCCGTCTCCGGGCTTCCTCACGGAGGAATTCCTGATCGTCGTGAACGACTTCCGTGATGATCCCGCCGCCCGCGATGTCGTACTCGTCGACCAAGACGAACCGACCGGTGGCTTCAAAGGAGGAGGACAAGTCGAACGCGACCGGAGCCTTCGTTCTCACCGTCAATTCCGCCACCTGATTTCTCGCGACCGACGTGCTGTTCTGCTGCTGCGCCAAATCCATGGTATCGATGATTTTGTGGATCACGGCGATCTCGCAATCCACTTCCTTCGTCGCGATACGCAGGAGATACTTGCGGCCCTTCTCCAGGGGACGCCGTCCCAGCCAGAACAGGTTGGCGCGAAACGCCGTCGAGACCAGCGGCAACTGCGATTGATGGGTCGCAATTTCACCCCGCTCGATGAAAATCTGCTCGTCGAGCGTGATGCCGACCGACTGACCGGCTTCCGCACCGGTCGGCGGCGGCTCGATATTGAACGCCTCGACGGATCGGATATTGGCGCGCTTGTTCGAAGGGGAAAACACCAGGTGGTCCCCGATCTTCAGCCGGCCCGCCGTGATGCGGCCGGTGATGATCCGCCGTGCATCGAACTTGTAGACGTCCTGGATCGGAAACCGGAACGGCTGTTCCGATCGGGCCGTCTCCTTCTTGAACAGATGCAGCGTGTCCAGAACGGTGGGGCCCTCGTACCAGGCCATGGCGGGGCTGCGTTTGGCGATGTTATCGCCCATCTTCGCGCTCACCGGGATGACCCGTTCCGGCACGGCCCCGAACTGGCTCAGAAATTCCCGGTATTCCTTCTCGATCCCGTCGAAAACATCCTGCCGGTAGCCGACAAGGTCCATCTTGTTGACCACCACCGCAAACTGGCGCACCCCCAGCAGCGAGAGTAAGTAGCCGTGTTTCTTGGATTGTTCTTTCACACCTTCGAGTGCGTCGATCAGGAGCAGGGCGGCTTCCGCCCGAGCGGCTCCGGAAATCATGTTCTTCAGAAATTCCTTGTGTCCCGGTGCGTCGATGATGATGTATTGGCGGCCTTGCCAAATGAAAAACGTGCGCGCCGTATCGATCGTGATGCCCTGTTCCTGCTCCTCGAGAAATGCATCGAACAGAAATGCGTACTCGAACTCCTTGCCTTGCTGGCGGCAGATCGCCTGCACCTTTTCCAGTTTCCCGTCCGGGAGCGATCCCGTATCCGCATAGAGGCGACCGAGCAGCGTCGACTTTCCGTGATCGACGTGGCCGACGATGACGATATTGAGATGTTCGGACGGTTTGGATGAATGGGACGTCATAGTGCAGAAGACTCCTCTGCCGGTCGGCGCGGCGGAATCACATGTATCCGTCTTTGCGAAGCAATTCCATCCCGCGTCCCTCGTCCTGCGCGCGGCCGGACCGCTCCGCGACGGTCGTGTGGCGTAGTTCCTCGATGATGTCATCCACGCTCTTGGCGGTCGATTTGATCGGCATCGTGCAGGGGGCGCATCCGAGGCTCCGATATCGGGTGCCGTCGCCCTTGTCGAGGTACAAGTCGATGAACGGAATGTTCTCCAATTTGATGTATTCCCAGATGTTGATCTCCGTCCAATCCAACAGAGGGTGAATACGTATATGGGTCCCCGGCGGGAACGTCGTCTTGAACTGGTCCCACAGCTCGGGCGGCTGATCCCGGAAATCCCAGTCTCCATGCTTGTCCCGCGGTGAGAAGTACCGCTCCTTCGCCCTGGTTCCCTCTTCGTCCGCCCGGACGCCGAGGATCACGCCGGTGTAGCCTTTTTGCTCAAGAAGCTGTTTCAGGCCGTTCGTCTTGAGCGCCGTGCAACAGGTCACGCGGCCCAACGTGTGATTCATACCGGCGGCAAGCGCTTCCTTGTTCTGCCCGACGACGAGGTTGAGATGCCATTCGCGCGCCAATCGGTCGCGATACTCGATCATGGCGGGAATCTTGTAGCTGGTGTCCACGTGCAGGAGCGGAAAGGGAACGTGGCCGAAGAACGCCTTGCGCGCCAGCCATAACAGGACGGTCGAATCCTTCCCCATCGACCAGAGCATGGCGAGGTTGTCGAAGTGCTTGTACGCTTCTCGAAGAATGTAGACGCTTTGGTCTTCAAGCTGACGCAGATGTTTCACGGGTCGGTCCTCTCCTCACGTACGCATCAACCGGCCGAACCCGCGGCGATCGGCTGCCGGTTGAGCGCTTCGAGCTTTCGCGCCGCGGCCCCGTCTTCAAGGGCCCGCCGAGCCCGCGGAATGCAGGCGGCCAGCGAGGCTTCCTTTCCTGCGGCATAGAGCAACATCGCGGCGTTGTACAGCACCCAGTCGCGAGCGCCCCCCTGCACCTGGTTGTGCAGGATTCGGCGGAGGAGCAGCGCTTCCTTGTCCCGTTGGTCGGGCGGGAATCCGCCCATGTCGCGCGACGTCCCAAGACTCAATCCTACGTCCTTCGGCGCGAGGGTCAGAGGAGTGATCCGGTCGTCACGCAGCTCCAACACCTTGGTCGACATCGCGATCGACAGTTCCGGATCTCCTTCAACGCCGCGGATCACGAGCGCTCTCGGCGTTCCCAACATCCGAAGCGCCTCCGCGGTCTTTTCAAAATAGGGCGGGTGGGTCAGCCCGATCACCTGGGAGCGGCTGCGGGCCGGGTTGAGCAATCGCGCAATCGGATGAAAGACGCTTCGCACGCCGAGTTCCCGGCGCAGTTCAAGAAATCGGTAGAGTGGAGGATGGTAGAGCCCGACGTCCAGGTAGGCGAACCCCTGTTTCGTCACGGCCTCTCCGGCGGCTTTCGCATCCAGATCGATCGGCACGCCCAAGGCCTCCAGGACGCCGGCTTGACCCGGGCGGCCCGGAATTCCGTCGTATCCATGCATGAGCACAGCCGCACCGGCCGCCGCCGCCACGATCGCCGCCCCGGCCAGCGCATGAAAGGTATCCTGTTTGCCGGCATAACTCGGCAGGTCCACCACACCGATGTCTTGCGGCACCGGGACAGGCGCCACGTAGGAGCGCGCGGTCGCGGTAAACGCCGCCAGTTCGGTGACCGACTCCATTTTTACCCGCATCGCGACCAGGAACGCGCCGACCTGCGTTGGAGTCGCCTCGCCTTCGATCAGCGATTTCATGGCGCGCTTGGCCTCGTCCCAGGTGAGATCCTTGGAGGCTTTCTGACCCTTGGCGATTTTCGCGATGAGCTCGTGCATCGACATCAGGAGGCCTTATGGAGCCCGCACTCCGTTTTATCACGCCCCTGCCACCGGCCGGCCCGGGGATCTTCCCCGGGCATCACCGGTTTCGTACAGTGCGTGCAGCCGATGCTGGGATAGTTGCGATCGTGCAATTCGTTGTACGGCACTTCGTAGACCTTGATGTAGGTCCAGACGTCGGCCCACGTCCATTTCGCCAATGGGTTGATCTTGACCAGCCCGAAGATGTTGTCCCATTCGATCAACTTGGCATTCGCGCGCGTCGGAGACTGCTCCCGCCTGATGCCGGTGATCCAGGCATCGTAGTCCTGCAATACTCTGGTCAAGGGCTCCACTTTCCGGATCTTGCAGCACTGATCGGGATCCTTGGTCCACAAAGCTTCTCCGTGCCGCGCCGCCTGGCTCGCAGGCGTCAACAGCGATTTTATTTGTAAGATCTGTGCCGGCTTCAAATTGTATCGCTCCGCGATTCGATCCCTGGTCGCATAGGTCTCGGGAAACAGAAAGTCCGTGTCGAGATAAAACAACGGCACCGACGGATCGATGCGGTGAACCATGTCGACCAACACGACGTCCTCGGCGCCGAAGCTGCAGGCCAGGACGATCTTCGGCGCATATCGTTCGATCGCGGCAGCCAACACGTCCTGCGGCTGCTTCGATGCGAACGAGTCGCCCCATACCTGTATATCTTCAGGCGAGACCTGCGTCATGCGATGCTCGTTTCCGCGCTATTCGACTTTCTCGACCAAGATCCGGAAATGCGCCGCCTCCGGCTCCAACGCCTCCTGCAGATGGATGAGATGCCCGTCGTTCTTCAAACTCATCGGCACGTTCTTGATCGGCTCCCCGGCGTCGAGCCAGACTTCCAGCTTCTCACCGGCATCCATCATCTCCAGCTTCAGCTTCGTCTTCACGTAATTGAGCGGACATGCGACGCCGCGCAGATCGTACAGCGGGGCGCCGGTCGGCACAGGCGCAGCCGGCTTCGCCGGGGCCGGCGCGGGGGCCGCCGGAGCTTTCTCCTCCTTCGCCGGCGCCAACTTCAGATCCTTCCCCATCTGCTCCGTCGCCGCACGGCAGGCATCGACGAACCCTTTCGCGAACGCCATCTTCTCCTTGGCCGATTCCAGCGTCGTGTCCTTCGGTCCCAGGTCTCCGACCTTCTTGCCCAGCTCTTGGTACCGTGCCGGCACGATACCCTGGCTCGCAATACGGCGTTCGAATTCGCCGAATGTTTCCGCATCGGTCGACGGCTCGAGGCCTTCCGTCACCAAGAGTGCCTTGGCGGCGGCCAGGACCGCGCGGTACGATTTGTTCACCGACACGGAATACTGATGATTGTCGATCAGCAGCCGGGCTTGATACAGCTCTTGATCCGCTTCGAGAATGCCGTTTTCGATCATCTCGAGCGCGCCGCCGGCGCACTCGCCCGGCCCAAGATCTTCCAGGACGAACTCTTCCTCCCCCTCCCAATCGTAGTAAAAGGTGGGATCGTCGTCGAAGGCCGGCACGATGGTATAGGGGATCAACTCGTCTTTGAGGGCGTTCTTGCCGACCCGATCGATGAATGCCGGCAAGCCTTCACCCGGCTTGCGATCCCGGCGATACACGTCGATCAGGTGCGTGATCGCCGCGGACACCGCTTTGGCAGGAAGTTTCACCGTCATCTGTCCGATCTTGGCCGTTCCGTTCACCTTGCCACCGAGATGCAATTCATAGAACGGCGCCGTGTGCTCCCCGATGCGCTTGCCGACTCCATGCAAACCGATCGTGGCGATGTGGTGCTGGGCGCATGAGTTGTGGCATCCGCTGATCTTGACGCTGACGTCTTTCAAATCCTCCGGCACTCGACCAGCCGGGAAAACCTCCGCCAAGGCCCGGGCAAGTCCTTTGGACGACGTAATGCCTAAGCCACATGTATCGGTGCCGGGGCAGGCGATGATGTCTTCCACCAATTCCGCTCCGGGATCGGCCAGTCCCTTCGAGGCCAATTCGTCGTACAGGCCTCTGATCGCCGGTTCGGGAATCCATCGAATGATCATGTTTTGATTGATCGTGGTGCGGATGTTGCCGTTCGAGTAGCGCTCCGCGAGATCGGCCACGAGCCCCATCTGGTCGGTCGTCAGATCGCCCATGAACAATTTGACGACGGCGGACACGTAGCCCGATTGCTTCTGACGCACGACGTTGGTCCGCTTCCACATATCGAACGGCGTCTCTTCCGTCGCGCCGTTTGCACGCCCGTTTCCCGACACGCCGTTCGGCTTCACCGGTTCCGGCATAATCAGAGGCGTCGGCTTGTCCTCGTGCTCGAGGAGTCTGAGAGGTTCGTCCGCCGGACGGGCATGCCCCATGCTCACGTAAGCCTCTTCCCATCGGCGCTTGAACTCGGCGAATCCGAGCTTGTCGATCACGAATTTCATCCGGGCTTTGTTCCGATTCTTTCGGTTGCCCAGCGTATCGAAAACCTTGATGACGGCTTCCACGCTCGGAATCAGCTCGTTCATCGGCGTAAACTCGCGAAGCACTTGAGCGATACGGGGTGCGGATCCAAGCCCGCCGCCGGCGACCATGCGAAACCCGATGGCGCCGTCTTCCCGCTTGACGGCCAAGAGACCGATGTCGTGGATCGGCGTCAGCGCGCAATCATGCTTGCAACCGGAGAAGGCGATCTTGAATTTGCGCGGCAGACTCTGATTCAGCGGGTTCCGCAACAGGTGATAAGCGACCGTCTTGGCATAGGGAGTGATGTCGAACACCTCACCCTGGCAGACCCCGGCGAGGTGGCAGCCGGTCACGTTGCGCACGGTGTTGGCGCAGGCCTCCCGAGTGGTCAACCCGACTTCCGCCAGACCGCGCATCACGTCGGGCACGTCTTTGAGCTCCACAAAGTGGAGTTGGATGTCCTGCCTGGTGGTCACGTGTCCCACTCCGGTGGCATACCGCTCGGCGAGTTCGGCCACCCGTCGCAATTGATTGGCGTTCAGCCCTCCGAAGGGGATTTTGATGCGGACCATCTGCACCCCCGGCTGCCGCTGCCCGTAGATGCCGTATTGCAGCCGGAAGGGCTTAAACAGATCCGCGACGATCTCTCCCGACAGCAGGCGCTTGGCCTCCTGTTCAAAGGTCTCGATCTCGTCGGCGATCGCCGGTGGAATCGGATGCGTATGGACGATCCCGGAGGTATCGGTCTTGACGGTCATGATGAAACCTCAGATGTGGTACATAAGGGTGCGTTGTTGATCGAGGACGCGTTGTTTTCCCGCGAGCTCATCGATGGTGATGGCTTCCAATACGTCCCGTTCCGCTTCGTGAACTCGTTCCCATACTTTTGCGAGCAAGAGTTCCGACTTGGTCATCCGTTGATAGGGCGGACGGCCGTTCGAACCGACCGACGTCAGCAAGGGGCCGTCAAGCGCCTCAAGCACTTGGGCAACGGAGAGTTCGGTTGGTTTTTTCGATAAGACGTATCCTCCTTGCGCGCCGCGCTGACTCGATACCAGTCCGGCTTTCTTCATGGCGTGCAGCACTTGCTCGAGAAACCGCGCAGGTATCCCTTGCCGCTTGGCAATCGATTTTGCCTGAACCGGAACAACTCCACTATGCATGGCCAGATCGACGGCAGCCATAATTCCATAAGTAGATCGAAGAGATACCTTCATATACGACTATTCCGGTAGGAATTTGCAATGTTAGCGTCCTCTTCCGCAGATTGTCAAGGTGCCCGAGTGCGCATGCGAGGCGTGTATGCCTCAATACTGTCTCCAATGTCTCCGGTGCAATTCTCCGAGTCCGCATCGACCATGCTTTCTCGACTCTCCCTACGGACGACGCATGGTCGTGAAACCTGAAAGATGCGATACCAGCCATATAAAAAAGGATGGACCAAGCGATTGAGCAAAGCTTCGGGGAGTATCCGCCGATCGACATGACACAACCACGGCGAGGCACGGCATAATCAAGACCCCTCGTGCGACGATCTCAACACCGCAAGATGAAGGCGGTGCACCGTCATCACGATAGCGTGCACTGTCCACGGCGCCACGACGTCTTCACTTCATATTTTTCGCCGTTGACATCAACTGGGCTCTGGGCAATAATCCGGCCCTCTTCTTCGGGTGGTAGTTCATGACACTCTCTCCATCGGCTTTCAGCGTTCTGCTGCTGAGCAGCGACTCGGATATCCAGACCCAGTTCAGGCAGGCCTTTAAAGACGCGTCCGTGACTACGGCACGAGACGCTGCGGCCTTGTCCAAGGACTCGTCCAAACGGATTTTTGACGCAGTCATCCTGGAGGCGAAGCCCGGTACTCACGATGCGATACCGGCTTTACCCGGTCATCTCGATCTCACGCAGGCGCTCATCATCACGGGCACTCGTTCGGCGTTGCGCAGAGCCTCGAAATTCATGCAGACGCTGAATCGGTCCAAGCATGCCGCCGCCAACGGCCAGGCGGCGCCCTCCCTTGAGGACTTTATCGA
Source organism: Nitrospira sp. (assembly GCA_035328385.1). Lineage (GTDB taxonomy): Bacteria > Nitrospirota > Nitrospiria > Nitrospirales > Nitrospiraceae > Nitrospira_C. The sequence continues at coordinate 3,632 of DAOLIU010000002.1, read as the reverse complement.
GAGAAAGATGGGCGACTTCGTCAAAGGTATGCGGAACGGATCGGGAAGGAATCTCCATCCCATGTTGATATCCGCCATTGAGCGCCCGCTGATCACCAGAGCGCTCCAAGAAACCAAGGGCAATCAGATCCAAGCGGCCGAGTTGCTGGGATTAAACCGGAATACTTTGCGGAAAAAGATCCACGACCTGCACATTCCCGTCAAACGGGGACGGCCGGCCCGCATGCGTGACGCATAGCCGACAGCCTGCAGGGAAAGACCCGTGAAATCGGGGAGAGAGTACCTGACCATACATTCCATCCACCATGACAGGAGGGGCATAATGACAAAAGAAGAGTTGATCGCAAAAATGGCGGCCTCCGCCGGAATTACGAAGGTGGCGGCGGGGAATGCGCTCCAGGCCTTCACCGGGGCGGTCACGTCCTCGTTGAAAAAGGGTCAGCGCGTGTCGCTGGTGAACTTCGGCACCTTTACGATTTCACGCCGAAAGGCGCGGCTCGGTCGCAACCCGAGAACCGGCGAAACGCTTCGGATCCCGGCCGCAAAGGTGCCGAAGTTTTCGGCAGGAAAGGTGCTGAAGTCGGCGGTCCGCTGACCGTACACTCCCGACCGACACGAAATTGGTCCCCAAGCAGCAAAGGAGAAGAAGATCCGCGCGATCCCGCGGATCCTCTTCTCCTTTGCGTTTCTTGACACGTCAGTCGGGGCTATATTAGCATGCGCATCCGGAAGATAGGCGCGTAGCTCAGGGGGAGAGCGCTACCTTGACACGGTAGAGGTCGACGGTTCAAGACCGTCCGCGCCTACCATTCGGCTGAGGGCATCCGTATGCCTCTCCGAGGCGGGGTGCCTTTCTTATTTTTTGACGTAGTCAGCACGCAAGCCGATGAAAGTCATATTGAAAAGCGGGCCAGCTCTGACCATTGACGACGGGGAGTCCGTTCAGACCGCGCTCTCATCTCTGGGCGCGTTGGATTCCCAGGTGCTGGCCGCCAAAGTGAACGGCCAGGTCGTGGATCTTTCGAAACCACTGTCCGGCGACGCCACGATCGAGCCGCTGCGTTTCGACAGCGCGGAGGGGCGTGAGGTCTATCGACACAGCAGCACTCACATCATGGCTCAGGCCGTCAAGGAGCTGTTTCCTTCCGCGCAGCTGACGATTGGTCCCGCGCTCGAGGACGGCTTTTATTATGATTTCGCGTTCGATCGTCCTTTCACGCCCGACGATCTGACCAAGATCGAAGAACGGGTCGGGGAAATCATCCGGCGCAATCTGACGATTACCAGGCGGGAATTCACCAAACCGGAGGCCATCGACTTCTTCCGCTCGCGGGGAGAGCAGTACAAGGTGGAACTCATACAAGGGTTCCCGGACGGCGAACCGATTACGGCCTATACACAGGGAGATTTCGTCGATCTCTGCCGCGGCCCCCACCTCCCGACTACGGGCCACGTCGGTGCACTCAAGCTGTTGACCACGGCCGGAGCCTACTGGCGTGGCGACGAGCGGAATCCCATGTTGCAGCGGATTTACGGCACCTCCTTTCCGACAAAGGGCGAATTGGACGCCCATCTTGCGCGCCTGGAGGAAATCAAACGCCGCGACCACCGAAAAGTCGGAAAAGAGCTGGATCTCATCTCGATCCAGGACGAGATCGGTCCGGGCCTCGTCCTATGGCACCCGAAAGGGGCGGCGATCAGGTTGTTGATCGAGAACTTCTGGCGCGAGCAACACATAAAGGACGGCTACGAGTTGGTGTACTCCCCGCACGTCGCTCGGCTCGATCTCTGGAAAACCAGCGGACATGTGGACTACTACCGCGAAAACATGTTTGCGGCCATGAAGCTGGAGGGAAGCGAGTACCAGCTGAAGCCGATGAACTGTCCGTACCACATCATGATCTACAAATCGCGGCTTCGGAGCTACCGCGATCTGCCGGTCCGATACGGGGAACTCGGAACCGTCTACCGCTACGAACGGACGGGCGTGCTCCACGGCCTTTTGCGCGTGAGGGGGTTCACACAGGACGACGCCCACCTCTTTTGCCGCCCGGACCAGATCGAAACCGAGGTCAGTCGTGTGCTCGACTTCACGTTCTTCATGCTGCGGACGTTCGGGTTCGCCGAGTTTGAAGTCTTCCTGTCCACCAGGCCGAAGGAATCGGTGGGAGGCGACGAGCATTGGAGCCTGGCCACGAGCGCGCTCGAAGCGGCCTTGAAGAGCCGGAACATCGCTTTCCAACTGGATGCGGGCGGCGGCGCCTTTTACGGGCCGAAGATCGACATCAAAATCAAGGATGCCTTGGGGCGATCCTGGCAATGTTCGACCGTGCAGGTGGATTTCAACAATCCGGAGCGGTTCGAATTGAGTTACATCGGAGAGGACGGTAAGGCTCATCAGCCCATCATGATTCATCGCGCGCTGCTCGGCTCGATCGAGCGGTTCTTCGGGATCTTGATCGAACATTACGGCGGTGCCTTTCCGACCTGGTTGGCGCCGGTTCAGGCCGTGGTAATGGCCATCACCGACAATCAACGCGAGTATGCCGCCAAGGTGACGGCCGACCTGAAAGCGGCCGGTTTCCGCGCAGACGCCGACCTCCGCAACGAAAAGATCGGCCTCAAGATCAGAGAAGCGGAACGAGCCAAGGTCCCCTTCATGTTCGTGGTCGGCGACCGCGAAGTGCAGAGCGGCACGGTTTCCGTACGCGGACGCAGCGGCGCCAATCTCGGGAGTATGACGATTGCCGGAGCTCTGGACCTCCTCCGCCGAGAGGCAGACCGGGGCGCACAACAACTTTCACCGACATCATGAGAGGTGGCCTATCGTCCCCAAACTGCGCGTGAACCGTGAAATCAGAGTGCGTGAAGTCAGAGTGATCGGCCCGGAGGGCGAGCAACTTGGTATTCTCCCGACCCCGGAAGCATTTCGTCAGGCGCAGGAAAGCGGCTACGATCTGGTAGAGGTCGCCCCCACTTCGGCTCCCCCCGTCTGTCGCATCATGGACTACGGGAAGTACAAATATGAATTGAGCAAGAAGGACCACCAGAACCGGCGTCACCAGAAATCTACGCAGGTGAAGGAAATCAAGCTGCGCCCCAGAACGGACAAGCATGACCTGGAGATCAAGGTCCGGCAAATCAAGTCGTTCCTGGAAGAGGGCAACAAAACCAAAGTCACCTTGACCTACCGGGGACGCGAGATGGCCAACCAGGAGATGGGCCGCTCGCTCATGAGCTCGGTGATCGAACAACTGGCCGAAACCGGCACGATCGAATATGCCCCGCGGATGGAGGGCCGGAGCCTCATCATGATCGTGGCGCCCAAGAGTTGACGACGCGCGACAACGTTTAACCAAAGGACAACGGAATATGAAGGTGAAATCCCATAGCGGAGCCAGCAAGCGGTTTCACAAGACCGGCACCGGGAAATTCGTCCGAAAGAAAGCCGGGAAGCGGCACATTCTGACCAGCAAGAATCGCGAACGGAAGCGCCGCTTGAGCGGATCGGTCGTCGTCGATCCGACCAAAGCGTCCGCGCTGGCGCGCTTGCTCCCGTATCAGTAAAGCGATCCCTGCGAATCAACCGAAAAGGAGTACTCTCCCATGCCTCGCGTAAAAGGTGGGCCGAA
>DAOLIU010000001.1:0-77198 GCA_035328385.1 Nitrospira sp. | reverse complement strand
GGCGACTACGTCCTGAGCCTGTATCAGTTGATCGAGCAGTCGCCCATACGTCACATCGGCACCACCCGCGAGGATTCCGCCGGTTTCGCCGCCGACGCCTATGCGCGCATCAACGGCATCGGCGCCGTCTGCGTGACTTATTGCGTCGGCGGACTGAACACCGTCAACGCCATCGCCTGCGCCTACGCGGAGCGTTCACCGGTCGTGTTGCTGACCGGATCGCCCGGCCTATCGGAGCGGATCAAGATGCCTTACATGCACCACATGGTGCGAGAGTTCTCGACGCAGCGGGACGTCTTCGAACGGATGACGGTCGCGGCCGTCTCGCTCGACGATCCGATCACGGCCGAACGCGAAATGGATCAGGCCTTTTCAGCGCTGCTCCGCTACCGCCGTCCCATCTATATTGAAATTCCCCGCGACCTCGTCCACACCCCCTTGGCCACTCCATTGAAGCCCCTGCGCCTGAACGACGAGCCCAGCGATCCCGGCGCGCTGCAGGAGGCCATCGCCGAGGTCAAGGCCATGCTGGCCTCCGCAAAGCGGCCGGCGATTCTGGCCGGGGCTGAAATCGGGCGGTTCGGTCTTCAGGATCATCTGGCCCGTCTGGTCGAACGGCTCAACGTGCCTATCGCCTCGACCCTCTTGGGCAAATCGATCATACGGGAAGACCATCCGCTGTACGTGGGCGTCTATGGAGGCCTGATCGCGCGCGATGAGGTCCAGCGGTTCATCAACGACTCCGATTGTCTCCTGATTCTCGGTTCCATCCTGTCCGACATGGAAGGCCTCGACGCCGAATCCCCGTTGCTGTCTGAGGGACGGACGATCCATGCGACGGCCGACCGCGTGTCGATCAAACATCACCGGTACGATTCGATCCGCTTCCAGGATTTCGTACAGGCCCTGAGCGCTCATCCGTTCCCCGGCTTCGCGTCCCGGCCGCTCCCTCCTCCCCTGCCGATGGAGGACAAGCCGGTCGCGCCGAAGGAGCAGGTCTCGCTTCGCGGACTCTTTCGCCATCTGGACAGCGTACTCGACGCCGAGACCCTGATCGTGGCGGACGTGGGCGAATCCCTGTTCGCCGCGGCCGATCTTCACGTGCACCGGCGGTTCGAGTTCCTGTCGCCCGCCTATTACACGTCCATGGGGTTCGCGGTTCCGGCGGCGGTGGGGGCCTCGTTCGCCGACCCGAACGTCAGGCCGATCGTCCTCGTGGGTGACGGCGCTTTTCAGATGACCGGCACCGAACTCGCCACCGCGGTGCGCTACGGGCAGGTTCCGATCGTCATCGTGCTGAACAATCGTGGCTATTCGACCGAGCGGGAGATCCTGGAAGGGCCCTTCAACGACGTGCACGAGTGGCAATATGAGAAGGTCTGCGATCTGATCGGCGGAGGGGTCGGATCCCGGGTCCGGACCCAGGAGGAATTCGAACGGGCCCTGGCCGGAGCGCTGGCCGACACAAGCCGTCTCCATGTCCTGAATGTCCTGCTCGACCCTGCCGACCGGTCTCCCGGGATGGTCCGGCTCGCCCACCGGCTCGCCAAGCGCCTGTCGACCGATCGGCCCTAGGTTCCCTCCGATCGGCTCTAACCTGATCAACCGCATGTGTATGGTTCTCCCCTCACCCCTTCACTTTTACTTCGTGTCCCTAACACGACTGCCTGATCTTCCAAGGGCCTCCCAGTGGCATGCGGACTGCAAAAGATGACAACCTCGCCGGTCCAGGGAACCGTCCGACGAGGCCTCGCCCCTCATGGTCGAGTATGAAGGCCCCCCGGACGGCGCCGGTTCACGACCCCCTACAGCGAAGGTTCGGTCTTGTCGGACTTCTACCAAAACGGCGTAGTCACGGTGCTCCACCGCCTGGGCCCTTCGAACGTGGCGCAGTTGGAGCGGGAGTTGGCGCACCATGGAAAGACCCATCCCATCGCGCTCGTCCTCCCCTGTCTCTATGCCGAGCTCGCCAGACCGGCCCTGCGCCGCATTCTGGACACGCTCGGAGACTTGTCCTATCTCAATGAGATCGTGGTCTCTCTCGATCGGGCTTCCGCGCTGGAATTCCGCCTGGCCAAGCAGTATTTTTCAGCGCTGCCTCAGCGCGTCCGCCTCATCTGGAACGACGGCCACCGCATCCAGTCGCTGCTCAAGCTGTTCGTCGCCAAGAACCTGGACATCGGCCACCAGGGAAAAGGACGCGGCTGTTGGATGGCGTTCGGATATATCCTGGCCCGCAACGAGAGCCAGGTCATCGCGCTGCACGATTGCGACATTGCCAGCTACAGCCGGGAATATCTGGCCAGGCTGTGCTATCCGATCGCGAACCCGAACCTCAACTATGAATTCTGCAAAGGCTACTACAGCCGCGTCACCGACCGGTTGCACGGGCGGGTCACCCGGCTGTTCATCACGCCGCTCATCCGGAGCCTGCAACAACTCGTGGGTCCCAACCCGCTCCTGACGTTCCTGGACAGTTTCCGCTATCCACTGGCGGGCGAGTTCGCGATGGTGCGCGACCTGGCCTGGACCAACCGCATCCCGGGCGACTGGGGCCTGGAAATCGGCGTCCTGGCGGAGATCTATCGTAACTGCGCGCTCCGCCGCATCTGCCAGGCCGACATCGCTGACACCTACGACCACAAGCATCAACCCCTCTCGGACGACGATGCGGATACCGGACTGCTCAAGATGTGCGTGGACATCACCAAGTCCCTGTTTCGAAACTTGGCCAGCGAAGGGGTCGTGCTTTCCGACAGCGTGCTGAAGACGCTGCGGGCCGCCTATGTGCAGAGCGCGCAGGAAGCCATCAACCGGTACGAAAACGACGCGGCCATCAACAGCCTGACGTTCGACCGCCATGAAGAGCGCACGGCGGTGGAAGTGTTCCTGCAGGGGATGAAGCTCGCCACCGAAGGGTTCCTCGACGATCCGCTGGGCGTCCCCATGATTTCCAATTGGAGCCGTGTGACCCATGCCATCCCCGACGTGTTCGACCGCATGATCGAAGCGGTGGAGGAGGACCATGCATGGGATCCCACTGCCGAACCGGCCGCCGCACCCCGATGAGCCACGAACGCATCCCACTTGCACCGGCGACGGAGAATCGCCTGCGGGAGATCGACTTCGCCGACATTCTCGTCGGCATTCCCAGCTACAACAACGCCGCCACGGTCGGCCACGTGGTGCGCGCGGTCGCCGCGGGACTGGCCAAGTATTTCCCCACCAAGCGCGCGGTGCTCGTGAACGCCGACGGCGGCTCCTCCGACGACACGACCGCCGTGGTCGCGCAGACGGCGGTGGACCATCGCCAGCTCTTGATTGCCGACCGGCAAAGCGTGCTCCACCGGATCGTGACGCCCTACCACGGCATCCCCGGCAAAGGCAGCGCGTTTCGAACCATCTTCGAAATCGCCCGGCGGTTGAACGCCAGGGCCTGCGCCGTGGTCGACGCCGATCTGCGCAGCATCTCGCCCGAATGGATCGAAATGCTCCTGCGCCCGACCATGGAGGGAGAGTTCGACTACGTCGCGCCGTTCTATCTGCGCCACAAGTACGACGGCACCATCACCAACAGCCTGGCCTATCCACTCACCCGCGCGCTCTACGGCGAACAGATCCGTCAGCCGATCGGCGGCGAGTTCGGATTCTCCGGCGCCCTGGCGGCCCATTATCTGGATCAGCATGTCTGGGAATCGGAGGTCGCGCGGTTTGGCATCGACATCTGGATGACCACGGAGGCGATCGCCTGCGGAGCCCGTGTGTGCCAGAGCTTCCTGGGGGCCAAGATCCACAATCCCAAAGATCCCGCGTCCGATCTGTCCGACATGCTGCGCCAGGTCGTCGGTTCGCTGTTCGCCTCCATGGAACGGCACGCAACGGTCTGGGCCGCCGTAACGGGCTCGCATCCCGTCCCGCTCTTCGGCTTTCCCTACGAAGTCGGCGTGGAGCCGGTCCACGTGGACGTGGACCGCATGGTGTCCCATTTTCAGCAGGGACTGACCGACCTGGCGCCGCTCTGGCAGGAGATTCTGAGCCCCGCCACTTTCGAGCACCTGACCGACCTGAACGGTCGAGACGGGAAAGACTGCCGGATTCCCGACGAACTGTGGAGCCGCATCGTCTTCGACGCAGCCGCGTCCTATCATCATCAAGTCCTGCCCCGTGAACACCTGCTGAAGTGCTTGACGCCGCTTTACCTGGGTCGGACCGCGTCCTTCGTGCGTGCGACGATGGGGCTGACGTCCGTGGAAGCGGAACGAGCGGTCGAACAGCTCTGCGCGACCTTCGAGAACCGCAAACCCTATCTGCTCGAGCGGTGGGACGAACGGCAGGCGCGGTGGGATGGCTCTGCCAACGCCGACAAAGACGGCGCCGGAGTCGGGAGGTCGTCATGAACACGTTTATTGAACAAGCGGTGATGGCTCCGTTGAAACTGCTGGCCGGCTACGCCGCAGCCATTTTTCCCAATCTCGTCGCGATGGGCATCCTCCTGCTCGCCGGTCTGTTGGTCGCGCGCGTGGCGAGCATCCTCGCCGAGCGGTTGCTGCGTGTCCTCGGCTTCGACCACCTGTGCAACCGGCTGGGCGTCACGGCGGCGCTGCTGCGCGCCGGTGTCAAAACCGATCCTTCGCGCCTGATCGGCAGCAGCCTCCACTGGACCGTCGTCCTCGTGGCCAGCGTGGCGGCCGTCAGCGCGCTCAACCTGGCTCCGGTCAATCAAGTCGCCCGGTCGCTGCTGGCCTACGTGCCCCGCCTGATCACGGCGAGCATCATCTTATTAGCCGGCTACGTCGCCTCGAATTTCGCGTCCCAGGCGATCCTGATCGCCGCCGTCAATGCCGGACTGGCGCCGGCCCGACTGCTTGCGACGTGTTCCCGTTGGGGGCTTCAACTGCTCGCCGTGGCCATGGCGCTCGAGCAGCTGGGCATTGCCGAGCAGATCGTCGTGGTGGGTTTCGGCATCACGTGGGGCGGGCTGGTCCTGGCGGCGGCCATTGCGTTCGGGTTCGGCGCGACGGACCTCGCCAAGACCGTCTTGGAAAAAAAGTTGCTTCCCACGAGAACGGACATGCCGGATGACCTCCGCCACTGGTAATCATTCACGCAACCTGGGCCGATGATGATTTCAAGCCTCAGCCACGACGGTTCCGACACGCTCCTGGATCGGCCGGTGACGCAGTTCGTCCTCTTCACCGACTTGGACGGGTCGCTGCTGGACGGCATGACCTATTCCTTCCATGCGGCGATCCAAGCCCTGCGCGAGGTCCGGGCCCGCGGCATCCCGCTGGTGCTGGTGTCGAGCAAGACACGCGCCGAAATGGAACCGCTCCGCGCGCGGCTCGACCATCGGGATCCCTTCATCGTCGAGAACGGGGCGGCGGTCTTCATTCCGCAAGGCCGCTTCGACTTCCCGATCGAACGGGCGCGAAAACGCTCCGCCTACGACGTCATCGAGTTGGGACTGCCCTACCACATGCTTCGCGACGTGTTGAAGCAGATCGAGGAAGCGGTGGAAACCCCGCTGCGCGGCTTCGGAGACCTCTCGGTCAACGAAATCATGCGGGTGACGGGGCTATCGAAAACCGACGCGGAGTTGGCGAAGCAACGCGAATACGACGAGCCCTACCTGGTCGAGGGCCCGCCGAGTCTCGTGGCGGAAGTCTGCCGTCAGATCGTCATGCGGGGCCTGCATTGGACCAGAGGCGGACGGCTCTTTCACTTGACGGGGCGAAACGACAAGGGCCAGGCGGCGGCGCTGCTGCTCCGCTGCTATCAGCGGCAGTTCCGGCTGCAGGAGGGGCAGGTCCGCGTCGAGACGATCGGTATCGGCGACAGCGTCAACGATGCGCCGCTCCTGACCATGGTGGACCATCCCGTGCTGGTGCAACGACTGGACGGCTCCTATGATCCGGATGTGCACGTGCCCGGAATGATTCGTGCGGACGGCATCGGCCCGGTCGGATGGAACAGGGCGGTGTTAAAGCTCCTCGAGCGCCATTCCTGACCAAAGTTACGCGTCAGTGGCTTCAATTATGAGAGGCAACAATACAGGTCATTTAGTCGTCTATTGACATACACGCATATCCTCTATAGCCTTACGTATATGGCTAGGCTTGAACCGCCCAGGCTGAGCTATCAAGGCCTGTTGATCTTGCGCACCTTCCTCGATCGTCCCATGACCGAGCTATGCGGGGCGGACCTCTTGAAGCTTACGCGCCTCTCGTCAGGCACGCTCTATACGGTCCTCGTCCGCTTCGAGAAATGGGGGCTATTGGCGAGCGACTGGGAACAGGCCGCACCGGAAGCCGGTGGCCGCCCTCGCCGACGGCTCTATCGGATTACCCCCCACGGGGGACAGATCGCCCGACAAGTGTTGACCAAAGTGGGGAAAGGATTGTCCTCGGCCGACTACTCTCGACCGTGAACCGTATCCCCTTCCTTCCGTCGACGGGGCATTCAAGTCCGACTCAATTCAAATGCTCCAAGAAAGCCGGCCGTGGGCTGTGTCCCGTTCTGCCTGTTGCGGGCACACCCTATCCAATTATTTGGGCCTATCATTCGCGTCAAACTGCCGAGCAGGTCGTCGTCAGTGACGCGGAAGGCGCAATGAGGTTGTGATTGAGCACGGCCGGGGAGCGAACCAGCACAAAGATTTTCCCATACGGTGGATAGGTTCCAAACTCTTTGACTTCAAAATAGGGATGGGCCTGAAGGAACTCGTCGAACGCTCGTTTCTCGCCCAGATTCCTGTCCGCCAAAGGAAACCAGTCGTCAAAGACAATCACGGCTTCATCGACGATCAACGGGGCAGAAAATTCCAAGGCGGTTTTCGCCGAGAGATACATGTCGCAGTCAATCATGATCACGCTGGCCTTGGTGATGCGCTGTTCAGCCCGTCGTTCTGCCGTCAGGGTCGATTCGAAGAAACCTTTCGTCAAAGAGACTCGTTGAAGATTGATCTTCTCCCAACGCAATACTTGCATGGTGAACTCATGCTCCGATTTGAACGATCCCGGACGCCAATGCCCATCATCATCGTCGCTGGCCTCCACGGGCAAGCCCTCGAACGAAGCGAAGCCCAACAACCGCACGTGTCCGAGGCCGAGCTCTTCCAGCACACGATACATCTGGATCAGAGAAGTGTCGTTGTAAACGCCGAATTCCAAGTAGTCCCCCAGCGATTCTGGACCGTATTTATCGGCCAAATACGTGAGAGCCTCCCGATACTTGCCTCTCAGTTCCTCTTCCATGACCAGCTTGCCTCGCGTCTGGATAGCGTTCCGCAACTTGACGTAATTTCCCCACGCTTGAAAAGGCGTGTATTGCAGCCAATGATGGCCCTTTAAGAGGTGGTAGAGACCAATGAGGTTTCTATCCATCAGTCTGGTCACAGCCGAGAACGTCATCGGAAATTGCATGATAGCCTCTGTTTGGATAGTGTCTGACGAAATTGACAGACAATTCCGAGTTAAAGCGCACAGCTTACTAGGATGATGGCAATACGACAGCTAGCAACATCCCTCGCTGCTTTGCCCCTGTGCCTGAGTGATCTGGAGAGGAAGACGCGCTAGGCCGCCATGGAGGCCACGGGCTGAAACCGGGAGAAAAACTGGGGAGTGCCCGAGAAGACGCTGCTAAGTCTTCGATTTTGTAGCGAATACGGTGGCGTCGCAGGCCACGTACTTGATCTGCTTCATCGGAATGATCACGACTTCTTTGGCAGAATCGACTTCCAACACTTCCATGTCGTCGCTGATCGTGTGCCGAATCGCATCCTTGACGACCAACTCTTGGTTATCCACGAACACGACCTTTACCCAATACTGCACGATCGCCACCTCCTACTGTTGTGAACCGCATCGCGTGCCTGCACCCTCGCGCGGCCGCGAAGCCCGGTCCTTCCGCTACTGATTCTCCAAACCCAACTCGACCGACCGCTTCGTCGCCGCCTCGACCGCCGACGTGACGGTCGCGCGAAAATGTCCCAATTCCAAGGCGTGAATGCCGGCGATCGTGGTCCCGCCCGGTGACGCGACCCGATCCTTCAAGATGGCAGGATGTTCGCCGGACGACAGGATCAGGCGCGCGGCGCCGGCCACCGTTTGCGCGGCGAGCAGCTGGGCCGTATGGCGGGGCAGCCCCATCTTCACGCCGCCGTCCGCCAGGGCCTCTATCAAGATGTAGACGTAGGCAGGTCCGCTCCCGCTGAGCCCGGTGACGGCGTCCAGAAGCCGTTCGGGCACCACCACGACGTGGCCGATCGTTTCGAAGAGGGACCGGGCCGTCGCCAACTCGTCGCTCGGCACCTCTTCGTCGCCGGCGATGGCGGTGACGCCCTCCCGAATGGCAGACGGCGTGTTGGGCATGGCACGGACGATCTTCTTGCGTTTCATACCCCGCAGATGGCGGGCGATGCGCGCGATGGGATAGCCGGCGGCCACCGAGACGATCAAGGTCTTGTCCGGCAAGCTATCGGCGATCTCGTTCAAGACCTGGTCGAGCACCTGCGGCTCCACGGCCAGCACGAGCAGGTCGGCGCCGTCGGCCGCCTCGGCGTTCTTGGCCGTGGTCGCCACGTGATATTTGCCGCTGATGACGTCGCGCGCGGCCGGATCGACGTCCGACGCAATCATATGGGAAGGGAGGACCAGCTTCGCGTGGAGCAGACCCGCAATGAGGGATTCGGCCATATTCCCCGCACCGATGAATCCGACCCTCGCGGTGTGCCGCAGCATGCGGCGATTATACTGGCGCCTTTCCGGACCTTGCAACTTAGCAGCTTGCCAGAACCGCACTTCGTTGGATACAGTAGCCGCATGCCGCTCCGAATCCTCATCGCCGTATTGGCCGTCCTCGCCCTCCTCCCCGTTCAAAGCTGGGCCCGTCGAGAGTCCTTCACCGAGCAACAGAAACTGCAGGTCAAGAAGATCGACCGGGTGCTCGTGGAGGTCATCGCGCTGACCGACAAGGGGCCCGCCGATACGGCGCCGTTCCTGGACTTGATTTCGAAACGGCTGCGCGAACTCGGCTACACCGTGGTCGCGGATGCGGCGCAGCCGCACGACGTGCTGGTGCAGGTCAAATGCGAACAGCGAAAAACCTGGGAAGGCACGACGAAGATGGGCAGCGACGCGGATCTTCCGGATTCGCCGTCCCGCCTGTGGAAGGGCCCGGCCTGCCAGCTGGTCTATTTCCTGGACGGCAAGAAAATGGGCTGGCACAAGGAAGTACGGACGGAATTTGCGGATGCCGAGCCGGCGGCCGTCGCGGCGAAAGCAGGAGACGCCGGAACCTATGCGATGAACCAGCTGAAAGAGCGGTTGGACGACTACGACTTCCCCGCGCTCATTACGGCAGAATGGGGACAGGAAGAACGCCTCTTCAAGCTGTACGACGATCCCGCGACGCCGGCGGCGCGGAAGGTCAGGCTGGCGAACTTATTCGGCTACCTGTTTTCCAACGAAGCGGTCCCCCGTCTGCTGGCCGGCCTCAAGGGACCCGACCTCGAAATCGCCAAGGCCTCGGCGCTGGCGCTGGGCAACATCGGCCAGAAGGACACCGTGCCGGCCCTGGTGGAGACGATGAAGACCGGTCGTCCGGAGTTGCGGCCGTCCGCGGCCAAAGCCCTGGGCATTCTCGGAGCCCTGCACGGCGACTTCACCATCGTCGACCCGCTCCTCGAGACGCTCAAGTCGACGGACGACGTCGCGCTCAAGACCGAGGTCGTGTGGGCCTTGGGTAAGCTGCCGGACCGGCGCGCGCACGAACCGCTGCTGGCGCTCCAGAAATCTCTCTACAACGTGCGTGAGAACGACGCGGACCCCAAGATGGTCAAGCTGAAGGAAGCGGTGAACTGGACCATCAAGCAGATCGATACCTGGGAGTATCTGCAGTAGCAGGGATCCCGCCATGCCGATGCATTCCATCCTCGCCCGGACGCGGATTGGCCTCGCCGCCCTCTTGTGTCTGTTCCCTCACGCGCAGGATGCCTGGAGTCAGGTCGTGGGCGAAACCGCCGAGTTGGATCGTCTGCGGACCCGCGCGGAGGAAGCCATCGGCAACGACGATCCGGACGGCGCCGCGCTCAGCATGGGCCGCGCCGCGCTCATGGCCAAGCAGCTGGCCAAGAGCCATCGCGACGATCCGGCGGCCGCACGGCTGTATCAGGGAGCGGAACCCCTCTTCCGCGCGCAGGAACACGGCTACCGGGCCGTTGCGTTGTTCCGGCGGGCCGGGGGACAGTTGCCGGCATCATCGGGCGTCTGCGGCAGCTTGGCGCTGGCGCAAGGCAGCCTGCAGCAAGCGCTCTCCCTGCTGGTCCCCGAGGAGCAGGCGCCGGCCGACGTGCGGGAGCACACCAAAAAACTTCGCGAAGCGGCCGACGACTGGGACACCGTCGTCGCCGCGATGATCAGCGACTACCAATGTCCATGACCCCGTGAAGCGTCCCCCGTTGAACGTGAAGCGTTGGGAAGAGCTTATAGCCTATGGCTTATAGCTCGAACCAAGACGAAGTCCTCGCCATCGCAGTTCTCGTAACTGCCATAAGCTATACGCCATACGCTGTTCTCTAGTCTTCCTCCGGATTGATGATGTGCAGACCGGCCGTCTTGCTGGCCGAGAGCAATTGCACGTCCGCGCTGACGACCGTCAGCCGGAGCGGCTTGAGCTCCAACGCCAGCGCCAGATGCATCACCTGTTGCGCGCGGAGGAACGGATACTCCATCACCAATTCCTTGGTGGCCAGATAGGTCTGCATCGTCGGCATAATGAACTGGAACAGGCCTTCGATGGATTCGCGTTCGAACTTGTGGATCACGGAGTAGCAGTCGTCCCTCGTGATCTCGCCTTGCTGAGCCCGGTTGGAAAAGGAGGAATACAATTCCGTGACGGTCCAGGTCGGCAGGATCGCCACCTTGCCGCGCTTGACCATCAACTTGTTGACGATGCGGGTCCCGCGCTCCATGCTGTAGCGTTTCACCAGGGCGGTCGAATCGAAGTAGTAGTACGGCATGGGTTCAGATCCTCCCCTTCAAGATCACCGCGGCCAGGGGACCCTGCAGCTTCGAGAGCCTATCTTGTAGTTCATCCAGGGGGACTTCCTCATAGCCTTCCCGGCGGAGCTTGTCGGCGAGATTGCCTTTGTTGAACAATACGGTATCTTCCTTGAGCCGGTCTCCCAGCCGCCGCTTGGCGAGGCGGCTCGGCACCCGCTGTTGTGTTGCAGTCAACCCGCGCCCGCGGCTTCTCGGCGCCCGGCCACTTACGTTCAATCTGCTCATACCTGCGCTCTCCCTCCTGCTGTTAGTGCGTTGCTGCTGCCGGTTTTTGGCCGGCCCCTTCACGTGGACAGCCGGCGGGAGGGGTCGCCTCCGCCGGAAGTTCGGATTCTCCATAGACGTGGCCGGCAATCGCTTTGGCCACGTCGGACGACAACTCTTGCTGCATGACGCGAACCGCTTTGGCCGTCGCTTCCCGTTCCGAGAGGTGTCCTTCTCTTCCGCCCTTTGCAATGGCGCCGACCAGCCGCTGTCCCTTGACCTCCACGACTTCAAAGTCGCCGCACCAGCGGACGTACATGAACTGCGGATCGCGCACGTCGATCGGCCAGATCCGGACGAAGCCGCGCAGCAGCAGCTCCGGCGCCGGGCTTCCCGAGGCGGAGCCGGATGCGGCTTCCGTCGCGGGACGGTCCACGATCTGCAAACCTTCCCGGATCAGACCTTCGCTCAAGGCCCGCTGCGCGGCCTGGGCCTGATCGCCGGCCACGTCGATTGCGAACAACAGATTTGTCGCCAGGAACTGCTCCAACTCCATCGTCAGCTCATTCACCCGATAGGGCGACCCCATCCCCTGTCCGCTCGGCCGGACGACGCGCAGATCCGCGTTGTAGGTTTCCCGGATCACGAGATTGTGCGCCGCCCGCCGCAATCCGCGCACCTTGGCCAGCTTGTCCGCCGACCGGTGCGCATCGTCGACGTCGGCTTGAATCGCCCGATCCAATTCTGCGATCTTCTCCATGAACGCCGTCTCGGCCTGCGCCCGCTGCATGACCGCCAGGGCATAATGCAATTGCTTCTTCGAATCGAACCATCGGTCGGCGATCCTGACGTTTTCAAGCACTTTGTCCGTCGAGACCTTGGTGAGGTTGTCGATCGTCAGGCGCCGCTCGTCGCGACTCTGCCCCCGTTGCTCGACGACCAAATACGATTCCCAATCTTTCGCCTGGGCGGAAACTTCCGTCTTGAACACGCGGGACAGCGCCGCATAGGCCTGATCTTCCGCCGCCGCGCTCCGGTCGGATTGCCCGACGCCGGTGAGATACTGCTCCGCCGGATAATCGAGGCTCATTCCATTGACCCACGCCGGTTTGGCTTGTCCGCCGAACGCGGAACATCCGACGAGCACCAGGCCGGCCGCCCAGATGAAGAACGCCGGCATGCGGTCAATCATTGCACCACCCGCTGAATCAGAAATACCGTTTGCCCCGCCGTCAGCGACAGCGACCGGTTTCCCGGCGGCCCGTCTCCGGTGAAGCCTGTCCCCTTGACATCATAGTGGCCGGGAGGCACCCAGCGGCGCGCGAGATGGATTTGATCCGGTAAGGTCCGCCAACTGCGTTTGTCCGCTTCCTCCGACGCCACCGCATAGCCGTGGGCGATCAAACTGACCAGGAGTCCGACCCAATCGGCATTTTTTTGGCCCGCGGCGCTCTGCGATCCCCTCGTCGCGGCTTCCGCCATCGCGTATTTCGTTGCTGCCCGCGCCACGGCCTTCACGGCCACACCAGGCAGGCGTTCCGACAAGGCTTTTTCCGCAAGCGCGGTCACGTTTTGCACCGGCTCGGTCTTGACCGAAACCGGAGCCCCTGAGGCGGCATCGAGCGTGATCAGATCGACCGGAACGTGCGTGGGCTGTGGAACCAGCCGCGGTAATGCCACGCGCACGACGCGCCCATTCAAACCATAGAGGGCGGTGTCCGCGGCGCGGTTCTGCGGCGTATTCGGGTTGGTGAGCGCCCGGTTGATCAGGACCAATTGAAGCGCGTCCATGCTGATGGGCAGGTCAAGAAACTGATCCTCCTTGCGCGGTGCGCGGCCATTATAGCTGATCACGACCACTTGGGCGAGATTCTGCTGCGCTTGACTCGATTGCCACGGCACGCCGGGAAAAGCCCGCTCGTAGGCGGCGAATTCCGACGTCAGGTGCAGGGCGTCCGCCGTCCTCAGGAGATCGCTCTGCAGCTGCGCCGGCTCTCCGACCCGCGACCAGCCCTTCATCGATTCGTAGGTTTCGTAGGCCTTGCGATAGGCGATGAACGCGTTGTTGACGTCGCCGGTGCTCTCGTAGAGGATACCCGTGAGATAGCGGGCGAAGCCGTCCTCCCGATAGGCGCTCTTGTCCTTGACCCGGTCCGACAGGACGTTCAGCCGATGATCGATGCGCCGGGCCTCCACCAGCGATTCCTGCCAGAGCCCGAGCATGGCGTAATTGAGCGCCTTGACGACGTTGATCATGACCTGCTCGTAGGGATCGCCCTCATACGGCAGCACGTTGTCGTTGGTCATGAACGCGGCGGTCTCGGTGCGGATCTTTCTGGTGTAGAGGCGCTCGACCTCCTCGTCCGACTGTTCCAATAGGAGATTGCTCTGCTTGTAGTCGCCGGCGAGGTGAAGCGTCATTCCCCGGTCCATGCCGTACAGGACCCGGCTCTTGTCGCCGTATTCGTCCTCCGCCTCTTTGATGGCCGCGTCGGCCCCCTGGTAGTTGTGTACGAGCAAGCTCTTGTCCGCCTGGACGTAGTGCTTGCCCGCGGAGCCGCATCCGCTTGCGGCGAGGAGTATGGCGAAGGAAAGGCAGATCGACAGACAAACGCCCCACCGCGCAGGAACCTGTACGGTGGGGCGTGAGACGAAGCAGCTCAAGGACTTCTGACTGTTAGAAAACGGTGCGTTTCTTTTCGATCACTTTCTTGATCTTCTTCTGGCCGAACCAGACCTTGGCGTTGCTTTCCAAGTCAACCATCTGAAGATCCACCTGGTAGAACATGGCCTTGGTGCCTTCGGCCTCGTCGAGAATCGTGGCGATGGTGCCCTTCATCATGAAGTCCGCGCCGATTTCCTTGCCGGGGGCCTTCTGCGTGTCTTCACGGGCGTACATCGCCTGTTCCTTCCGCTCATTGCGCACTTCCTCGCGTTCGCCCTTATTGGCCACGAACGTCACTTTCTGGGAGTTCGTCAATTCGCGCTGGAGATCCGTGACGAAGGTCTGCACGTTGATGTGTTCGTGGCTGTTGTTGAGCACCGTGCCCACCACCACGACCGGCTGGCGGCTCTTGGCCGCGCTGAAGTTGCCCAGCCACGGGTAATCGAGGGCTTCCTTCACCATGGCTTCCGCCACCATGCGGGAATCGGTGTCGTTCCAGCGGCCGCTGAGATCGGTGACCACGCCGGTATCGACGCGGGTCACTTTCGTTTCGCTTCCGCAGCCGGCCAGCGTCAAGAACCCGAGACACAGAACGATCGATCCTACCGCGACGACATATTCCCGCTGCCCCGTGCTCCCCATCATTCCTCCGCCCACTTGGAACCGATTGACGATGTGCGCGATCAACGGTTCGCGCGCTTGTCTTCTTCCTTCTCGAGACGCTCGAACGCCTTGTCGGCGTTCTTGCGCACATAATCCCTGACTTCCGCGTTGAGTTCCTTCGCATGCTCCAGGTTGTTCTTCATATCTTCCAGATTCAGCTTGGTCAGGACGTAATAGGTCCCGGTCTTGTCGTCCTTATAGCGGTCGATGGGGCGGACGCCGCTCAGCGTGGTCGTGGTGATGGTCTTGATCGCCCGCTCGACGTTCTGCTCTTCGGCGTTCCGGCTAAAATCGCCCGCGGTCGTCGACGCGGCATAGTCTCTCATCAGATAGCCGGTATAGGTCTCGAACGTCTTGGCGATTTCGGCGCGGCCACGGTTCTCCGCCGTATCCCAGGCCAACGGTTCGTTCCTGACGCCGGTCACGGACCCGACGCCGTAAAATGCTTTGCTGTCCTTCCCGCTCATCGCGCCCGACCCTTGCTTGACCCACTTCGGAGGACCGCCGCAAGCGGCGAGCCCGACGATCAGAACGAGCGCTATCCCACCACCGGCCAATTGTGAAAGGGTTCCACGCGGCTGGCTCATGCAACTCCCTCCTTCACGGGTTAGTCGATCCATCGGTGTCCAGAACGGCGAGAAATTGAGCGGGTTTATGCTAACATGCACGATCTATCGAGTCAACGCGCAGAACCCCGAGGAGACGTCGCTCGAGCCTCGGAGAAGAGGAAACAGACCATGGCGGACGTACAAATTGAAGACGGCATCATCCGAATCGTCGGACTCGACGTGCAGGACCCCAAGGCGGCGGCGGTGCTGGCCGAATACCCTCAGGTGCGATGGGCGGAGATTACGAGGCGCGCACTCAAGATCGGCTTGGGTTACTTGAAAGGCGGCGGAAAAGATTAGCGGCGTGAGGTCACGGATGCCATCAGCATACGGGGCAGGCTGCTCATCTTCTTCCGAACGGGCGGCACGATTGGTCTCACACGTGCGCGCGTCGAACGAGGTCCTTCTGAGGGCGCGCGTTCCGCGAGCACAAGAGACGATCGGGTCGCCCATCCTATTTTCTGAGCGATGCGAGAACGCTGCTGGCGGACTTTGTCAACAGCCTGTTAAGGCTTGGCCGGCTGCGACTGGTTGCCGCGCGCGACGGCTTCGCGGGCCCGTACGTGATTGCCGCCAAGTTCCAGATACCGTTGAAAGGCTTCGATCGCCTTCTGATCGTTTTTCAATTCATCCTCGTATAGGACTCCGAGCGAAAAATAGACGTCCACATAGGTCGGATTGACCGCGAGCGCGTTCAACATGGCCTGCTCGGCTTCCTGATACTGTCCCCTCTTTTCGTAGATCAGTCCCAGCGTGTAGTGCGAGTCGGGATTCTTCGGAGCATGCTGCACGGCCAGCTTGCCGACGGACAAAGCCTCGTTGAGGTCGGGCACGACCTCGAGCCGCACGTAGCTCTTCAACACGTAGGCGTCGCCGAAATCCGGATCGTATTCGAGCGCGCGATCGAGGCGTTCCAACGCTTCATCCGCCGATTTTCCCGTTTGCAGCAGCGCGAAGGCCTGATCGTACTGCAGCTTGGCCGCCTGTTTCCGCTCGGCCGGCGACTGAGGTTCTCCTCCGAGCCGGAACGCCGCCTTGCGGCCTTCGATCAGGATCGTATCGCCGTCCCCTTCGAGCTGTGTGAACAGCGGATGCTGGGCTCCTTTGGATCGCTCCTGGATCTGCTGCGCCGCATAGCGTCCCAACTCCGACGCCATCAACCAGCCGTTTTGGTCCACGTCCGCGGCCCCGGACAGCCCCGCGGCAAGAACCTGAACGAAGAGGCTTCGATCCTGCGTCCTGGCGACCGTCTCCCCCTTGTCCCCGGCGGTCAGTACCTGGACCGCCCGCTTTTCCTGATCGTCCTCCGGTGTGACTCGCCCTTCCAGCGACAACGGCTGTGCCGCGCTGATCTCCCAGCCCCGCACCGCGACGTCCAGCAGCAAGAACGTGTGCTTCGAGGCGCTGCGCCGGCTGAACTCCTTGAGCTGATCGAACGTTATCGCCTTGGACACGTTGTTGGGCTGGGCGTCCCAGGGAACCAGATAGCCCACTTCGCCGCCTGATTGATCGCGCGTCATTCCGGCATGGCCGACGAAATAGATCACGAGCCGGTCTTGGCGCCCGACCTTGCGCGGAAGAAAATCAGACAGCAATTGCTGGAGACGCCGAAAACTCGCGTCGTTGTCGTACAGCTCCACGACTTCTTCGAAACCGACCCCGCGCAAGGCCTGGGCCATGGCCTTGCCGTCTTCCCTTGCGCCGGGCAGCTTGGGTGCCACGACGTAGTTCTCGATGGCGATGACGACCGCCCAGGACTTGTAGTAAAGCCCCTCCGGCTTTCCTATTTGAGCCCAGGCGGAGGACGCGGTCGACGCGAGAAGCAAGCAGGAACACAGCGATCGAAAGAGGACGTGGACGCGGCTGGCGACCCGTGGCGACATAGGCAAGAACCGGCGTGGACTCACTCTGAAAATTCAGCCTACTCTCGCTTTCCTGTACCTGTCAAGAAACACTCCGGCGGCGGTCGTGGGTCAGGCCGACACCGGCACATGCGCCTGCACGCCGCGTGCGGATTGCATAGTTTCCCCGACCAAGGTATGGTTGTGCCGATTCACACGGCGAACTCGAACGCCGACCAGGGAGCGCGCGATTATGGCGGACAACATCGATACCCTTTTGAAAGAAAGCCGGGTGTACCGGCCGACGGCCAAAACGGTCTCCGCGGCCCACGTTCAGGATTATGAAACCGCGTACAAGCGGTCGATCGCCGATCCGGAAGCGTTCTGGAGCGGTCTGGCAAAGGAATTGGAATGGTTCACGCCGTGGAAGACGGTGCTCGAGTGGAACTATCCGTGGGCCAAGTGGTTCGTCGGCGCGACCTGCAACATCGCCTACAACTGCCTCGACCGGCACGTGGCGACCTGGCGAAAGAACAAAGTCGCGTTGATCTGGATCGGTGAGAACGATCAGGAGCGGATCTTCACCTACGCCGAACTCCACCGGCAGGTCAACCGGTGCGCGAATGCCCTGAAGAAACTCGGCATCCTCAAGGGGGACCGCGTCACGATCTATCTTCCCAAGATTCCGGAACAAGTGGTGGCCATGCTCGCCTGCGCCAGAATCGGCGCGATCCACAGCGTCGTCTATTCGGGGTTCAGCGCTCCCGCCCTGTCGAGCCGCATCAACGACGCGGAAGCGAAACTCGTCATTACGGCCGATGTGGGATTCGACCGCGGCAAGGTCATCAATCTCAAGCCGGTCGTCGATGAGGCCGTGAAGAGCTGCCCGACGGTGGAACACGTGGTCGTGGTGCGCAGGCAGAGCCCGGGGCAGGCGTTGTCCGCCCCGAAGGAAATCGACTGGCACGACTGGCTCCGGCACGAGACGCCCCACTGTGCGGCGGAGCCGCTCGATTCGGAAGCGCCGCTCTACATCCTGTACACGTCCGGCACCACCGGGAAACCAAAGGGCGTGGTCCACGTGCACGGCGGCTACATGGTGGGCACCTACGCCACGACGAAGTACGTCTTCGACCTGAAGGACGACGACGTGTATTTCTGCGTGGCGGACCCCGGCTGGGTGACGGGCCACAGTTATATCGTGTACGGCCCCTTGCTCAACGGCGCGACCATTTTGACCGCCGAGGGCAAGCCGGATTATCCGACGCCGGGGCGCTGGTGGGACTTGATCGAACGGTACGGCGTGTCGATCTTCTATACGACCCCGACCGCCATCCGGTTGTTGATGCGTTACGGAGAAGACTGGCCGAAGAAGTCCGACCTCTCCACGCTGCGCATTCTGGGCAGCGTCGGTGAACCCATCAACCCCGAAGCCTGGGAATGGTTCCACCGGGTGACCGGCAGCGACAAACCCATCATGGACACCTGGTGGCAGACGGAGACCGGCTCGATCCTGATCACGCCGCTTCCCAGCGTTCCGCTGAAGCCGGGATCGGCGACGAGACCCTTCCTCGGCATCGAAGCCGACGTGGTCGACCGGCAGGGCAACAGCCTCCCCGCCAACGCCGGCGGCTTCGCCGTGATCAAGAAACCCTGGCCTTCGATGATGCGGACCATCTATAAGGATCCGGATCGCTACAAGGCGTATTGGACCACGATCCCGAATTGCTACACGGCCGGGGACGTCTGCCACAAGGACGAAGACGGCTACATGTGGTTCATGGGCCGGGCCGACGATGTCATCAAAGTGGCGGGCAACCGGCTCGGCACGGCCGAGGTGGAGAGCGCGCTCGTCAGCCACCACGCCGTGGCCGAGGCCGCGGTGATCGGCAAGCCTCACAAGACGGTCGGAGAATCCATCAAGGCGTTCATCATTCTGAAGCAGGGGGAGAAAGAAACTCCCGAGCTCATCCACTCCATCAAAGAGCAGGTCAAACACGAACTGGGAAAGATCGCGGTGCCGGCTGAGATCGACATCGTGACTTCGCTGCCCAAGACCCGATCCGGCAAGATCATGCGGCGGGTGCTCAAGGCCAAGGAGCTGGGGCAGGACCCCGGCGACATTTCGACCATCGAAGAGTAGCGCATCGCATTTCCGAAACTGACCATTGATCGTGACCAACAGGAGGCCGGTATGATGAAGTCCGTGAATCTTGCGCCGATGGCGATCATCGGCGCGGTACTGTGGTTCTGCCCCACGCTCTCCCCCTCATCCGCCCTTGCCGCGGACAAGGACAAGCAAGCCAAGACGCCGAAGGCCGCGCCGCAAGCCAAGGCCTCCAAGCCCAAGCAGGACAAGTCGAAATTTCAGTCGGCGGAAACGGCGGGCAAAGCGGAACCCTGTTTCGGTGTGGGACCCAGGATCGAGAAAGTCACACCGGACGAGGGAAAGGCCGGAGACAGCGTGACCATCAAGGGAGCCCAGTTCGGTCCGTCGAACTGCCTGCGCGGCGTGTCGTTCGGACCGGGTCGACCGGCCAAGTTTACGTTCAAGAACGACACGACCCTCACCGCGACCGTCCCGTCAGGCGGCCGCAAGGGACTCGCGATCCTGACCGTCACCACGGCGTCCGGACAGGATTCAAAGGCCTTTCTTGTGAAGTAACTCCCGAGGCCGGCGAAAGACCGCCGAGCGTCCTGTCATGAAGGGGTCGAGAAAACCGGGAGAGCCGATCTACCAGCGGCGGCACATGGTGGCTCTCCTCTTGGCCGTCTGCATTCCCGTTGTTCTGCTCCAGCTCTATAAGATTTACGTCGGACCGATCGGCTTCTTCGCTCAACTGGCCGCGGCGATCGTCGTGTCCGTCTTCGCCGGCCTCGGCCTCTATCTGCTCTATCACGCCTCGGCGAGAAATGAGCCGTAGATACATCGCGTAGGGTGGCCCGCTAACATCTTACTCGTGGGCGCTCGTGAGTGGGATGATGATGCCCGTATACTCCGGTGCCTCAGGTCGACCGTACAATGCTTCGCCTCTGCTCGGCTGCGGAACTTGTTCCATCCGATGCGACGCAGGATGGAACTGCAAACAGTCCTCGCCGTCGCGAAGCGCGACCGCATCGGCTCAGCCGTACGGTGCCCGAGCCTCGGCACAAGTCGCATGCGGGCATCATCATCCCGAGCCGGCGTCCAAACGCGTGCGGCGAGCAAGATGCGGCATACTGCCAAACGGCCGGAAAATCTGTAAGAATTTGTGCTTCGCTCGGGAGATGTGAAAGATCAAGGCTGGGCCTGCGCCGCGCGAGACGCAGCAGACGGCTTTTTTTCTCAAGGGTTTGCTAGATCAGCCCTTTTTTCTTGAGATAGTCCTGGTCGATGGCGGGAGTCGGCTTGGAAAGTTGGCTCCGTTCCTGGAGCAATCGCTCGACGTACTTGCCGATCAAGTCTGATTCGAGATTCACGGCATCGTCGACTTGCTTGAGCCCGAGCGTCGTCACTTTGGCGGTGTGGGGAATGATCGCGACCGATACGGCATGGTCGGTGATCTCGTTGATCGTCAGACTGACTCCGTCCACCGTGATCGACCCCTTCATCACACAATACCGCAGCACTTCCGGCGGCAGATCGATCGTCACGACGACGGCGTTGGCGTCCTGACGGCGGCTGCGAATCCTGCCGACCCCGTCCACGTGGCCCGCCACGAGATGCCCGCCGATGCGCTCGTTCAACTTCATGGCGCGCTCCAAATTCACCGGCGCGCCCGCTCCCAGCCGGCCGAGCGTCGTGACCGCGAGCGTTTCCGGAGAAACCTCCACCGCGAACCAGGATTGATCCCGTTCAGCCACCGTCAAGCACGCGCCGTCCACGCTCACGCTGTCTCCGACCTTCAGGTCGCTCAGGACCGTCGTCGCGAGAATCGTCATTCTCGTTCCGGCGAGCGTCTTGTCGACGGAGCGGATCGCGCCCATTTCTTCGACGATCCCGGTGAACATCAATCCTTCCTCAACAGCACTTGCTTGACGACGTACACGAACACGACGATCAGCACGAGGACGCCCATCACCGTGACGGCGCCGATGACGATATCTCCCGTCGAATGCTCCTGCATCACCGCATTATAGTCGGTTTTTCCTCAAGCTGTCTGCGCCTGCGCCCGTCTCATGGTGACCCAGAACACCGCCGCCGCGGCGAGCTGCAGGCCGGCGATCACGGCGAAGGCGCCGCGATAACTCATCCCGGCGATCAGTATGCCGGCCAGAAGAGGCCCGCTCGCGTGCCCGATATCCATGATCGTGCCCTGCATGCCCATGCCCGCTCCCAACGTCTTGAACTCGGAGCTGTCCGCCACGAGCGCCGAGGAGGAGGAGGAAACGACCGCCTCGCCGAACCCGAACCCGGCGGACAGGACCAAGAGCAGCGGAAACATGGAGACGTGCGGGATGCAGACGAACGTGGCGGCGCAGATCATCAAACCCGCCACGATGAGCGGCTGCCGTCCGATGCGGTCGGACACCCGCCCCATGATCGGCTTGGAGAAAAACGACGTGAACGCCTGCACGCTGAAGAGGAGCCCGACGTCCCCGGCATTCAGTCCCACCGACAAACCGTACAGCGGCAGGAATGCCATCAAGGCGCCGTTGGCGATCATCTTGGCCGCGTCCGTGGAGCTGGTGATCAGGACTTTCTTGTTTCTCGCGACCACCGCAAAACCTTTCCATATCTCCGCCGTGATCGCCGAAAAACCCTTTCCCTGCATGCGCGGCGGCGCCACGTTCAGCCGCAGGCTGTAGAAGAGCGCGATCGCGGCGCATCCGAACACGCCGGCGGTGACGAACGCCGCGGGGAATCCGGCCGCATAGACCAGATAGCCTCCGATGAACGGGCCCAGCAAGGCGCCGGACTGCGTGCAGGCCGTGTAGGTGCCGAGGGCGGCCCCGCGACGTTCCCGATAGAGTTCCGCCACGGTCGCCAAGGCGCTCGGCGCGAAGATCGCCGTCGCGAGCCCATGCACGAACCGCAACGCGGTCAAGGCGTTCAGATCCGTGATGAACGGATACAGAAACGGCGGAAGGCCGAAGGCCACGACGCCGATCCGAAGCAGGATCGTCCGGCCGTAAACGTCGGACAGGGCCCCCGACGGCAGCTTGAGCAGCACGCCCGTCAACGTCGACACCGACACGATCAGTCCGATCCGCTCCGGCCCGGCGCCCAGCGATTCGGCAAACAGCGCCAGGACCGGCATGCGCACCATGTTGTAACTGATGAAACAGAGCACGCCGACCGTGCAGATCAGGACGAAGCTGCGCGCCGAGGTCATGGGGCCGTCCCATCATGCGGACGGCCCGGCGCCTGCGCGGGATTCGCCAGGGCGCGCTGCAGGAACGCGATGTCGGCGTCGTCCAAGGCCGGAGGATCCATGGCTTCGAACAAAACTCGATCCGGGTGCCGGCGCATCTCCAGCCCCAAGCGATTGACGACGTCCAGGCCCTTCACCAACTTCTGCTCCACCGTCCCGCCGATGAGGGGGCGCAAGAGCGACAACAGTCCGGAGACAAAGCGGTTGTCCACCTTCATGTAGGACACCAACGTCGTGTCCATCGCTTCGGTTCCCTCGGGCTCCCGCACGACTTTCGTTCTCAGAAGCACCACGGCTTTGCCCGTCAGGCTGGGCAGCAGCCTGCTGTGGTGGGTTCCTTCGAGGTAATAGATCCGCGACATGCGGTCGTGATAGAGGAGATGGACCAAGCCTCGGGTCCCCTCCCCGTCGTCACCCCAGTACAGGCCGGGCCCGCGAATTTCCGCCTTGTAAATGCCCAGATCCAGACGATTGATCAGCGCCGCCGCCGTCGGAGGACGGTCGAGCAGATACGTGTAGAGGGCTTCCGTCAACGCCGTCCGTACGGGCCCGATCTTGTTGGCCGTCGTATAATTGACGACGACCGGTTGCAACCGGCAGTTCCAATCGGCATCGACCCTGTCGACGGGAAACGTCAATCCCGCGTGCTCGGCCGGCAACGAGCAGGTCTCGGAGCGGGCTTGGCCGACCGGCCAGCACGCGACCGTGCCGATCGCGACGGCGGCAAGCAACGGCGCCGCGCCGGACGGTATGGAGATCATGGCGTCGGCGCCGAAACGGTGAGGTGGATGGAAAACAGTTGCCGCGGATCGTCGCGCAGCCGCATCTGCCTGAGCAGGTGCTCCACCGACGGAGTCACGAGTCCCTCGAACGACACCGTGCCGTTGGTCGAGACGGTCAGCGGCTTCGTCACGTCGATCATCCCTTCATTGAGAAACAGGCTGTAGCGCCGCACCCGTTCCGTCGTCACCTCGATGCGATCCGGCGAAACGATGGTCGCGTCGAGCTTGGCGTACTCCCGCCGGCGGATCGACTCGTCCCGCTTGCTGATCAAATCGTCGGCGAAGGCGGCGATCGGGTCGGTGGCGTCGATCCGCACCCAATCGAACGGCTGAAAGTGGCTGGCCTCGCGCACCACCGTCAGCCTCGCCGGCAGCGGATCGCGGCGCTGGCGATTGAGCCAGGCCGCCAGTTCGGGCAATTCCTCGCGCGGGAAGTAGTGGCCGCCGGCCACGGGATGCTCGCCCTGATGCTCCCGGTACACGTACGGATAACCCAGCGCCGCCAGCTCCCGCGAAATGGACCGGCTCAGCTCCACCGGCATGACCTGGTCCTTTTCACCATGGATCATATAGACGGGAGTGTTGCGCAGATTCGCGAGGAACGGCATCAGAACCTGGTCCAGCCCGCTGGCCATCGGGGCGATGCCGGCGAACAGCGGCGCGTGGTGCATGCCGATCAGCCAGGCGCCGATGCCGCCGTTCGACATGCCGGTGAGGAAAATCCGGTCCGGATCGACATGGTACCGCCGCCGCACTTGCTTGATGGAAGCCAGGACGAGCGACTCCGCCCGCTTGGTGAACCAGGCGCCCCCCGGATAGGTCGGACAGGCGAGCAGATACTCATCCTCCAGCCGCGTCCTCCATCGATCAAGATAGGCCTCGCCGGTAAACCCGGCTCCGTGCAGGCAGACCACCAACGCATAGCCTTTGGACGGTTGATACGTCAGCGGGATGGACAGCGCCAGTTGGTACGTACGGCCGGCGACGACCACCTGCTCGTCCGGCAGGGTACCGATGGGTTGCGACGAGTACGGGTATTCCGTTTGGACGATCTGCGTGACGTTTTCGACCGACGCGTCCGGGCGGGCCGTGATCGTCCGCAGCAACCGCTCCGCTTCGTCGGAATTCTGGGATTCCAGATATTGGAAGATCAGCGGGGCGAGCGCGTCGGCGTCCGCAGCCCGGGAGGCAGGCTCACTCCACAGGCCGAGGGTGGCAAGGGCGGCAAGAAAGATCAGCGCGAGCGTCCACGGGGTCACAAATCTCCTTCCACCAGAATATCGTCACCCAAGGATCGGATCTTCATGTCGCGCAGCCCCGGCGCCGATGCGAGCCGCGCCGGTCCTCGGCCGCCGATGAGCCCCGTGGCGTCGGCACCGCCCAGCAACAACGGCGCGACATACAAGCATACGTGATCGATGAGCTTCCCGCGAAGCAGCGATGCATTGATCTCGCCGCCGCCTTCGACGAGCACCGACGTGATTCCGCGGTGGCCCAAGGCCCTCAGCAGCGCGGGCAACGACACCTGCTTCTCGGCCGACGGCAGGATGAGGGTTTCGATTCCGAGTTCTTCGAGCACCCGGCGTCGGGACGCCGGCGCAGCGGCCGTCGTCGCGACGAGAGTCTTGGCGGTCTCCTGCTCCGAGAGCACGTGGGCGCCCGGCGGCACCCGGAGGGTGCTGTCGACCACGATGCGCAGCGGCTGCCTGTCGGCGGGCGTCGCCAGACGTGCGCCGGTCCTGGCGATCAACGATGGATCGTCCTTCAGCACCGTACCCACACCCACCAGCACCGCGTCGGCCTGCGCGCGCAACCGATGCGCGTCTCTGCGAGACGGCAGGCCGGTGATCCATCGGGATCGACCCGTCCGCGTCGCGATCTGCCCGTCCAGCGTCATCCCCGCCTTCAGAATCACATAGGGCCGCTTCGCCGTGACCCAGTGGCTGTAGGTTCGGTTCAGCGCTTGGGCCTCGCGCTCCTTCACGCCCACGGTCACCGGCAGACCGGCCCGCCGGAGCGCCGCGATGCCTTTGCCGTCGACCAACGGATTCGGGTCGGTCATCGCGACGATCACGCGCCGCAGAGCGGAATCGAGCACCGCCGGCACGCAAGGCGGCGTGCGCTTTTTCGTATGGCAGCAGGGTTCCAGGGTGATGTAGAGATCGGCCCCTTCGGACAAGGGACCCGCCTCCAGGAGGGCGAGAATTTCCGCGTGCGGCAAGCCGGGACGGAGATGGAATCCGCGACCCACGATACGGCCGCGCCTGACGACCACCGCTCCGGCCATGGGGTTGGGACTCGTCGTCCCCCGCCCCTTCTCCGCCAGGCGGAGTGCGAGGGACATGTACCGGTCGTCGTCTGCCGGGTCAACTCGCATGATTGACGAAGATGCGCGGGTGAATCGGGCCGTTCCTTCGCTCAACCACGCGGCCGATCATCGCTTCTTCTTGCGAGCCGCGGGGGAACGGCGCGCGGGGCGCGTCGCGCTCTTCGGTTTCGTGCGTGACGTCGACGAAGACTTGGCGGCCTTCTTCGCATCGGCTTCGGCCAACGCGGCGTGAGCCGCGGCAAGCCGGGCGATCGGCACCCGGTAGGGCGAGCAACTGACGTAGTCCAGGCCCAGCTCGTGGCAGAACTCCACGGAGGCGGGATCCCCTCCATGCTCTCCGCAGATGCCCAACTTGATCGCGGGGCGGGTCTTCCTGCCGGCAACAATCGCCTGTTTCATCAGTGCGCCGACGCCC
Source organism: Nitrospira sp. (assembly GCA_035328385.1). Classification (GTDB taxonomy): domain Bacteria; phylum Nitrospirota; class Nitrospiria; order Nitrospirales; family Nitrospiraceae; genus Nitrospira_C. The sequence goes on along the minus strand of DAOLIU010000001.1, from coordinate 51,277 downwards.
TCCCGATCGAGGACGGCGAAGGGATCCGACTCCATGATGCTGACGGTCTTGTAATAGTCGATGAATTTGGCGGCGTCGTCGCGGGAGAAACCGAACGTGGTCTGCGTCAAATCGTTCGTCCCGAAGGAGAAGAATTCCGCCTCTTCGGCGATGCGGTCCGCCGTCACCGCGGCGCGCGGCAACTCGATCATGGTGCCGACGAAATAGGAGAGCTTGACGTTGTACCGCTTCATGGTCTCCTGCGCGACTTCGCGGACCAGGTCTTTTTGGGATTTCATTTCCGAAACCATGCCGACCAGCGGGATCATGATCTCCGGCACGATCTTCTTGCCTTCCTTCGCCAGCTCGCAGGCGGCTTCCATGATGGCTCTGGCCTGCATCCGCGTGATCTCGGGCATCGTGATCCCCAGCCGGCAGCCGCGGAGCCCGAGCATCGGATTGAATTCGTGCAGCTCTTCGACCCGGGCAAGCAGCCGGCGTTTTTCCTCGAGCTTGGCGCCGTCGCCCCCGGTCAATTCCAGTTGCGCGATCTCCACCATCAATTCTTCCCGCTTCGGGAGAAATTCGTGCAGCGGAGGATCGAGGAGCCGGATGGTCACCGGAAATCCCTGCATCTCGCGGTACAGGCCGATGAAGTCCTGCTTCTGGAGCGGCAGGAGCTGATCGAGGAACTTTTCCCGCTCCTCCTTCGTCCGGGCCAGGATCATCTTCTGCATGATCGTGATCCGGTCCTCGGCGAAAAACATGTGCTCCGTGCGGCAGAGGCCGATGCCTTCGGCGCCGAACCCCCGCGCGATGTTGGCCTGCTCGGGCACGTCGGCGTTGGCCCGCACGCGCAGCGTCCGGAAGCTGTCGGCCCAGGAGAGGATCGTGGCGAACCGCTGGAACTTGTCGGACTTTCTGGGATCGAGCTTGCCCTGAATGACCTGGATGATTTCGGATTCGACGACCGGGATATCGCCCTCGTAGACGTTGCCCGTGGATCCGTTGATCGACAAATAATCGCCTTCGCGGAACGTCTTGGCGCCGATCTTCACCGTTTGCGCGTCCAGCACCTCCACCGATTCGCATCCGGCCACGCAGACCTTGCCCATCTGGCGGGCGACGACCGCCGCATGGGACGTCATGCCACCGCGTGCGGTCAGGAACCCGGCCGCCGCGTTCATTCCGTGGATATCGTCCGGGCTCGTCTCCTGCCGGACCAGCACGACGCGGTTACCCGCCGCCTTCATGTCCACGGCACGATCCGGTGTCAGCGCGATCTTGCCGGCCGCCGCGCCGGGACCGGCCGGCAATCCCTTGCCGAGCGGATTGGCCTTGGACTCCTCTTTGGTATCGAAAATCGGATAGAGATACTGCGCCAGCTGGTCCGGCCCGATCCGCTGGACCGCTTCCTGCCTGGTGATGGCCCCTTCCTTGACCATGTCCACGGCGATTTTGACGGCCGCGATCCCGGTGCGTTTGCCGACGCGGGTCTGCAGCATGTAGAGCTTGCCTTCCTGGATCGTAAATTCCAGGTCCAGCATGTCGCGGTAATGCTTCTCGAGCTTCTTGTAGGTGTGCTCGAGCTCTTTGTAGGCCTCCGGCACGTTCTTCGCGAGCGCGTTCACGGGCAGCGGCGTGCGAATCCCCGCCACCACGTCTTCGCCCTGCGCGTTCATCAGACATTCGCCGAAGAACGTCTTTTCACCGGAGCTCGGGCTCCGGGTGAACGCGACGCCGGTGCCGCTCGTTTCACCCATGTTGCCGAACACCATGGCCACGACGTTCACCGCCGTCCCCCACGAATCGGGAATGGCGTACAGCCGGCGGTACGTGATGGCCCGCGCGCCGAACCAGGAGGAGAAGACGGCGTTGATGGCCATCTGCAATTGATCGAGCGGCTCGTCCGGAAAATCCTTCTTGGTTTCCTCTTTGACCAGCGCCTTGAAGCTCGCGACCAGCTCGCGGAGATGCCGGGCATCCAGGTGCGTCTCGTGCGCGACGCCCACTTCGGTCTTCTTGTGCTTGAGGATGGCTTCGAAATGCTCGCGCGGCACGCCCATGACGATGCTGCCGAACATCGAGACGAACCGGCGGTAGCTGTCCTGGGCGAATCGATCGTTGCGGGTCTTGGCGGCCAGGCCTTCCACGGTCTTGGTGGTCAATCCGACGTTCAGCACCGTATCCATCATCCCGGGCATGGAAGCGCGTGCGCCGGACCGCACCGATACGAGCAGGGGCCGCTCGGGATCGCCGAATCCCATGCCCATGGACCGCTCGACTCGCTTCAAGGCCTGCAACGCGGCGTCCCACATGCCGGTCGGATATTTCTTGCCCAGCTTGTAATATTCGACGCAGGCCTCGGTCGAAATCGTGAAGCCGGGCGGAACCGAGATGCCGAGATTGGTCATTTCCGCCAACCCGGCGCCCTTTCCGCCGAGCAACTCCTTCATGTTCGACGTGCCTTCGGCTTTGCCGTCCCCGAAGTAGTAGACGTATTTCTTTGCCACGCGTGCCCTCTCCTTCCGCTCCACGACCAGTGGAGAATTCATGAACTGCGCGGTGCGGCCGTCTCCAATTGAAGCCGGTAGCGGCTCACAAGATAGCGCCTCGCCCACAGGCCGAACAAGAGCACGGCCCCGACGAACAGCGCGAGCGCCAACAGCCGAAAATCGGGCCGGACGCCTTGATCGAAATAATACCGTCCATCGGGACCCTGCCGAACTTTGACGTCGCCCGCCAAATGGTGCGGCGCCCCGGACGGATCGGCCAGATTAATCCATTCCGAGCACAGCCGGACCGGTTCCGGCGCGCCGGGCACCCTCTCCCATGTCAATCTGAGGCAGACGTCTTTCGTGGCATTGAAGAGATCGGGCGTCTTGACCAACTCGTCGAGATTTACGCCGCTGACCCAGACCCCGAAGAGCAGAATGCCGTTGCACAGGACGATCAAGCCGAGCGTGACGAGCATCGTATACCGACGCACCTTCGCCACCGACGCGCGCGACTCCCGGGACGCAGGTTCGACTGTGGGGTAGGGTCGTTCCATCCCCCTCACCTACGGACACAAGCCCTCTAACCACTTTGTACCATAATACGCGAAAAGTCTGCGAACGACTTGAAAAAGTCATCGACCGTTTTCAGCAGCGAGAGACGGTTTCCGCGGACGGCCGGATCATCGGCATTGACCATGACCCCGGCGAAGAACGCGTCGATCACCGGCTTCAACCGCACGAGATGGCCCAGGGCCCCGTCGTATCGTCCTTGTTCCATTTCGGCTTCGAAGTCCTTTCGGCTCGCGCCCACCTGCCGGTGGAGTTCCGTCTCGGCCGGATGGCTGAACAACGCCGGATTGACCGGCTCCCGGCTCCACTGCTCTTTCTCGACGATCCGGGAGGCCCGCTTGAAGCCGACGATGAGCGGATCGAACTCGGGTTCGAGCGTGACGGCCTGAAGCGCCTGCATCCTCCGGAGGACGTCCGCCAGGTCGAGCGTGGTTCCAGGCACCGCCCGCAACACCGCATCCATCACGTCGTCGCGCAAGCGATGCACGGTGCGGCCGTAGTGGCGTACCCGCTCGAACAGAAAGTCCGTGATCCGGCGCATGCCCTGTTCGGATTCCGGCGTGCCTTTGAACGCTTCCGCGACGACGAGAGCCCGCGCCTCCTCGATGGAACGGTACATGTCCAGCCGGAGACCGCCCTCCAAAATGATGCGCACGATCGCCGTGGCGTGCCGGCGAAGCGCAAACGGGTCCTCGGAGCCGGTCGGCACGAGACCCACGTGAAAAAACGCGGCGATCGAGTCGAGCCGGTCCGCCATCGACAACAGCTGTCCCGGAAGCGACTGCGGCAGTTCCCCTTCGAGCGCCTTGGGCAAGTATTGCTCGCGAACCGCCTGCGCCACCGCGGCCGGCTCCCCGTCGTGCCGGGCATACTCCCCACCCATGATCCCCTGCAGCTCGGGAAACTCGCCGACGATGCCCGTGAGGAGATCGGCCTTACACAAAGCGCCGGCCCGGCCGCAGATCCGCACCAACTCGGCATCGCCGGGGGCGGCTTGCCCCGCGAGAAATTCCGCCAGCTTCCTGATCCGCTCCTGTTTCTGGCCCATCGTTCCGAGCTTTTGGTGGAACGTCACGCCGGCCAGCTTCGCGACGCGCGCCTCGAGCCTCGTCTTTCGGTCTTCATCGAAGAAAAACTTCGCATCGGCCAGCCGGGCGGCCAGCACGCGCTCGTTGCCGGCGCATATCAGCGACAGATCCTTGATCTGGGTATTGGCCACGGCGATGAAATGCGGGGCGAGGATGCCCGTTTTCTTGTTCCTGACCGAGAAGAATCCCTGATGTTCCTTCATGGAGGTCATCAGAATGTCGGACGGCACGGCGAGATAGTCCGGCTTGAAACCGCCGATCAAGGCCTGCGGCCATTCGGTGGTGAACACCGCTTGGTCGAGCAACGATTCATCGGCGTGCAGTACGAGGCCGGCCGTCGCGCACAGCCGGTCGAGCTGCGACTGAATCAAGGCCCGCCTCCGCTCCGGATCGACCAGGACCCCGCCCCGCTCCAGTGCCTTTTCGTAGGACTTGGCGTCGCGCACCGTGATGGGGCGATTGCCCGCCTTCACCCGGTGACCGTAGGTTCGGTTCCCGGCCGTGAGGCCCGCGGCCTGAATCGGCAGGACCGCCCCGGCGAAAACCGCCAGGATCCAACGCACCGGCCGCGCGAACCGAACGCCGCTTTCGTTCCATTTCATCGCCTTCGGAAACGTCAAGCCGCCGATGAGTTGCGGCAGCAGCTCCTGCAAGACCGCCTTGGCGGGACGCCCGGGATCCTGCTTGACCGCAAACACATATTCGCCCTTGGGGGTGGCCCGCACCTGCAACGATTCGACCGCCACGCCTTGACCGGCTGCGAATCCCAGGGCCGCTTTGGTCGGCTGCCCCCCGGCGTCGAAGGCCACCGTCTTCGACGGCCCCATCGTTTCCTTGACCACCGAGGCCTGCCGGAGCGCCAGCCCGTCGGCGACGAGCACCAGCCGTCGCGGCGTTCCATAACTCCGGAGTGCGCCATAAGACAGGCGGGCCTCCGCCAGGGTGCGTGCCGCCTGCTCCTTCAGATGGGCGAGGGCCGGAACGATGAATTGATAGGGCAGTTCTTCTGTGCCGATTTCCAGGAGCAGTTCACCGTCGCCGCGAGCCGGCGGCTTGGAAGCTGGTGTGCGTGCGGCTTGTTTGTCCATTGACCGTGACTTACTTGCGACCGCGGGAACCGGCCATCTTGGACCGGCGCTCGACGAGCGGATGTCCCATGGCGGCACGTTCCTCTATATACCGTTCGGCGCACTGCCTCGCCAACGCGCGGACCCGCCCGATGTAGCCGGTCCGCTCCGCGACGCTGATCGCGCCGCGCGCGTCGAGCAGATTGAACACGTGGGAAGACTTGATGCAGTAGTCGTACGCGGGGAGCGCGAGCCGCCGGTCCGAATGGCCGAGCAACCGCTTGCATTCGGCCTCATAGGCCTGAAACGCGCTCATCAGCATGTCCACGTTGGCTTCTTCGAAGTTGTACCGCGAGAACTGCACTTCGGATTCATGATGGATGTCGCCGTACTTGACCTGGTCGGTCCACGCGAGATCGTAGACATTATTCACTTGCTGAAGATACATCGCGATGCGCTCGGTGCCGTAGGTGATTTCGCCCGTGATCGGACTGAGCTCGATACCGCCGATCTCCTGGAAGTAGGTGAACTGCGTGATCTCCATTCCGTCCAGCCGCACCTCCCAGCCGAGGCCCCACGCGCCAAGCGTCGGCGATTCCCAGTCGTCCTGGATGAACCGGATGTCGTGCTGCTTCGGATTGATTCCCAGTCGGGCCAGGCTCTCCAGATAGAGTTCCTGGATATTGTCCGGCGAGGGCTTCAGGACGACCTGGTACTGATAGTAATGCTGCAGGCGGTTGGGATTTTCTCCGTATCGGCCGTCGGTGGGACGCCGGCAGGGCTGCGCGTAGGCGGACCGCCAGGGCTCGGGACCGAGCGAGCGCAGAAACGTGGCGGGATGAAAGGTGCCGGCTCCCATCTCCAGATCATAGGGCTGATGAATCACACAGCCCTGATCGGCCCAAAACCGGTGCAATGTAAGGATGAGATCCTGGAAGGTCACGAAGAGTTACGCCCCGCTGCCGATGACCGATGCCGATACTCCGACTCGACGGTCGAAGCTATCAAGAATCGAGCGGCCCTGTCAATAAACCTCCTCTATCATCAATGAGTTGCGAGGCTTTGGTTTGCACGCGCCGCTCCTGTGAAAGCGCTTGTACATCGATCCGGCTGCGACCCTGGCAGTAGGGCAGTTCCTCTGACAAAACCTTCCCATAGCAAACTGACCCGCTGCCACGCCCCTCCTTGTCTTGACTCGATCGAAGGTCCCGGCCTATTGTGCCGTTCTTGATTAACTCACTTTGATTCAACGAACATGAAGTTGTCAAAGAAAAGCGAGTACGGCCTGCGGGCTCTCCTCGAATTGACGCTTGCCAACGGCAGCAAGACCTTGCAGCGCCACGAGATCGCCGACCGGCAGGGCATTCCCGTCGAATTTCTCGAGCAGATTTTGTTGGCCCTCAAACGCGCGGGGCTCTTGTCCAGCCGCCGAGGAATTCGCGGCGGCTATGCGCTGATCAAGCCGCCGAGCCAGATCACGCTGGGCCAGGTCATTCGGATCCTGGACGGTCCGCTGGCGCCGATCGGATGCGTCAGCAAGACCGCGTACCAGAAATGCTCGGACTGTCCGTATGCCGAAAAGGCGCAATGCCCCGTCCAGCAGGTGATGGGCACGGTACGGGACGCGATCGCCGACATCCTGGACAACTATACGCTCGAAGATTTCTCGGCCGGACAGCGAAACGGATAAGCAAAGCGGGAGCCTCTCCCCCGTTTCTACTTCACTTCAATCGTGACGACGGATTCCGCCGCCAGCATCTTGTGGTCGTCCGTCGCCGCCACGACCTTGATCTCATGCTTGCCGGCCGGGAGATTGGTAAAGGTCCCCTTGAATCCCTTCTGATACTGCCCATCGAGGTAGACATGGGCATGATGGGCTTTGACGCCCTTCGCCAACTCGTACTTGAGCTCGACGGAGGCTCCGTCGACGGTCGCGCCATCGGCAGGCGCCGTGATCGTCACCTTTGATCCGTCCTCATCGCCCGCAAACACCGCCGACGCCGCGCCGTTCACGGCCAACAAACCTGCCAATACGATTGCGCACGTCGTCCCTCGCATTCTCGTCTTGCCTCCCGTTGATGTGATTGATTGAATCCCGACGGTCGCCTCGAAAGAGAGCGACGCCTCGATGGTCTATACCGGAATGGCGTTCGGCCAGTCAAACCGGGAAACCGGCGCCCCCGCCGCCGGCAGCAGGATGCATTTCGGTTCATTGACTCGTTCCGAATCCTTTGCTAGCCTGCCCGCGCCCCAATCGACGATCCGCCCCGACGAGAGGTTGCGATGACTACGCTCCTCCCGACATCCGGCTTCCCGTTTCGCACCATTCATGCTCTGCTGCTGTCGTTGATGCCCGTTGCGCTGAGCGCGTGCGGACAAGGCAACGGAAACAACATGGGAGCCGTCCCGGACACGGGAAGCCCCGTCTCTTCATTGAGCGTCACCTTGGCCTGGGATCCGGTTCCGGATCCCACTGTAACCGGATACGTCATTCATTACGGCCGCTCGTCTCCGAACCATCGCGGATCCTGCCGGTATGAAGCGTCGCTTTTCGTGTCGCAACCGAAGGGAACCGTAAACAATCTGCGCCCTGAGACGCGCTATTATTTTTCGGTCAGTTCCTACAACGGAGTCGAAGGGCCTTGCTCGGAGGAAGTGTCGGCCGTCACTCCCGCCTTGCCCGCCTGATCGCCGGGCGCCGGCCGGCGAACTTCGCGCCTCTTGCGTCATGCCCGCGAAGGCGCGTATCCACGCCTCGATCACGGCTCCATGCTGAGGAGAATGCCTTGACCGGATTTTCGCTTCCGCGGGAATGAGAAACTTCAGTGCGTCTGACGGCAACCGACCCGCTATCCTCGCGCCGACTTCATTGACTCGTCCGCCTCGGGTTTGCTAGCCTGAGTTTTCTCTTCTTGCCGCCGCGCGCGAGTGAACGGACACGAGACGCGCCCGGCGGAATTCCAGAAAGGAGTTTCAATGGCCAGCCCGAGCCTTACCCCCGATCTCCTTACCACGCTCCAGAACAAAGCCACGAAGCTCCGGATCGAAAGCGTCCGGGCCACCAGCGAGGCCGGCAGCGGACATCCGTCGAGCTGCTGTTCCGCCGCGGACATCGTTTCGGCCCTGTTCTTCCACGTCATGCGGTACGACCCGAAGAACCCCAAGGCGTCGAACAGCGACCGATTCGTCCTGTCCAAGGGACACGCCGCTCCGCTGCTGTACGCCGCTTGGGCCGAAGCGGGTCTGTTTCCCGTCAGTGAGTTGCTCAAGCTGAGGACCCTGACGTCCGATCTCGAAGGCCATCCGACTCCCCGGCTGCCGTTCGTGGACATGGCCACCGGCTCGCTGGGCCAGGGGCTTCCCGTGGGCGTCGGCATCGCGCTCGACGCGAAGTTCGTCGACAAGCTGAGCCGCCGCACCTACGTGTTGATGGGGGATGGAGAATCCGTCGAAGGCTCCGTCTGGGAAGCCGCGGAGATCGCGCGCCAGTACGCCTTGGACAACCTCTGCGCCATCGTCGACGTAAACCGGCTCGGGCAGAGCGATCCGACGATGCTGCAGCACGACATGGACGCCTATCGCGCCCGCTGGTCGGGCTTCGGATGGCACGCGATGGTGATCGACGGACACGACCTCAAGGCGATCCTCTCGGCCTTCTCGGAGGCAGCCGAGACGAAAGGGCGCCCCACGGTGATTCTGGCCAAGACCTTCAAGGGCCGCGGCGTCTCCTTCATCGAGGACCATCCCAACTGGCACGGCAAGCCCATCCCGAAGGGCCAGGACATGCAGAAAGCCATCGAGGAATTGACGGCACAGCTCAAACCCAACGGAACCGAGGCCGTCATCCCGAAGCCGGTTCCCTCCACGGCCGCTCCCGCAACCGCAGGGACCGTACCGGCTCCTCCCTATAAGATAGGTGATTCCGCCGCGACACGGGAGGCGTTCGGCGTGGCGCTCGAGGCGATCGGGGCCGTCAACCAGCAGGTCGTGGCGCTGGATGCCGACGTGAAGAATTCCACCTACACGGAAAAATTCGGCAAGAAGTTCCCCGACCGGTTCTTCGAAAGTTTCATCGCGGAGCAAAACATGCTCGGCGCGGCGGCCGGACTTGCCGCCTGCGGGAAGATTCCCTTCGTCGCCACGTTCGCCGCGTTTTTCACCAGGGCCTACGACTTCATCCGGATGGCCGCCATCAGCGGTTCGAACATCAAACTCGTCGGCACGCACGTCGGGGTCAGCATCGGCGAAGACGGACCGTCGCAGATGGGTCTCGAGGACATCGCCATGATGGCCGCGCAACCGGGCGTCACCGTCCTCTATCCGTCGGACGCCACCAGCACCTACCGGCTGGTGGAAGCCGCCGCCGCCCACAAGGGCATGGTGTATCTGCGCGCCGGCCGGCCGAAATCCCCGGTGATTTACGGAGCAGACGAGCGGTTCCCCATCGGCGGATCGAAAGTCGTCCGCCACAGTCAATCGGACGCACTCACCATCGTGGCGGCGGGAGTTACGCTGTTCGAAGCGCTCAAAGCCCACGATCAATTGAAAGCGGCCGGCATCTCCGTGCGCGTGGTCGATTTGTACAGCATCGTCCCCATCGACCGCACCACGCTGCTGGATTGCGCCCGCTCGACGCAGGGGCGCATCCTCACCGTCGAAGACCATTACGCGCACGGCGGACTCGGCGATTCGGTGCTGGGCGCCGTCGGCTCCGAAGGCGTCCGGGTGCACAAGCTCGCCGTGCGGGCCATCCCGCACAGCGGGAAACCCGAGGAGCTCGTCGATCACTTTGGCATAGGAGCACGCTCTATTGTCGAAGCGGCAAAACAAATCATCAAGTAACGGCGGGGCTTCGGCCGTCCCGCCGGGCATCGCGCACATTCCCCTGCTCAATATCCTGTCCGACACGGACCGCCGGCGCATGCTCGGCGAGCTGTCGGAAGCCCGCTACGCCAAGGACGATTACATCTTCCGCGAAGGCGATCCCACCGAATATTTCCACATCGTCAAAGAAGGCGTCGTCAAGTGCGTCAAGTCGTCCCCCGAGGGCAAGGAATGCACGTTGAAAATGTTGATGCCCGGCGACCTCTTCTGTTGCGACGCCGCCGCCTTCGACGGCGGCTGCCATCCGGGCACCGCGCAATCGATGGGCGACGTGAGCGTCCTGCGGATGAGGAAGACGGCGTATTTTGAGCTGCTCCGGCGCAGCCCCGACGCCGCGCTCGAAGTCATCAAATACCTGGGAGCACGGCTGAACGAAGCGCAGGAGAAGGCCAAGCTGCTGGCGTTGGATCGCACCGATCAACGCCTGGCGGCCCTCCTGCTCGATCTGGCCGAGCGCAGCGGCGTCCCTGACCCGCAAGGCGTCAGGCTTGCCGTGCGGCTCACCCGCCAGGACATGGCCGATATGATCGGCACCACGACCGAAACCGCCATCCGCATCATGAGCCGGTTCAAGAAAGACCGTCTCGTGACGGGTACCGCAAACCGGTTGATTATCCGGGACCTCGCGCGCCTCAAGTCCTTCGCGTCCGCCTGATTTCAAGCCACTCGTCGGGCATTTCTCAAAAACATGACGAATGTCATGTTTTTATGTCCAGCTCATTCGGTATCCTGCCGACGCGCATCTTCGACTCTTCACATAACCTGGAGGCCCCAACATGGAGATCCGTCGTCCGCATCCGCATCCGCTTCCGGTCCTCGCCGGTCTTGCCACCTGTCTGCTGATTCCCCTCTCGCTCGATGCGACTCTGGCCAGCGCCAAGACGCATGAAGTCTCGATGACGGCGGTCGAGACCGACGTCGTCATCGACGGCAGCGGCGAAAAGTACGCCGCCTGGACGTTCAACGGAACGATGCCCGGGCCCGTCGTCCGCGTCACGGAAGGTGACACGATCAAATTCACGCTGACCAACCCCGCCGAGAACAAAAACCCCCACGCGATGGATTTTCACGCCGCCGAGATCGACTTTCTGAAGAACTATCGGGCCGTCAATGCCGGTGAAACCATCAGCTTCACCTTCGTCGCCAAAAAGCCCGGCGTGTTTTTCTATCATTGCGGCGCGCCGCCGATGATCCAGCACATCGCCCGCGGCATGTTCGGCGCGATCATCGTGGATCCCCAAAATGCCAAGGCCTGGCCCAAGGCCGATCGTGAATATGTGTTGATCCAATCGGAGTATTTCAAGAACCCGGGTGACGTGCAGGCGATGTTCGACCGAAAATACGATGGGATGATGTTCAACGGGGGCATCTTCAAGTACCACCCTTTCGTCACGGGTGGAGGAAAACTGGACGCGAAGCCCGGCGAGCGTGTCCGCGTCTACTTCGTCAATGCCGGACCGAACGAGTTTTCTTCGTTTCACCCGATCGGCGAGATCTGGGACAACGTCTATGAGAGCGGCAACCCGGCCAACAAGCTCACCGGTGTTCAAACCTATGTGGTAGGACCGGGGAGCGCGGCAACCTTCGATGTGGTCGTCGAATCCCCCGGCGCCTACCCGTTCGTCACTCATTCCTTGACCGGCGCACTCCGCGGGGCCATTGCGGTATTGGTGGCGTCCCCCGACGCCAAGCCACAACCGCTCATGCCGATGGTTCCCTGGAAAGTGTCGGTGCCCCAGACCGAAATCACTCCGGTCCCGGTGCCGTAACGGATCGGACGGGTATGAACCTGGCTGTCATGAACCGGCTGGGAAGCGGCACGGCCTCAATCTCATGGGGCCGCGCCGCCCGTTTTCCCCGCGACGAGTCTGTGGAATGACTGAGGATTTTCTGGAAACCGGACGGAAGGTCTTGGTGACAGCGTTCTTCCTCTTCTGTTGTCTCTCCGGTTGGCCGCTTCCGGACGCCCGGGCCGCTTCATCCGTGCACCGTATCTCGCTCCAGGTCGGCGGCTCCTCCTGTGGCGTTCAACAAAGCGTCCTTTCGAAGGCACTCTTGGCTCTGCCCGGAGTCATGGCCGTGGATTGGTCGCTGCTCCCCGACCAGGCGCTGATCGATCTCGACGTCCGGCTTATCAGCGAACAGGACCTGGTGACCGCCGCCGCACGGGCCGCCGGCCCGTCCTGCGACGTTCGGCCAATGGCATCCTGCATCAGTCCCATGTCCGCCGGCTCGATGGTCACGAAGCCGTCCATCGAATTAGCCGGATCAGCCGGATCGCTTCAATAAACCACCGCCGGACGGCTTCCCTTGACCAGCAACAGCAGCCGCTCCCGCTGCAAGGGCCGATCGGGATCGCGGGTATAGTGAGACGGATCCGCGGCCACTTCCACCTTGCTCAAAGGAATCGACAACTGCTGCCGCATGTGCGGGACGTCGGTTTCCAACGCCAAGGCCACCAGCTGATCGGTGCACCCCGTCACTTCGGCGTTCAGATCCCGCGCGTCGTCGAACTGCACGCTGACCCGTTCCTCCGGATTGACCCACTGGCGGATCACTTCGGCTTTCTCTATGTTGCTCATCTTCGCCTCCTCCGCTCCTGGCTCAGAGTCTCCTCAGGCCGCTCGGTAGCCCTCCGTCATCTTTGCTTCGACGGATTCCACGACCCGCGATCCGACGATGGAGCCCCAGATCGTCGTCCCGAGCGACAGAAGCCCCCCGATCGCGACGAACCAGGCGACGAAGGAAACGATCTCGGAAGGCGGCACGGTTTCGGCCAACATCCCGCCCAGGCTCATCGCGGTCGGCGGCAGCACCATCAGGACCACCGTCAGTAGTCCCCAAAGCGTCAATCCGTGGAAGATACTCTCCACGTAGCTCGAGGAATCAGCGACCCACGCGGCAACGTAGCCTCCGACAAAGGCTGCGGCAAGCCAGGCCGCTCCGCTCCACGCGAGCACCAAATATCCCGTCGATCCTTCCGCTATGGAACCGGCGCCGGCATACGCGATCCCAAGTCCAAGGGCGCTGGCGACAATGTGAAGCCCCAATGCGACGCACAACCCGGCCCCGACGGCCGACCACCGAAAGAGGACCAGTTTCGAGCGATCGCGAAACGACAAGAACACCATGGCACGCCTCCCTTACTAGGGTTTCGGAGAGGTGACGCAGGAAATGACTATCCATGGTTACTACGCATGATCCATACCTCTTCAGATCCGACGATATTTCATGGTGATCGATGCTCTCGTCCAATCCGGGCGTGACAGAATTTCTCGGTCGCGGGCCAACCTGTCCCTGAGATCATGGCGACGTATCCGCCTCCCTTCGCATCCGCGAGGGTTGCGGCGGCGACGCGCTTGAGCGGTATCGCACGAGCCGCACGCCCCGACTCCACTCATGCTCCGACCTCGTTCGCGGTCCGCGATTCCTCACGATTCGTATTTCAAGGAAAACCTGCGATAACCCGCTGAGATGCGCGAGAACCGACTTGGCCCCGAAGTTGCTCTGCCCTTGATCGATATCCGCGCAACTCATTCTCGAACGGAGCAGGATGATGGACTATGTGAAGCCGCACGACGTCGTCAAAGACATGGTGAGCACGGGCGCGCTGAAGCTGGATGTGCCGGCCTCGCACCTGGTGATCCGCGGAGCCCTGGCCGGAGCCTACCTCGGGATCGCCACCAGCATGGCCGTGACGGCAGCGGTCGAAACCGGCAGTTGGCTCGTCGGATCGCTGCTGTTTCCCATCGGCCTCTGCATCGCCATTCTGCTCAAGACCGAAATCATCACCGGCAGCTTTGCCCTGTTGCCCTGCGCGACAGCGGCCGGAAAGGAGAACGCCTGCGTCAGCCGGGTGCTCATCAATTGGGGCTGGGTGTTTATGGGCAATCTGCTCGGCAGCGTCCTCTATGCCGCCATGCTGGCGATCGTGCTGACGACGGCGGGAGACGCCGGGCTCTCGGCGACCGGCACCAAACTGATCGCCATCGCCGAGGCCAAGACCAACTATTACGCTTCCCACGGGTCGGCGGGCATGCTGACCGTGTTCACGAAGGCCGTCCTGTGCAATTGGATGGTGAGCCTCGCCGTCGTCTTCGCGTTCGCGACGACCTCGCTGTCCGGCAAGATCCTGGCCATTTGGGGCCCGACCCTGCTCTTCTTCTCGCAAGGCTTCGAACACGCGGTCGTCAACATGTTCGTCATTCCGGTCGGCATGTTGTTGGGCGCGCACGTCACGGCGGCGGATTGGTGGATCTGGAACCAGATTCCGGTCACCCTGGGCAACCTGGTCGGCGGGATGGTGTTCACCGGCTTGGCCATTTATTTCACCCACCGGGCTCCGGTGGCGGCTTCGGCCGCGCCGGTCCCGGCGGAAGCCGCGACCGTTTCCGAACATGGGCGCGGGTATTCTCCGTCATTTTGAATGGCCGTGGAGACGATTCGATGAACGATGCGCTACCCTCCGCCGGATCCCGCGACGCGCGGCTGCAGGGGTGGCCGTTCATTCTGTTCAACCTCGTCTCCGGCCTCGCGCACATGGTCGTCCTGTTCAACGCCGGTTCCTACGTGGCGTTGCTTCCTCACGCGGCGGGAGATCTCGGCGGCGTGCTTCCCAGTTTCGGCACCTGGGCCCAGACGGATTTCATGATCGCGCTGGCCCTGGCGTTTCCGATCGCCCGATGGCTCGCATCCCGCTACGGAGACGTGCGGGTCTTCGTCTGGGCCTTCGTGGCCTACGCCGCCGCATCCGCATTCTGCTCCATGGACGCCACCATCTCCACGTTCGTAGCGGCCCGAATCCTCTTGGGACTGGCCGGCGGACTCACCATTCCATTGGGCCAATCGCTGCTGCTCCAGGAATATCCCGACCGGCTCAAATCGATGGGCCTGGCGGTCTGGGGTCTGTTCACCTTGATGCCTTTCACCTTGGGACTCGCGACCGGCGGATGGATCGCGGACGAATGGGGGTGGCGAAGCCTGTTCTATCTCAACATCCCGCTCGCCCTCGCCGTCGCCGGTCTCACGGCGGCCCTGCTCCCACAGAAAGCGTCCAAGTCCCGCCCGGAGCCGTTCGACTTCGTGGGATTCTTTCTGTTGGCCGTGATCCTGGGCGGACTCCAGACCATCCTGAACGAGGGCAACGACTTCGACTGGTTCGACGACCCGCTCCTGCGGATCGTGCTGGTGATCGTGCTCGCCGCGATTCCGATCTGGATCGTCTGGGAGCTCGGCGAACGCCGCCCCGCCGTCGACCTGCGGCTGTTCACAAACCGGAACTTCGCCGTCGGCGTCCTGTGCCTGGCGCTGGGATTCCTGTCCATTCAGGGACTGCTGGCACTGTTCGTCGTCCAGTTGCAAGTGCTCATGGGATACTCGTCCACCCTGGCCGGCATGGTCTTCCTGCCCATGATTTTCCTGGGAATCCCGATGATCGCCGTCGTACATGAAATTGCCAAGCACGTGGATGTCCGGCTGCTGGCCAGCCTCAACGCCGTCGGGTTCGCGGCCACCTATTATTGGATCGGTCTGTTCGACGATCCCCAGTCATTCGACCAGATCTTTTGGCCCATGATGCTGGAAGGCGTCTTCCTCGGCTCGTTCTTCACGCCCCTGACGGTGCTCACGCTGCACGGCCTGACGGGAGAACAGATGCTGAGGGCCGCCGAAGCGGCCAACATCTTCCGTGTCGCGGGCGGCGCGCTCGGCATCGCGTGGCAGGGCGTCGTCCTCTTTCGGCGCACCCCCTTCCATCAATTGCGGTTGAGCGACCACTTCGGCGGCCGGGCCTCGGCGAGTTACGACGTGCTTCGGCCGGTCATGGACAAACTGGAGCACGTCGGCCTCGCTCCGGGCATGATCGAACGAAAACTCCAGCTGATGATGAAGCAGGGGGCCGGGATTCTAGCCCTGAACGATGCCTTCCTTCTTTCGAGCTACCTCTGCCTGGGACTGGCCCTGGTCGTCTGGTTGGCCAGGCCCACGCGGGAACCGGCCTTGGGCCGCGCCGAGGCCATCAAAATACTACGGTCGGAAGAGCTGATGGAGCAGCCGTGACATACACCCGTCGCACAGCCGTCCGGTCCAGCCTCGTGGCCGCCGGCGCTTGCGCCCTTCTGATCACGGCCGGGTGCGCCTGGTGGATTCCCAAGGGCGACCCGCCGGCCGCCTATCTCGACACGCCCGAGCTCAAGGAGACGATCGAAGAAGTATCGAGCCGGCTGCAGAAGTGGCCCGACGACCGCTGGTGGGAGCAGTTCGAGAACCCCGAATTGAACGGTCTGATGGAGCAGGCGCTGAAGGACAACCCCGGTCTGAAAGCCGCCGCCGCCAGGCTGCGAGAGGCGCAGGCGCTGGTCCGCGTCGAGGGCGCCAGGCTGCTGCCGTTTCTGGAAGCCGACGCCTCGCTGACCTACGAACGCATTTCCCAGCACGGAGTCTTCGCGGCCTTGAATCCCGAGGTCGCCGGCGCGCAAATCCTTTTGGGCGTCATCAATCCTCTGAGCTTGCGGTATGAATTCGACTTTTGGGGCAAGAATCGCGCGACTATTGAAGCGGCGCTTGGGCAAGCGGCCGCCGAGGAGGCCGAGCGGGCCGAGATCCGTCTCCGCCTGACGGCCGGAATCGCCCGCGCCTATTTCCGCGGCCAGGCCCTTCACCGGCAGCTCGAATTGGTCCGCTCGATCGTGGAGCTTCGCCGGGGACTCCGCCGGCTCGCCGAAACACGGTACCAGCTGGGGCTGGATACCGATCTGGCGGTCAAACAGAGCGTGGCGGACTATGAAGCGGCGGTCAAACGCGTGGCGGGAGTGCGGGATCAGTTGGACGTTCAGCGCAACCTCCTCGCCCGCCTCATGGGTAAGGGACCGGACGAGGCGCATCGCCTCTTCGGGAAGACCGGCGTCACCATTCCCGAACGGATTCCCGTACCGGAGCATCTGTCGATGGGATTGTTGGTGCACCGGCCCGATCTGGCGGCCGCGCTCTATCGCGCCGATTCGGCGGCCAGAATGGTCAAAGTGGCCAAGACGCAGTTCTACCCGACGATCGATCTGACCGCCTTCGTCGGGTTCAACGCGCTGACGCTCACCAAGGGAGCCGACAAGCTCGCCAACTTCCTGTTCAGCGGGCAGAGCTTCTCTTACGGCATGGCGCCGGGCCTGCGCTTGCCGATCTTCGAAGGGGGCCGGCTCCGCGGCGAGCTCGCCGCGCACCGGGCGGAGTACGACGCGGCGGTCGAGCTCTACAATGACACGCTCCTCGGCGCATTGCGCGAGGTGGCGGACAGCCTCAGCGCCTGGCAGGCCACCCGCGAGATGCTCGAGTCGCACCACCGACTGGTCGCGGCGCTGAGCGAGGATTGGCGGCTGGCGAAGGTGCGGCTGATCTCAGGGCTGGACGACGACCGGGAGATCTTGCGGCACCGCTATCCGGTGCTCGAGCAGGAATATGCGATGCGGGCGCTCGAAAGCGACCAGTTGGTCGCAGCCGTGGACCTGATCGAAGCGCTCGGCGGGGGCTATCGCAACGACGATGTGAGCAAACGGCCTGCCGATCAAGCAGGCTGAGCGTGAGACGAGGAGGACGATGACTCAGGAATCCGGAATGGACGACGCGTCACTTCGACGACAGCG
The DNA here is from genome assembly GCA_035328385.1 of Nitrospira sp. GTDB lineage: Bacteria > Nitrospirota > Nitrospiria > Nitrospirales > Nitrospiraceae > Nitrospira_C. Next base: position 33,557 of record DAOLIU010000001.1, on the reverse strand, counting down.
CAACCGGCGGCTGCTGGCCGTGACGGCGGCGTTGGTCCTGACCGGCGCGGCTTACGGCATCTACTGGTGGACCGTGTTGCGGTACTGGGTCCAGACGGACAATGCCTACGTGACGGGCAATCTGGTGCCGGTCGCCGCGCAGGCGACGGGCATCATCACGCAGGTCCTCTTCGAGGAAACTCAATTCGTGAACCGGGGCGACGTGCTGATCCGCCTCGATGAACACGAGGCCTACGCGGCCTTGGGCCGCGCGCGCGGCAGGCTCGGCGAAACGGTGCGCCGGATCAACGCCTTGTTTCTCACGCAGCGGCAGGTGGGAGAGAAGCTGGCCGCCCGCCGCGCCAGGCTCGACGTGATCCGCCACGACGTGGAGCGCTACCGCAAGGCCGCGCCGACCGGAGCCGTATCCAAGCAGACGCTGCAAAACGCCACGGACCAACTTCAGGCGCTCGAAGCCGACGTCAGGGAAACCGAGGCGGAATACGATGCGCTGGACGCGCAGATCGGCGGCACGACGGTCATGGAACACCCGGCGGTTGAATTGGCCAAACACGAATTCATCGAGGCTCATTTGGAATATGCCCGCCAGCGGATCCTCGCGCCGGTATCCGGGTACGTCGCCAAGCGCAAGGCCCAGGTGGGCGACCGGGTGAGGCCCGGCGCGAACCTGATGACCATCGTGCCGCTCGATCACCTCTGGGTGGAGGCGAACTTGCGCGAGACCGAATTGAGCGAGATCCGGCCGGGCCAGCCGGCCGAGATCCGCGTCGATCTGTACGGAGGCAAACATACGTTCCACGGGACGGTCGAGGGTCTGGTGCCCGGCACGGGAAGCCCGTTCGCGCTGTTGCCTCCCGACAATTCCACCGGCAATTTCATTCACATCATCGAGCGCGTGCCGGTCCGCATCGCCCTCGCGGCCGACGAGATCCGCGAATATCCCGTCAGGCCCGGCTTGTCCACCGTCACCAAGATTCGCATCGGTGAACCGGGACAGTCGGTCTGGTCTTCGTTGGCCAAGGCCGATACCGACGAGTACCAGACGGATGTCTACGGCGACGAGTTGACGAGCGCCGAATCCGTGGCCCAGGGGGTCATCTCCGGCAACGTGAGAACCATCGGCTCGACTTTGGGACCGGCCGCGGCGGTCGCCCGAGCACACGAGGACGAGACCACGTCTTCACAGGCACCCACCACGAGGTCCGATCTCGGCATGACCGGCCGTCCCGGCGATCGCCCGCTCCGCCGGCACACGGGAGAAGACTCCGGGGCTTTCATGCCGTCGACCGTACCGCCGAGAAGCCCCGATCTCGGTGAGGCTCACCTTCCGCTGTCTCCGGCCATCGGCCCCGGCTCCGGCCGGCTCGGTCAGCAGGCCAGCCCTCCGGCCTTCACGCGACCGGCCGCCGTTCCGGATCGAGCCGGAGGCGGGAGGTCGAGCGCCCCATGACGGGCCAGGGAGACCCGCCACACTGCCATGATGTCCGATACTCTGAGGCGCACGGCGCCGGCGCAATTGACAAGGCTTCTCGGCGCTCCTTACGATGATCGCGATGATCACCTGGAGCGGCGCATTCTGATGTGGCGACGAATCTCCGGACTGTTCAACGATCTTCCCATCGCGCGCAAGCTGCTCCTGACCTCCCTCATTCCGCTCGTCGCATTCCTCGTCCTGGGATTGGACGCCTACGAGCGGCTCGAAGCCTTGACCGAACACGAGGAGCAGCTCGATCGCGTGTACGTGGCGCAACGAGCCGCCGCGGAGTACATGCGGATGATCGTGGATTATGAAACGGGCTTCCGCGGTTACGTGATGACCAGGCAGGAAGCCTATCTGGTTCCGTCGAGGAACGCGCACCAGCACCTGCCCTCGGTCGAACAGACGTTGCTGGGGTTGATTCGCCCCCACAGGCCCCAGTACGAGGCCGTCGAGCAGGTCCAGCGTCTGGTCAAGCAAATGATGGACGAGAAGGAAAGCCTGATCCAATTGGTGAAGAGCGGACGGACGGCCGAAGCGCTGCATTACATCGAACAGAGCCGGGGACGCGCCCTCATGCAGCTCATCCGCGAGCACATGGCGCGGTTCGACCGCCTGGAACAGGAAGCCCTCAACGACGCACTGGCCAACATGGCCAAGTCGCGCAACCAGATGGTGGCCCACATCATGGGCGGCATCGCGCTGGTCCTGGTGCTGCTCATCCTGGCGCTGCAGCTCATCGCCCGCTCGATAACCGGCCCGCTGATCAGCCTCGCCAAGTCGGTCCGATCGTCCGACGCCATCCTTCCCGCCGACGTGCCGGTCCTGCCGCGACAGGACGAGTTGGGCGAATTGACCCGCGTCATGAGCACCATGAGCCGGCAGGTGCGCGAGCACCTCGCCAGCGTTCAGAAGAATCAGGCGGAGCTGCGCGAGCTCAACCAGGATCTCGCGGCCTCCGAGGACAAGTACCGCAACATCGTCGACCATGCTCCCTTCGGCATTTTTACCACGTCCGGCATGACGATCACGTTCAGCAACCGCTACAACAAATCCCTGGCCGGCATGAATCCCGACGAAGGAGACGAACCCGAAGCCTTCCGTCACTGGATCCACCCGGACGATCGCGACCGCGTGCTGCGGGAATACGAACAGGCCGTCGCCGACGGCATGCCCTACGAAACGGTGTTCCGGTTCGTGCGCCCGGACGGCACCGTCCGCAAGGTCCTGAGCCGGCGTATTCCGATCAAGAACGCGGAAGGCCAACCCACGATGTATCAAGGGTTCAACGTGGACGTCACGGCGCTCGACGACATGCAGACGCAGTTGAGCCGGGCCGAACGGCTCGCGACGCTCGGCCAGGTGGCCGCCGGCATCGCCCACGAGATCCGCAATCCTCTGGTCGGCATCGGATCCACCGCCTCGCTGCTGCGCGATGAGATCGATCCTTCCGACCCGAAGCGCGCCGATCTCGACATTATTCTGAACGAGACCAGGCGGCTGGACCGCATCGTCAACCAGATCATCGACTACGCGCGCCCCCGGGACCTGGTCCCGGCCTCGTGGCTGTTCAAAGACGCCGTCGAAGACGTGTTGAAACTGCTGGACGCGAGGATCCACGCCCAGCACATCGCCGTGACCTACCCCTCGGCCGGCGCGATCACGGTCTACGCGGACCGCGATCAGATCAAGCAGGTGCTGCTCAACCTCTGCCACAACGCGTTGGACGTGATGCCGAACGGCGGATCCCTGCGACTCGACGCAACCGAGGTATCGCGCGACGACAAACCGGGCGTACTGATCGAGATTACCGATTCCGGCCCCGGCATTCCGGAGCAGGCCTTGGCCCAAGTGTTCCAGCCCTTCTTCACCACCGGCAAGCGACATGGAACCGGCCTGGGTCTGGCGATTTGCCGCAACATCGTGGACGCGCACGGCGGCGACATCGCCCTGGTCAGCCAGATGGGCAGCGGAACGACGGCCCGGCTTTGGCTTCCCCTGAAGACTTCGACGACCATCATGAGGGAAATCCTATGAACGCGACCATCTTTGTCACCGACGACGAACCGGCGATCCGCTCGGCTCTCGTGAAGCGCATCACCAGGCGCAACCACCGGGTCACGGCCTTCGCCTCTGGCGAAGACCTCGTGCAGGCGCTGGACCATGAAGTGCCGGACCTGCTGCTGCTCGACGTGAAGATGCCCGGCCTCTCCGGATTGGACGCGCTCAAGATCTGCCGGCAGAAGGCGCCGTTTGCGCTCGTCATCATGCTCACCGCGTATGGAACCGTCCAGGACGCCGTCGAGGCGATGAAGCTCGGCGCCTACGATTTCGTCATCAAGACCGTGGATCTCGAAGGCGTGGAGCAAGTGCTGGACCGGGCGCTCGAGCTGCTGGCCCTCCGCCGCCGCATGAGCTTCCAGTCCGAGCAGGACATGGACCAATACGCCCTGACCGAGCTGATCGCCGACAGCAACGCCATGCAGGTGCTTCTGGCACAGATCCGGGAAATCGCCCACAATCCGAAGAGCACGGTGCTCATGCTCGGCGAAACCGGCACGGGCAAGGAATTCGTCGCCCGCGTCCTCCACCACAACGGCAGCCGCGCGGCCGGCCCCTTCATCGGCGTCAATTGCACGGCCATCCCCAAAGAATTGTTCGAGAGCGAGTTGTTCGGTTACGAGCGCGGCGCCTTCACCGGCGCGAACCAGCGCAAGCTCGGCTTGCTCGACCGGGCGGAAGGCGGCACGCTGTTCCTCGACGAGATCGGCGACCTGGACCTGAGCATGCAGGCGAAGCTCCTGAGGGTGCTGCAGGAGCGGACGTTCCGCCGGCTCGGCGGGACCGACGACATCGCGGTGGACTTCCGGCTCATCGCGGCGACCAACCGGGATCTCAAGAAGGAGATCGTAGCAGGCACGTTCCGCGAGGACCTGTACTTTCGGCTCAACGTCGTGGCGCTCGAATTGCCCCCGCTCCGCCAACGCGCGGAAGACATCCTGCCGCTTTGCATGAAGTCGCTGCTGCACTACGGCAAGGAATTCGGGAAAGACGTCACCGACATCGACGCGGAAGCGCGTGCCTTGCTGGAACGGTACTCGTATCCGGGCAACATCCGGGAACTCCAGAACATCATCGAGCGGGCGATGATTTTTTGCCAGGGGCGGACGCTCACCGCCAACTATCTGCCGCGCGAGCTCCACGACCAGGCCAAGCAGACCACGACCACGGTCGTGCGCGGAGACGGGCATCTCATTCGGGTCGAGATGGAGGTCGGCAAGCAGACGCTGGCCGAAATCGAGGAGTCCGTGATCGAGGAAACGCTGCGGCTGGCCGACTACAACAAGAGCCTGGCGGCCAAGCAACTCGGATTGACACGCTTTGCGCTCGACCGGCGGTTGAAGAAAATCGACAAGGATCGCTAGGCGCGGAACGCGCCTCCACCGTTCGGTTGAGGGCGAACCCCGCCGAAGTTTGGACAGTCACATCAAACGGCAGCTTGCGGCACGCACCTTCCCAATGAACTTTGATGGGAAGGCAAAGATTAAAGCACCCTCCTGATTAATGGCTTGAGCATGGCTTCCACCCGCTGAGGAAACCACAACCGGAACAACAAATACGCCGTCCGCCATGAAGGATCCCGACGAAACCGGTCGAGGAGCAATGAAGAGGCCCACGCCCGATGCCCGTTCCGGCCTTCTTCGAAGGCAAGAGTCGTTACTTCGTTCAGCTCCTGGGCGATCCTTCTGCGAATAACGGGCTGAGCGTGCTCGTCGGCTATGCCGAGATGTCTGGTCCAGATGGCGATATTCGGTTCAAAATGCTTGAACCGCCGTCGGTCGATTCGGCCTGACCAACTCGACGGCTGGTAGCGGTATCGCACGAGGGACTGCTTGATCAATATGATGGGGTACCGGGCGGCGATTCGAATGAATATGTCGTAGTCACTGGACCCTCCGCCTTCGTGGAACAGACCGACAGTATCTAACACCTTCTTGGGGATAGCGACTTGCGACGTTGTCTCGATCAAACAGTGGTGCAGCATCGGAAGGTACAGATTGATCGAAAGCATGGAGCCGTACGGGAGATCCTTGTACGTCTGCACCATGTCGTTGAAGAGGGTGGGAGTGATGATTTCCCCATCACTCGAATTGAACTGTACCCCGTCGACCGCGATCAGACCGGAGTCCGGATAGCGACGAGCGGCCTCAACCTGCACTGCCAACTTTTCAGGTTCCCACAGATCGTCTCCGTCCAGAAACGCGAGGAGCTCGCCGCGCGAGTGCCGGATGCCCGTGTTGCGGGTTGGTGCCCCCTCGGCATGTCGCACGGTGCCTTGGTTGCTGGCGTGACGGATGTAGCGGATACGATCGCCAAAACCGGCTACTCGAACTCCGGTGTCATCGGTAGACGCATCGTCGACCACAATGACTTCAAAATGCTTGTAGGTCTGAGCCAGAACACTCCGGATAGTGTCCTCGATGCACCACCCCAGATTGTAGGCGCTGATTACGACGCTGACTAAAGGGTCCATCCTAGTTGCTCCCTAGCGCACGACTGCGTGCTCGGCAACAGACTTCAGATGTCCATCTCAGTCCGGTGGGATACCCCTTCGCTCAAAACCGCGATATCAGCAGCATTTCAAGACGGCTTGAAAATTCTTATCTCTGAATAAGCGCTGCACAGCTCGCGCATTATTGCGTGGAACGGAGCCCCGAGGCAAGGTCATGGTTTGCATCGAAAGATTGGGCGTTCTTTGTTGGGCTCCTGCTCAGTTATTTCTTGTGCATTTCCTAGGGTAGTACCTAGGGGGCTAAAACAGGAAAAAGGAATATTTTAAGGTGTGTTTCGTCCGAATTTAAGGATCGTCATTTCGCAAGCTAAACCCTTATCGAGGGCTCATGCGAAGGCTGGCATCCTACCTCGGATTCCTCGGATTCTCAGTACGCTCGCACGAATCTGACGATTCCCGTTATCGTCACGGTTGTGACCCGCCGAATTCAGATTATGGGCGTTTCCGTCACAGTGCGTTTCTCCCTCTTCAGCTCTACTCTTCGAGATTCCACGTAGATACTTCCTTCTGCCAATACCTTCAGGTCTGTGCGCTTCCGACCCGTGTGAGCGGTTCTGGACGCGTGTAAACGGTTTTGGACGGTTCCGAGTCCGAGGGGGGAGGATGCACGAGACAGCCAATGGAGCAGAGAAATGAGGCTGAGCGTTGTCATCCCCTGTTACAACGGAGCCGCTACTATTGGGGAGCAGCTCGAGGCGTTAGCCGGTCAGGAATGGTCTGAGCCCTGGGAAGTCATCGTCGTCAACAACCGGTCCGACGATGACACGGTCGCAATCGTGGGACGGTATGTCGACAGAGTACGTGATCTTCGGATCGTCGATGCTCTCGAGCGACGGAGCAGATCATATGCCCGCAACGTCGGAGTACGAGCGGCCAAAGGCGAGTCGATTGTCTTTTGCGACGCCGATGATGTCGTTGGAGAAGGATGGCTGGCGGCAATGGGAACCGCGCTGTCCCGTTTTGATTGCGTGGCCTGTCGAGTGGACTTTACGAGACTCAACGGGCCCGCTTTAGCCCAGCAGCATATCTATCACGACCAGCATCATGGGCTACAACAATCCTGGTATCCCCCGTACCTCCAGCATGCCGGTGGCGGCACGTTGGGTGTGAGGCGAGCCCTTCATGAGCGGATCGGAGGATTTGATGAGGCCTTCCCTGTTCTTGAAGACACGGAATATTGCTTCAGGATCCAGGAGGCCGGATGCCGAATCGAGTGGGTACCCGACGCGGTGCTCCATATTCGATGCAAGCCCGACACCGGTGCAAGATTTCACCAGGTCCGGCAATGGGCTCAGTATAATGTGCTGCTTGCCAAGCGGTATCGGCAGCAAGCGGTTGGCGCCTTCCATTCCTGGAGGGAGTATCTGGAGTATCTAAAGAACTGGATACGATTGATCGACGCGCTTCCGAACATTCGGACCGACCTGAGCTGGAATAGATGGATGTGGTATTTGGGATGGCAGGTCGGCGTGCTGCAAGGCAGCATCATGTTCAACACGGAACCGCTTTCACTCCCCTTTCCGCCGGAGGGTCGGAAAGGGAGGAGATTGTTGAGTCGATTGAAAACGCGCGTTTCAGGGATCATACGTCAGTAGTCGGCTGAATCGGAACGTGCGATGGCCCGGGCTGCACATCCCCTCGCTGATCGTAAGCGCTTGCCCTTCATGGCGTCACTCATGGCCAGCGCATTATTGACCGCCGACGTGTCATGGACGCCGCTCCTTAATACATGTAGATCCGCAACCACTCGGACTGACCTCACACACCATCCCGAGAAGGATATTCTGATTTCACCGCGATGAATAAATGATGGAATTGATTTTGCCACACGTCCATTCGGGCTTACGGCTAGATCCATCCGGCGGGCGGCGAACTAGAGTTTTCACTAGTCCTCCGCAGATTCATCCTTTCGTAGGACAGACTTTCTCCGGCCCTGGGCGTAAAAACGACATTCGCTCGCATAATTCGCTCATAGTTTTGACTACCAGAGCAAGCGAAGGCTGACCGTGACCAATCTACCTAGACCTAGAAAAGGAGAAACCCTATGAGCACCGAGATGCTGGACTATAACCAAGGGTTTGATTTTGGCGTCGGCGTGGATGAATCGACGGGTACGCCCATGGGCATTGCAGTCAAACCAGGCGATATTCAGCCCGTCACGCAGGCCGGAGGTCAGAACGTTTCTTACAACTACAGCATGATCGAATCGGTCGAAGACTTTTATGATGCACTCGATGTCGATGTCAAAGCGAATGCACGCTACATGTTTGGCAGCGCCAGTGCCAAGTTTCAGTTTTCTCAGTCCCTGCATGTCAACACTCAGTCCATCTATGTCGTGGGACGATGCACGGTGGTCAACAGCTTCCTACAAACCTTGCACCCGACGATGCTCCCCGATGCCGCTGCCTTGCTTTCCAAAGGACAGGCCGAGCGGTTCCGCGAAGCCTACGGCGACTCGTTCGTCCGGGGGTTTCAGAACGGCGGCCAGTTCTACATCGTCATCAGCATTACATCGAGTTCGAGAGATGAAGCCCGCAAGGTTGGAGCCGACGTGAAGGCCGGCGTCCAGTTCTTGGTCGGCGGCGGATCCGTGAGCGTCAGCGTGGACAAGGTTGTCAAGCAATCCTCGTCCACGTGTGAATTCAGCGTCGCCATGCTGCAGAGCGGCGGAAAAGGCAACGAAGCATCGCTCACGCCGACGATCGAGGAGGCCACGGCTCGGTTGAAAGCCTTCCCTGACATCATCGCACGGAATCCGATCCCCTACAGTTGTCTAGTGGCAACCTACAAGACGCTTCCGCTGCCGGATGCGCCCAACTTCCTGGACTTCAAACAACAGAAGCGGGTGCTCAACGAGGCGGCCCAGCTGGTGATCCGATACGACGCTGCCCTGAACGATCTCGAGTTGGTAACAAACAACATCAGAGCCTATGAACCGATTCCAACCGGGAAGCTCGATGAATGGCGGAATACCTTGGAGAAGGACATTGATGCCCTCTATGACGCAGCCTCACATGCCGTGGACAATCCAAAGGAAGCGCAATTGCCCGCCGTTCACTCTGAATCGGTCATCGCCAACATCAAATCACTGAAGAAAAAGCCCTCAACTCCGGTGAAAATCGTACACTTCGTCGGAACGTTAAAGTTACAGAGGCCGAAAGAAAAAGCCCTGGTGCAGGCGATGGCGCAGCGACGCATGAAGGCTCAGCGCGTCAGCAAGAGCTCTGCGGTGGCACGGGGAGCCCGTTGACCGAGGAACAGGCGTATAGGCGTGATCCACAACTCTCCGGAAGCCTCTGAAATAGGAGGGCCGTATGTTCCGATTGGCCAATTTTCCAGCCGATACCCGAACCACTTTTCACCAAGGCGCGATTCTCTGGCCGCTAGCGGTAACCCAGGCGATTGACGGTGGCGTGAAGAATGTCGACGACCTGACCAATCTCGTCTTTTTTATGCACCATCCCGAGCGAATGACCGGAGATACCGGGCGCGCACTCGACCCCAAGGAGGCCGATTTCCGGCGGCTGGCCGACGAATGGACCGGCTTCCGGACGATGGTCAGGCCAATCGTGAAGTCCCCATCAAGCGGCACGTCTCCCGGTTCGGGAAAGAGCACGTCGCTGGCCGAGGAATTCACCGATTTTGTCAAGGACGTTCGAAAAGGGGGCGGCGTGTCACTGTCCGCTTCTGACCGCGTGAAACTCGAAGGCCTGCTCGGCGGCCGGTCGGTTGCCGAGATCAAGATGATGGAATGGATCCTCGTATTGTGGCCGGCATTCGGACATCCGACGAAGATGAACCGGATGATCGAAATCGTGACGGACGCCATCCGGCAATCAGATAAAGAAGAATCGTTGCGAGGCCGCTTCGATGAAAAGACAGGCAGCAGGATCCACGCGCGACTCTCCAAGGCGGCGAAGGAGACCAAATTCGGTCAGTGTCTGAACTTTCTGGCCAACGAAGGACTGCCGGAGCTCTTCGCCGGCGAAAAATCCCGGCTTGCTGACGCCCTGAAACGCTACAACCAAGTCGCCAAGGAGCGCCTGGAAAAGAAGCAAGCCCACGGCGGCGGCACGCTGTCCATCATGGCTTCCGAGATGCGTCTCGAAGGCTTGGTCGGACCCGTCACCGTGCTCCGTTGGACGGGCTCGGCCGACAAAGGCCACCATACGCCCGATCCCGTATCGGTGTTCGACCGGCTGTCAGATGCCGGCGACGGATGGTATTTCTTCCTGGCCAGCGCCGTGAGCTTCCACACATTTCTCATCGCGGTCCACGTTACCTCGGGGGGCGCCCGACGCGAGTATTTTGAAATCCAGGATGGCCAGGCCGTCCGCAAGACCCCGAGGCAGCTGAGGGACTGGTTCGATAAGGAATTCCTCCCCAATACTGAAAAAGCCAGCAGCCGTATTTGGCAGGTCTACCGGAAGCCGACGGATTGAGCAGCAAGCATACTTCAATGACGTTAAGACTAGGCCCTCCACGATAGCGGTCACGCCGCGTGCCTGTAACGCCTCGCGTACGGCAGACCGTGCCGCAAAATGGCCCAGGCCCCCTCTGCTTGATCGACACAACTTCCTTCCGTGCCATGCGGGAAACGCCTAGTGTCGTGCGTGAGAAAATTCATATACTGCTCATGAGTCGAAAATTGTGTTGATGCGTCTGAAAGGCCGCCCTCGATCCTTCTTTAGCTGAAATGTTCGACGCAGGCCAATGCAAGATTCCATCTGCCGGGCGGAAGACAATCGCAAGACGCCGCTGTCATCGACGTCCGACTGCGGTTGCATCGTTTACCCCGTTCGTCGGCCTTATCACGATGGAGAAGTGATATGACTAAGCCGGCCAAGAACACGGTTTGCCTGTGGTACGATCGGGACGCCGAGGAGGCGGCGCGGTTTTACGCCAAGACCTTTCCCGATTCATCTGTTGGCGCGGTGCTCACGGCACCGGGAGATTTTCCGTCCGGCAAGAAAGGCGATGTGTTGACGGTCGAATTTATCGTAATGGGGATTCCCTGCCTGGGGCTCAATGGTGGACCGGCCTTCAAGCACAACGAGGCATTTTCGTTTCAGGTCGCAACCGCCGACCAGGCTGAAACCGATCGTTACTGGAACGCGATCGTCGGCAACGGCGGCGAAGAGAGTGCGTGCGGCTGGTGCAAGGACAAATGGGGCTTGTCCTGGCAGATTACGCCGGTGGCGCTGACGAAAGCGATGGCCGATCCCGATCGCGCCGCCGCCAAGCGCGCGTTCGATGCAATGATGGAGATGACAAAGATCGACGTCGCCGCAATCGAGGCGGCACACCGCGGTTAAGACGACGTCTTTGAAGCGTACATCCGAAAGTCAGCTGGAGAGAGTATGGGACGCCGCCTCGTGCGGCTGAAGACAAACCGCGTAACTTGGTCCGCTTACGGATTCGGCGCAACGAAGACCAAAACTTTTAGACGCTGTCCGCTGTCATTCTTCACTCCGTGTTCTTGCCCTGCGGGCGCCATCGTCCCCTGACCGGAACGAAGCACCTGCTGCTCCCCTCCCACGTGAAACGTCCCTTGGCCTTCCAGCACCAAGTACACCTTGTCCTGCTCGCCATGCACATGTCCCTTCTGCTCCTGCCCCGGCTCGAAGCAGTAGACGTCGCAGAAGAACCTGGGCGTCTGAAAGATATTGTTTTTCTTCATCTTATCATTGTTAAACTGCTGAAAATCAGAGAGATTTACAACCTTCATTCGAGAGACTCCTTCCGGTGGACAACAGGCACTTGGATTTTGGAACCGATGAGCATGGCGACGCGAGTATAGCCCGTGACGCGTCTGAAATCAGCCGTCTTCTCATGCCGCTTTGACCGGCTCCTCACGTTTCGGCTACCCTGAACCGGCCATGAATCGAGCGGAACGACGACGACGGGATTCTTTGAGGGGCTCCGAAGACGTGACGCCTTGGCTCAACCAAGGCAAGGCGCACCATCAGGCCGGCCGATTGGCGGAAGCGGAACAAGCCTACCGCCAGGCGCTCGCCATCGCACCCCGTCATCCGGACGCGTTGCACCTCCTCGGCCTGTTGTCCTACCGGATGAACCGGCTGGAGGAGGCCCTCGAGCAGTTGACCGCCGCGGTCGAACAGCAACCGGCATCGGCCCTGTATTGGTTCAATCTCGGCGTGGTCGCTCAGAAAGCCGGGAGGCTGCCGCAAGCCGTTGCGTCCTATCAGAAAGCGGTGTCCCTCAATCCGCGCCATGTGGAAGGCTTGATGAACCTCGGCAATGCGCTTCGGGACCAGGGCAGTCTGGGCGAGGCGATCGGGGCCTACCGGACAGCCTTGTCGATCAATCCAACGCATCCGGAGTTGCACAACAATCTGGGCGTCGCCCTCAAGGAGCAGGGAGCGGTCGATGACGCGATCGGCTCATTTCGCCGCGCGCTGGAGGCGAAGCCCCAGCATGTGGAGGCGCTGAACAACTTGGGCCTCGCCCTGATGGAAGCCGGCACCCTGCGTGAAGCCATCGCGTCCTTTCAGGGGGCGCTGGCTTTGATGCCCGGCTATCAAAAGGCCCTCTACAATCTTGGCATCGCTTCTATTTGGGTCGGCGACGACGAAAAGGCCGTTTCCTGCTTCTCTCAAATCGCCAGGGCACGGCACGACCACGGACAACCGATTACCGAACAAGCCACCTATCGATCCCGCATCAAACACGAAGTCGAACAGACAGGCCATCTCCTCGATCGCCGCCTGCTCGGCGAAGAATATCGGCCTCATCTCGATTCGCTGGTCAGGCTGCAGCGCCTGCTGGACGAGAACACCGCCCCTGGCAACCGCGTCGCCCTGCCGGCTGGCGCCCTTGCCTCGGTCGCGCCGGCGTTCAACCGCATGCTGTACTGCGAGCCGCCCCAACGCATCGAAGGGAGCGCCCTCAACAGCGCGCTCGACGTGGGGACCGTCGAGGCCCGTTATCTCGGCAAGCGGCCCGAAGTCACGTTCGTCGACGGGCTCGTGAGCGACCGCGCGTTGGAATCGCTGCGTCGATTCTGTCTGGAAGCGACGATCTGGAAAAAGGATTACGAGAACGGGTATTGCGGGGCCTTCCTGGGCGACGGCTTTGCCTCTCCGCTCCTGCTGCAGATCGCCGAAGAGCTGCGCCTGAAGTTTCCCCGCATCTTCACCCATCACCGGCTCACGCAGGCTTGGGCGTTCAAGCAGGACAGCGCCAGGCGGGGGCTCAACATCCACGCCGACGCCGCGGCGGTCAACGTGAACTTTTGGATTACGCCCGACGCGGCGAACCTCGATCCGTCATCCGGCGGGCTGGTCGTCTACGACAAGGAGGCGCCCAAGGACTGGAACTTCAAGGACTACAATAGCGACCGCAACAAACCGGCGATTCTCGCCTGGCTCAGGGACGTGGGCGCCGAAGCGATCAAGATTCCCTACCGCGCGAACCGCGCCGTGATCTTCAATTCCGACCTCTTCCATGAGAGCGATCACATCGCCTTCAAGGACGACTACCTCAGCCGCCGCATCAACATCACGCTGTTGTACGGCCACCGGCTGAACGCATAACGACTGAAGTGTGCTTGATCGGAGCGCTTGCGGGCCATCCGAGGGAGAACGTGAATCGAACGGCCGATCAGGCGGCTTGGGAGTCCCCGTCCGAAGCCGCGCGCTGGTAGGGATGAAGTTCGAGTTGAGTGACGGTGTGCTGCAGGCGGGCCCATTCTTCCGGCGCGAGCGTCACGAATTCCAGACCGAACTGACGCGGACGGCTCCACCGGACGACCGCTTCCTGGACCTTCAACGGCGGCTCGTCCTCCGAAGCCTGGATGCGCAGCTCCAGCGACGTGCCCGGCTGCACTTCAACGGCGCTGTCGATCCGGCACCCGCGCAGCGAGAGATCCACGAGCGTGCCGTCTCCTCCCACGATGTTCAGCGACGTGAACGAACTGCGAAACCGGACCGGAAAACGCTGGTTCTGCCGTTGTTCCATCTCCGGACCTCCAATCTCCGTCGATCAGCGGTGTGCCAGGGCGTTCAAAAGTCCACTGTTCTCACCCGCCCACCCCACGCCGCGCCGAGACGCGTCGCTCCGCGGGCAAGGCCGCAGCGATGTCCGCACGCTTCGAGAAGCCACTTCACCGCGCGCGTTGATTGAATAGTCCATCCAAGCTCGCTCGTAACCCTACTCCCGGCTGCCCACGTCACGCGCAGGGCGCTCAAAAAGACTGTCCAGCAAGGCCGCAGCGAGTGAAGGCCCGAGGCGTACGTTTTTGGTACGTCGAGGGTCTGAGCGATGCGAGAACGAAGCTGGAAGTCTTTTTCAGCGTCCTGCTACCCTTTAATATTGCCAATCGGCCGGAGTTCCGCCACTTTTTTTGTGATTCCGGCGCGATCGACCGTCTCGACCACCTCGGAGATATTCTTGTAGGCGAACCCCGCTTCTTCCGCGAGCCCCGACATCGACACGGCCTTCACCACGATGCCACGCTGTTTCATCTGTTGCTGGAGCTGCTCGCCCCGGACCGACTTCTTGGCCTGCGCGCGCGACATCGTCCGCCCGGATCCGTGCATCGTGGAGCCGAAGGTGTCCCTCACGGCTCTATCGGTGCCGACCAGCAGATAGGAGCCGGTTTCCATCGATCCCCCGCAGATCACCGGCTGGCCGATCCGTCGGAACTGCTCCGGCAAGTCCGGATGCCCCGGCCCGAAAGCCCTCGTCGATCCCTTGCGATGCACCAGCAGATCGCCTTCGGCGTAGCGTTCGACCTTGGCGATGTTGTGCGCCACGTCATAGACGAGCTCCATGCCCAGTTCCTCGGCCGACTGGCCGAAGACGGCGGCAAACGCTTCGCGGATTTGATGAGTGATGACCTGCCGGTTCGCGAACGCCGTATTGGCGGCGCAGTTCATCGCGGCGAAGTAGTCTTGTCCTTCCTCCGAACGAAACGGCGCGCAGGCCAGTTGCTGGTCCTTCACCGAGACACCGTAGCGGCGCATGGCCTTCTCGAACACCTTGAGATAGTCGCTCGCCACTTGATGGCCGAAGCCTCGCGAACCGCAATGGACCATCACCACGATCTGGTCGTGACCGGTGATGCCGAGCGCGGCGGCGGCTTCCGGATCGAACACTCGATCGTTCGACACCACCTGCACTTCCAGATAGTGGTTGCCCGATCCCAACGTCCCGAGCTGGTTGATGCCTCTGGCGAACGCGCGATCGGTCACCTTCGAGGGATCCGCGCCGCCGATGCATCCCTCCTCTTCGATCTTCGCGAGGTCCCGGTGCCATCCATGTCCTTGTTCGACGCACCAGCGTGCCCCCGTGGTCATGACCTCCTCGAACGACGGGCGATTCAATCGGACAAACCCGGCCGCTCCCACGCCCGCCGGCACGCGGCGGAACAGTTCGGTCATGAGCCGTTCCAACCGCGGCTGCACGTCATCCAACGTCAAATCCGTCCGGATCAGCCGCATGCCGCAGTTGATGTCGTACCCGACGCCGCCCGGTGAGATCACCCCGTTGCGGACGTCGAAGGCCGCCACACCGCCGATCGGAAACCCGTAGCCCCAATGGCCGTCAGGCATGCAAAGGGCATAGCGTTGGATGCCGGGCAGGCACGCGACGTTCGTGACCTGGTCGAACACCCCCGAGTCCATGGAGCGGATCACCGTCTCGGTCGCGTAGATGCGCGCCGGTACGAGCATGCCTGATTTTTCCGAAACGGGGATCTCCCAGATCTCTTCCGTGACGCGATTGACCCTCATGTCGGTATTCAGCTTCATTATTCTCTCAGATAATCGGTCTTAGCAGACCGTTGAAAAACTGTTTCGGACCACGAGAAACAGAGTCATGCATCGTCGTTGGTCAAACCGGAAGAGCTCTCAGGATCTCAAACGTGCCCGCGTCGGGTCGCCCATCCCTATTTCTGAGCGACGCGAGAACGCAGCTGGAGGACTTTTTCAACATCCTGCTAGACATCCAGCACCACGCGCGCCGTCCAGCGACCGTCCGTCTGATGCAACGCATAGAGATGCTTCGTAACTCCTTTGACGTCGCTGCGGAGTTCCTGCCCTCCCCGATCGACCCGATCGCCGATCAACCGTGCCGTCAGCGTCCACTGCTCCCCTTCCCTCACAACGGTCAGCGGTGCATCGTGGAAGACGACGCCGGCCGCATCCTTCCAATAGACGATGTCGGAGAGCCAGTCAAACAGCAATTGAGGCAGGTCCGCGTCCCGGCGTTCGATCTTCCGTTCCCACGACGAACCGACCGTCGCCGGGTCGGCCAAGGCCGTGAGCAGCGCTTGCGTCGCGCCGGCGAACAGGGCTTGGACCGAATCGCCCTCGGCGTCGAACGCCACGTCCGCCAAAGCGACATCGTCAAGGAATCGAAAGGAGAAGGTCATGATTATGGAAACCGGGGATAAAGACGCAGCAACGGATGAGAACGCTGATCGAGGCTAGTCTAGTTCGAACGTCTTGGGGAAATCGGTCAAGTTGCGGCAGCCATCGCCGGTCACGAGCACCATGTCTTCGATGCGGACGGCGCCCAAGCCGGGATAATAGAGTCCCGGTTCGACCGTGACGACGTGGCCTTCCTGCAGCAGCGACCCGGTGCGGCTGATGCGCGGGGCTTCGTGGATGTCGAGCCCGACTCCGTGGCCGGTCCCGTGGAAGTAGCCCTGCATGCGGCCGTTGACCACACCGGTCTTGTAGCCGGCCTTCTCGAACCGGTCGCAGATGCCGCGGTGAATTTTCATCCCGTCGGCTCCGTCTTTGATCTTCGTGATCGCCTCTTCCTGCGCGTCCTTCACGGTCTGATAGAGCCGGACGAGCTCGGGGCCGGGCGTGCCTCGGACGACCGTGCGGGACATGTCGGCGAAATAGCGCGTCGTGGCGGAACGCGGAAACACGTCGAAGATGATGCTGCGGTGGGCCGGCAAGGGCCCGCTGCCTTCGTTGTGCGGATCGCAGGCCTGCTCGCCTCCGGCCACGATCGTGTGCTGGGCGACGCAATCGGCCTCCATCAGCTTTACGTTGATCAGCTTCTTGATCCGCTCGGAGGTCAGCGGCGCATCCTCGAACCACAATTCGTTCTTGACGATCGTCGCGCGCCGGAGCACGGCGTGAGCCGCGGCGACGGCGGCCTCCGTGGCGCGCTGCGCTTCCTCGATGTGCCGGACCTCTTCGGCGGTCTTCACGACGCGCTGCTCGTAGAACGGATCCGGCTTCGCGTGGACCTGGTATCCCAATTCCTGCAACCGGCTCGCGTGGCGGAAGGGAAAATTCCCCGGCACGAGCACCTGCTTGATCTTGGCGTCGCGCAGCACGACGTGGACGATGTCGGCGCTGCCGGGAGAGGCCACCCCCAGATCACGCGCCCGCTGTTCGATCTCCGTATAGGACAGCACCCGATCGACGGACGCCTGACTCTTCGCCCGATCCCTCTCCAGATCGTTCATGACCAGCAGACGTTCCCCTTTGATCTCCAGATAGATGAAGGGGTCCGGCGCGATGAACTTGGTCGCGTAATAGAGATTGGCGTCCGTCTCGCTGGCGGCGATGAACACGACGGCTTTGTGTGATTGCGATGCGGATCGAGACATGGCTTGCTACCCGCTGGACCTTAGCATGGGGTCCGAGACCGGTCAAGGCGACGGCGCCGGCACGTCTTTTGGCGACGCCTTGTCCTCGTCCGGCGTCATGAGGTCGATCGGCAGCATGACCGTGTTCTTCAACACGTCCACGGCGAGCTGGCCCAATCCGGTCAGCCCGGTGGCGAAGGACTTCATCGGCATGTAGGTCACCTCGGGGTCTTCGATGCTGCCCTTGACGGAAAACATCGCGGTCGCCACACCCTTGCGATCGCCGGCGAACAGGCGCCCGAACAAGGGAATGGTCTTCAGGAACTGCGAGTACGAGCCGAAGGGGCTCACGGCCCAGACCATGTCGCCCTGGTCGGTCGGAAGGTCGTAGTTGCCGGCCGCGGTGATCTTCACGATCGGGCTGTCGATGATCATGTTCTCCGTTTCGAACAGGCCGTTTCGGACGGTCACGGTGGCGGTGATCTTGTTGTACGGCAACCCTTCCTTTTCCAGGTCCACCTTGCCCTGGAGGACGGCCGGCAGATTCAGAATGCTGATGATCTTCCAGGTCACCCGCTCCTTCGATTTGAAGATGTGGCCGTTCTCGATCAGGATGTCGGCCTTGCCGTTGAGCGTGGGATAGACGCCGTGGGGATTCCTGCCGTGGCCGCGGATCGTGCCGGTGATGCGGATTTCTCCGGTCACTCCGCCTTCGTGTTTCCCCGCGAGCTTTAAGATGTCGCTGACCGGCACGCCGGTGGCCCGCACCGAGATTTCCGCCTCCGCCGGTTCATGGCGGGGGAGTTGCACGACGATGCGGCCGGCGATCTCTCCGTCGGTCGATTGGCCGGCGATCCGATCGACGTCGAGGACGCCCTCCTGGATCGTGATGCGGGCCGAGAGCCCGCCGAATTTGAGATGCTTGTAGTGGCCGCGGGTGATGGCGGCCGTCATGGAAACCCGGCTCGTCGCCGCGAGGGTCTCCAAAAATTCCCGGATGGGCGAGCGGTCGCCCTTGGGGATCAGCAGATCCAAGTCCATTTGGTTGGATTCGATCTTCCCCGAGATGGCCGGTTTCGTCGCCCAGTTCCGAATCATCGCTTCCATCGCCACGTCGCTGTCGAGGAGCCGGAACGACAGGCGCTTGAGTTCCGCCGCATCGCGATTGAACTGCAGCCGCACGTAGAGATCCTGAATGGGGCCGTCGGCGCCCCGCACGGTGACGAGGCCGTTGCTCAGGGCCAGCCAGCCGTTGGTTTTCCAGGTCCGCCAGTCGGCGTCCTTGCCCTTCACGTCGAGCGACACTTCGACGTTGCCCGCTTCGAATCCGCCCTTGGTGATCCATTCGGGCACCCTGGAAAGGGACACGGTCCCGGTCGCCATCGACGCCTCGATCGAGACACGCTCGCCGAGGCGGATCTTGCCCTTCACCGGCAGGCGCAACGGCGGCACGTCCGCTTCGATATGCGTCAGCGTCAGGCCGCCTTTCTGCTCGACGTGTCCTTCGAAATTGATGGTGGCCGGCGCGCCCACCGGTTTTTCCAGGACGTCCGGCCAGGTCACCTTCGAGTCCGTCAGCACGATCTCGCCCCGCATTTCCGGCGCCGTGGTCTGGCCCCTGAGGGCGACGCCGACGCTGGCCAGACCTTCGACCATTCCCTTGGGAATGTGCTTGACCGGCAGCAGCTGCGTCATGTGCAAGGAGTCCCCGGTCACCCGCACGAGCAAGTCGCGGAACGAGCTGATGCTGCCGCCCGTGATCCCGCCCTGGACCTGTACCGTCAGGTCGCCCAAATGGCCGCTCACTTGATCGAATTGCGTCCCCCCCTCGGCCATGACGAAGCGCCCTTGGATGGCCGTCATCCGTTCCGGGAGCGAGGGATGGCTGAGACTTACCTGTTGCGCCGTGATCTCGCCGCCCGCGAACGTGACGCCGCCCGGCTGCGTCAACGGTCCGACCAGCCGGAACGTGGGCTTGGCCGCGCCTTCCACGTCCCGCGCCTCTCCCAGTATTTTGGACAATTGCTCCGAATGGACGGTCTTCGAGAGAAACTGCAGCAGATCCGAAGCCGTCATCGTGCCCAAGATCTCCATTTCCATCCAGGGCCCCGATTCCAGAAACGAAATCTGTCCCTTGCTGTCCGCCATGTGGATCATGCCGTACTGGCCCGCCAGATTCGTCACCCGGATTCGGCCCGCCTCGACGAAGACGACTGCCGAGAGGTCCTTGGACGGCACATGATCGTCGCCGATGAGCGCTTCTCCCTCACGGATACGGAATTCTCCGGTAACCGACAACTGCGGCCCTTCTCCATACGAGCCCGTCACGGTCGCCGAGACGACCTCCACCTTGCCGTTGATCCGCCGGTCTTCGATCAGGGCGGGCAATTCGGGATGAAACCATTCGGGGGGGATCCGCTTGAGCAAGTCGCTCATCTGCACCGGTGCCGCCGAGAAGGTGAGGGAGAAGGTCGGCTGCATCGTCAACAGGCCGGACAGGCTCGCCCGGCCCGTCGCTGCGAGCGGGGCCAGATTGGCCGTCAGGTCCGACATCACCACGTCATAGCCCGCCACGCCCGGAATCAGGCGGATGCCGCTCCGCACGGTGACGAGGCCCTGCACGTTCGGAGGGACCGGGCGCGGCCCGAAAAAGTCCGCCAGCTCGCGCAGGCTCAGCCCCGCGGCCTCCACCGTCCCCTCGAATTGAAACAGAAGCGGCGGCCTGGTGGTTTCGCTCATTTCCAGCATCTGTTGGTCGGCCCTCCTGATGGCGCCCGCCATCGACAGCGACGACCGTTCCTGATCGTGGGTATGGTCGGCCGAGATGTGCACGTCGGCCTGGTTGCGTTCCAAATGAATGACCAGCGCGGCCTCGACGGATTCCAACTTCACCGTGCGGACGCCGTCGGGCCTGGCCTCGTCGATCACGATGATCGTTCCGTCGATCACCGTGGCCTCCTTGATGCGGAACATGCGGGTCATCAGTTGGAGCGCTTCGTCGTCGCTCGTGGGAATGGGATTGGCGCGATCGAGCACGTTCCAGTGGCCGGCGGCGTCCCGCCGGAGCGTCAGCGTCGGCTCCTCGATCGTCAGCCGCTTGCCCACGATCTGCTTGCGGAGCAACGGCACCAGCCGCAGGACGAGATCGAGTTTCTTGGCGGACAGGAAGACCTGATCGGAGTTGCGTTCGTGGATGACGACTTGCGAAAGCTCCAGCCGGATCTTGGGAAAGAGGGTGAACTTGACGCGATGCACGTCGATCTTCCGCCCGAGGTTCTGTTCGAGCTGCCGCAGGAAGAAGTCCTTGAGGTAATCGTCGCCCGTCAGGTAGGGGGACAGGAGCAGAAAGGTGATGCCGCCCACGACGACCAGAACAATGAAGGCGACCACCACGCGTGTGCGCGACACTCAGTTCTCCAGAAATCCGGCTGGGATACGTCGGCTAGATCCGTTCCGCTCGCGTCGCGGCAGGCTGCGCACGACTCATGCGAGACTGGAATCATCTTACCGGACGCCGTCCAAGAAATCCACCAAGTCCGCGTCGAACTTGAGAATTTTCGCCTTCGCCCCGAGAAATTTCCTGGTGCAACCACCGCCGGGCCGGTATAATCCGGCGCCCGCCCGGCCGGCGGACGGACCGACACGTGAACAGACATTCCACCACTGCGACGCCGATCCGCTGGCTCATTCTGGGACTGCTGTTTCTCACCAGCGTCGTGACCTACATCGATCGCGTGAATATCTCCGTCACGGCCCGGCACATGATGCCCGCGTTCGGGCTGACCGATCAGGACATGGGCTGGGTGTTTTCCGCCTTCGTGGCCGGCTATGCGCTCTTTCAGCTTCCGGGCGGATGGCTGGCCGACCGGTGGGGCGCAAGGGCGGTCCTCACCGCCGCGCTGCTCTGGTGGTCGGTCTGCTCGGCCTTCACCGCCATGGCGGCGACTTCGGTCTTGGCCGACGTCGCCGGAATTCTCGGCGCGCTCGTCGCCGCGCGGTTCATGCTCGGCGTCGGTGAAGCGGTGGCCCTCCCCTGCTTCAATCGCGCCGTCGCCAATTGGATGCCGGCCGGCGCGCGCGGGATCGGGATCGGCATCGCCATCGGCGGCATCGGCCTGGGCTCAGCTATTACGCCCCCCATCGCCGCCTGGGTGATGGTCAATTGGGGCTGGCAGATCGTCTTCTATCTCTCTGCGGCGGTCGGCTTGGTCATGGCGCTGCTCTGGTGGACGCTGGCCCGCAACCATCCGGACGAGCATCCGTGGGCCGCGCACGGGGCGACGAACGGCCAGGCGGGACAGCCGCCGCAGCTGCAGTCCGGCAATGCCGTGCCCTGGCGCCGATTGCTTCGGACGCCCACGGTGTGGTGGCTGGTGCTCAGCTACACCTGCCTCGGCTACGTGGCCTATCTCTACCTGTCCTGGTTCTACCTGTACCTCGTAAACGTGCGGGGATTCGACGTGCTGCGCGGCGGGCTCTACGGCGCCGCCCCGTTTCTGGCCATGCTGATCGGCTGTCCGGCGGGCGGTTGGGTCACCGATCGTTTGGCCGCGCGTTACGGCGTGACGGCCGGACGGGCGATCGCGGGAATCGGCGGCATGGCGGCGGCCGGATGCGCGATCATCGCCGGGGGCTTCGCCGCCTCCCCCTTGCTCGCAATCGCGAGCCTGTCCGCCGGCGCCGGCTGCCTCTACTTCACCGTCGGCGCCTATTGGGCTTCCACGACCGACCTGTCCAAGGCCCATGCCGGTACGTTGTCGGGCCTCATGAATACCGGCGCGAACGTCGGCGGGGCGATCTCACCGGTCCTCACGCCCTGGATCGCAGGCTACTGGGGCTGGCCCGTCTCGCTCGCCGCAGCCGGTTTCGTGGCCTTCACCGGCGCCGCTCTGTGGCTCAGGATCAAGCCGGGGGAGGGGCTGCGGGAGCACAGTGTTGAATCGTGAGCGTTCGAAACTATCCCGGCCGAAAACCAGGCACTCAAAATTCACAACTCACAATTATTTATTGCCGGGCTTGCCTCCGGCAAGACCGGCTTGTTACATTCGGCCCGTGACGATGGAATTCAAGAAGATCGATCCCCGGGCCACGATCACGACCAAGTTCGGCGAGATCAAGATCCGCTTTTATCCCGACGCCGCCCCGCGGCACGTCGAAAACTTTATGAATCTGGCGAAAATGGGATTCTTCGACGGGACCACGTTTCACCGGATCGTCCCGGGCTTCGTCATTCAAGGCGGCGATCCGCTGAGCAAGACCGGAGAACGCCGCAGCCACGGCTCGGGCGGACCGGGCTACTGGCTGAATCCCGAGTTGAGCGACCGGCCGCACAAGCGTGGCGCCGTCTCCATGGCGAAGACGCCGCGCGACGGCAGCAGCACCCGCGACTTCAACGACAACGGATCGCAGTTTTTCATCTGCCTGGCCGACAACAGCGGACTCGACCGCCGCTACAGTATTTTCGGGGAAGTGTTTCGAGGATTGGACGTGATCGACAAGATCGCCGCGCTTCCGCGCGACGAATTCGACAATCCGCTCGAGCCGGTCACGATGACCGTGACGGTAAAAGACTAGCGCCCGCCGACTCCCGCCGCTCCCTTTCCTCGCCGCTCCAGGCCTTTCTCCTGCTGGAGACGATGGCATAGCCGGCCGGAACCAGGAACAGGGTCACGATCGTGGACACCACGAGTCCACCGATCAACACGACGCCGATTTGCCGCCGGCCGACCGCCCCCGCGCCGGCCGCCAAAGCCAGCGGGAGCGCGCCCAGGATCGTCGCGCTCGTCGTCATGAGAATGGGACGCAGCCGCAGCGTCGCCGCTTCGATCACGGCGTCCACGCGGTCCATCCCCCGCTCGCGCAGCTGGTTGGCGAACTCGACGATCAGGATGGCGTTCTTGCTCACCAGGCCGATCAAAATCACGAGCCCGATCTGGCTGTAAATGCTGAGCGTGCCCTTGGTCAGGAACAGCGCGACCAGGCCGCCGGTCACCGCGGGCGGCACGGCCAGCAGGATCGTCAAGGGATCGCGGAAGCTTTCGAACTGGGCCGACAGCACGAGATAGATGACCGCCAAGGCGAGTCCGAACGTGAAGTACATGTTGCGGTTGCTCTCGGCATATTCTTTGGCTTCCCCGGCATAGGTGACGCGCATGCCCGCGTTCGCCATGCTTTTGGCTTCGCGCTCGACATAGGCCAGGGCATCCCCCATGGTGAAGCCGTCGGCCAGTCCGGCGCTGAGCATGACGGCCCGCATGCGGTCCACGTGGTTGAGTGATTCGGGAGCCGCCTCCTCCTTGACGCTCACCACGTTGCTCAATTGCACAAAATCCTCCCCGTTGCCCCGCACGTAGAGATCGCTGATGTCCGACGGCTTTTCCCGGTGACGGTCGTCCACCTTGACGATCACGTTGTACTGCCGCCCGTTCCGCGAAAATGTGCTCACCGCACGCCCGCTGAGCAGCGTTTCGAGCGTGCGGCCGATCACCGTCACGGACACGCCGAGATCCGCCGCCTTCGAGCGATGCGCCTCGACGGTCAGGTGGGGCTTGTCCAGCATGAGGTCGATTTCCGGCGCGACGAAGCCCGGATGCTCCGACAGCTTCGCGAGAAAGGTCTTCGCGGTCCGCTCCAATTCCTGATAGTCCACGCCGCCGATGACGAACTGGAACGAGGCCTTTTCCGATCCTTCGCTGATCGGCGGCGGATTCATCAAAAACGCCTTCACTCCGGCCAACTGCGGCATCAGCACGTTCAGTTCGGACACGATCTCCTGTTGCGAGCGCGATCGGTCACTCCAATCCTTGAGGGTCACCCAGCTTCCGGCGCGGTTCACGACGGTCGGCCGGTCGCCGCGGCCCACGACGGTGTAGATCGTGTCTACCTCCGGAATCCTCTTGATCATGGCTTCCAGTTCCTGCGCATAGGCGTCCGTGTAGCGAATGGTCGCCCCTTGCGGAGCCGTGAGATGCCCGGCGAACCACCCCACGTCCTCCATCGGGGCCAGCTCGGAGGGCAGATGCAGCATGATCAACAGGCTGCCAAGGCTGGCACCCACGCCGACCACGAGCACCGCCACGTGCACCTCCATGGCGCGGACGAGTCCCCGCCGGTACACGCCCATCACCCGTCCCCATCCCCGCTCCCCGGCCGTCCGGCCGGACGGCTCACCGGTCGTCCGTGCCAGTCGGCCGGTCATCATGGGCGTCAAGGTGAGTGCGACGAATCCCGACAGCAGCACGGCCGACGCCACCGCGATGGCCAACTCGGCAAACAAACGACCCACGATCCCGGTGAGAAACGCAATGGGGATGAACACCGTCACCAACGAGATCGTCGTGGCGATTACGGCGAACGAAATCTCTTTGGTTCCTTCCACTGCCGCCTGGATGCCCGGCATGCCTTCGGCCATGCGCCGGTGGATGTTCTCGAGCACGATGATCGCGTCGTCGACCACCAGACCGACCGCCAACACCAACGCCAGCAGGGTCAGTACGTTCAGGGAGCACCCGGTGAGGGCCATCACCGTGAACGTGCCGATGATGGAGGCCGGAATGGCCACCGCCGGGACCAGCGTCGCCCGCGCGTTTCCCAGGAAACCGAAAATGACCAGCGTGACCAAGACCAGCGAAATGCCCAGCGCGACGTAGACTTCATGAAGGGAGTGTTCGATGGAGACGGTACTGTCCCACGCCACCGTCAGCTCGATGCCGTCCGGCAGCGAAGCCGCGATCTCGGGCAACCGCTCCTTCACCGCCCGTGCGACCGTGAGCGCGTTGGCCTTCGACTGTTTCATGACGGCCACCCCGATACAGGGCACCCCGTTGATCCGGCTCAATTTGCGCGTATCCTCCGCCGCCAACTCCACGCGGGCCACGTCGCGGATTCTGACGGGATAGCCGTCCCGATAGGCCACGATCAAATCCCCGAATTGGCCCTCGGTCTGCAGCGTACCCTTCAGCGAGACGCCGAATTCCATACGGTCGCTTTCGATGCGTCCAGACGGAATCGACGCGTTCTGGGCACGCAGCGCTTCCTCCACGTCCTGAACCGTGAGCCGCCGCGCCGCCAGCATCCCCGGGTCCAGCCAGATGCGCATGGCATAGCGTCGCTCCCCGTCCATGAACACGGTCGAAACGCCGGGGATGATCACGAGCCTGGGCTTGATGAAACGATCCGCGATGTCGGTAATCTCGAGTTCGGAATGCCGCTCGCTCGCGACCGCGAGCCACACCACCTCGGTGCCGTCCGAAGCCGCCTTGAAGACGAGAGGTTCCTGAATGCCCAGCGGAAGCAGGGACCGGACCGAGCTGATGCGGTCGCGGACGTCGTTGGCGGCGGAGTCGAGGTTGCGGTCGAGGTTGAACTCCAACGTCACCGTCGAAACCTCTTCCCGACTGTTGGACGTAATCGATCGCAGTCCCTGGATCCCGCTGAGCACGTCCTCGAGCGTGGTCGTCACGTTCGTTTCGATCACAGACGCCCCCGCACCCGGATAGACGGTCCGGACCGAGACGATCGGCGGCTTGATGTCGGGATATTCGCGGACGTCGAGCCGCAGGTAGCTCAAGACGCCGAAGAGCACCAGCAACAGGGTCATGACGACCGCAAAGACGGGCCGGTGAATTGAGAGGGTTGAAAGACGCA
Source organism: Nitrospira sp. (assembly GCA_035328385.1). Taxonomy (GTDB): domain Bacteria; phylum Nitrospirota; class Nitrospiria; order Nitrospirales; family Nitrospiraceae; genus Nitrospira_C. The sequence continues at coordinate 7,286 of DAOLIU010000001.1, read as the reverse complement.
TGTGGGTGTGAACGACGGGAAAGACCGTCTGGACCGCTAGGGCCTTCGTCTCCGGATGGTCATTTGGCTACGACGGCCATGCCGTCATGAAGTTTATGGGTGCCGGCGCGCACGACATAGTCGCCGGCCGAAAGGCCTTCCTTCACCTGCACCATCCCCCGTTCGTGGGCGCCGGTCACCAGTTCGGCCAGGCGGGCGGTGCCGTCCTGCACGCGGTACACCATCGTCCGGTCGCGCTGCACGAACACGGCTTCCTCCGGGATGAGCACCGCGCGGGGATCCTGACCGAGCATCACGCTGACCGTGGCGAACAACCCGGGACGAAGCCGGCCGTCCGGATTCGGCACGACCGCTCTCACCGCGACGGTCCGGTTCACCGAATCGACCCGCGGATCGATGGCCGTCACCGTGCCATGAAAAGTCAGCCCGGGAAACGCGTCGGTGACGACGCCGACGGCCTGATCGATGGACAGCCGGCTCAGCCACACCTCCGGCACCTTGAAGTCCACGTGCAGCGTCTGCAGGTCTTCGAGATTGACCAGGTCCTGCCCCGGCTGCACGTAGTCGCCGACCGAGACACGGCGCAATCCTACCGTCCCGGCAAACGGCGCCTTGATCATGGTCTTCTTCAAGCGGGTGCCGAACAACACGCTGTTGGCCGCCGCGGCTTGCAGGGCGAGGCGCGCTTCGTCCACCTGCTGAGCCGGCACGATGGTGGTCTGCTGCGCCGACAGCCGTTTGAGCCGCTCATACGTCAGTTGTGCAAGCCGTTCCTGGGCCACGGCCTGGCTGGCCTGCGCCTGCAGCTCTTCCTGATCCAGCTCCACGAGCGGCGCCAGGCGGTCGACCAATTGTCCGTCCGAAAAATGAATCTTCCGAATGATGCCGGGAATCTCGGGCCGGATCGTGATCGAGGCGATCGCCTGCAGGGTCCCGACCGCCTGAATCGATTCGTTGATGGCACCGACCGTGGCCTGGGACATCTCGACCAGCATCGACTTGCTCGAGGGTTCCCGCGCAACCGCCGACTCGTCGCCGGAGCGGTCCCACAGGCGCACGACCAGAACGACCGCCAGTGCCGCCACCACGAAGACAATCGACAATCCCTTTAGATTCATCGCTACCGATCAATTCGCGCGAATCGCGGACCAGCCCGCGATTCATGGCGCATTGTGAGCCCATTCTTTCGTCAAATGCAACGGATCGACCAGCGAGCGGCGCCCCGGTCCTGGCCGGCTCCCCGCTCACCACAAGAACGGCAGGAACGGCCCGAGCCCTGCAGGCGCGGTCAATCAGCCCGGCTCACCGAGAGCACCGGTTCCCCCTGGGCGCGGCACTCCCACAAGCTCCAGGAATAGTCCATGGAGATGACTTGATATTCCGTCCGTTTGACGAATCCCGCATACTGTCCGAGCATCAGTTCCTCGACCGGACAGGAATAGGCGATCAAGACGCGGCGCCCGGTCGTCGCTTGGAACCGGCGCAGGTTGTCGGCCACGCCCCGGAAGACCGGCCCGAGGAACGGCCGGTACATGTATATGAGCACATCGCTCTCGGGGAACTCGAAGTCGACCGCATTGGCGCAATTCACCCGCACGTTCCGGCAGGCGGCGATGTGCTTCGGATCGGCCAGATACCGCTCGATGTTCGCCGCGGCCACCTCGCTGTGCAATGGAGACAGCTCGACGCCGATCACTTCCTTGAACGGCAATTGCGCGGCCACGATCAAGGCGCGTCCCTTGCCGCATCCCAGATCGATGAAGGAATACTCTTTGAGGTCGAGACCCTTCGTCGTGTGCTGCAGAATGTGCCGGATGACGACCTCTCTCGACGGCACATAGGCGACCGCCAGACTCCTGGCCGTCTCGTCTGCAATGCCCGCCTCCGACGATTCCGCTTGTTCCGACGTCGAAACCCCGTACTTTCGGTCGAAATCATCGGCCGGCTTCTGGCTGAGGAGATAAAGAATGATTTCCTTGAGCGTCTCCCAGAACCCAAACACCCGATACGTGTTGAGCACGATCTTGAGCTTCTCGTTGCTATCGGGATTGAACTCCATGCGGCTCCTTTCAGACCCCTTGGCGCGTCCGTTGCCTCGACCGTCGTGACACGACGGATCGGCCTTCAGCGTTCCCGCCGGGCTTCCGTCTGTCGCGCGAGAATCTCGCTGATCTGCTGGTGAACCTGAATGCTCTGGACCGCGTCCATGTGTTCCCCGGCGATCGTCTTGATTTCCACCGGGCCGCTGGTGCAGCCGGTCCAATCGACGGGCGCCCCTCCCCGCTTGCTCAACGTGGCGCTGGTCCACCAGGCGTGAATCGGCGTCCGCAGGGGATCTTGCGCCGCGGCGCGCAATACTCTGGCCGTCTCCCGATCCAATGCATAGGCAACTTTCAGCGCGGCCATCGAGGCGTCGGACTCCTCGCGGGACAACAGACGTCGGTCCCGCGCCCATCGAATCGCATACTCCACCCGATCCTCTTCACCCAGCCGTTCCAGCTCGTCCTTGAGCGCCTGCCGCTCGGCGGCGGGCAGGGCCAGAAACAGCTCCTTCCGGTCTCCCTGTACATAATGGAGGAGTTCTTCCCCGACCGAGAGCCCGGATTCCACGACAATTTGGGGCTGCGTATCGAGAATCCCGAGAAAAGCCGGCTGTTGCCCCTGCTGTTCGAGAAACCGCGCCACGGCCAGGGCGATGGCCCCGCCGTTGGACCATCCAAGCAGATGGTACGGCCCCTCCGGCTGCCGTTCGCGGATGAGCGCGCAGTAGCGCGCCCCGACGAGATCGAGCGACAACGCATTCCACGGTTCAGCGAAGATCCAGCTCAAGGCCAATCCGTAGACCGGTCGGTCCTCCCCCAAGGCATAGGCGAGCGATTGATAGGCCGACACATGCGTCCCGGTGGGATCGAAGCAGAACAGGGGCGTGCCTCCGCGTCCCTCCTGAAGCACGACCAGCGGGGACGAGCTCGGCTCGGTCGGACCGAAAATCCGTTCCGCCAAGCCTGCGACGGTAGGAGCTTGAAAGAGGTCGAGCAGCGAGATCGGAGTTCCGATCGTCCGTTGGACGCGGGAGACCAGCTGCACCGCCGTCAGCGAGTGGCCGCCGAGATCGAAAAAGTTGTCGTGAACGCCCACTTGCGGCAGACCCAGCACTTCGGCCCATTCACGCGCGAGCTGCGCCTCCACGTCCGTGCGAGGCGCCACGAACGTCTGCTGCGGGTCCCGCCCGGTCGGCTCCGGCAACGAACGGCGATCGATCTTGCCGTTGGCATTGCGGGGCAATGACTCCAGCATCACGATCGCCGACGGCACCATGTAGTCGGGCAGCCGCTCGCGCAGGAAATCGCGGAGCACTTCGCGGGTGGCACGGCCCGCGGCATAGGCGATGAGCCGTTTGTCTCCTCTGGCATCCGCCTTGGCCACGACCGCGGCCTCGTGGACGTCCGGATGCTCCATCAACTGTGATTCGATTTCTCCCAGCTCGATCCTGAAGCCCCGCACCTTCACCTGCTGATCGATCCGGCCGAGAAACTGGACGGTCCCGTCGGACAGATATCGGGCCATGTCGCCGGTCCGATACAGGCGGGCGCCCGGTTCGTTGCCGAAGGGATGGGGCACGAACACGCCGGCCGTCTTGGCCGGATTGCGCAGATACCCTCGCCCGACCCCGGCGCCCGCCACGCACAACTCCCCCACGACTCCGATTGGCACCGGTGCGAGAGAGGGCGACAAGACATACACTTCAAGATTGGGTACGGGCCTGCCGACCGGCATGTAGGCGTCGCGCTCGTCCGGACTCTCGGTGATGCGGTGCAGGGTCACGTCGTCCGCGCATTCCGCGGGACCGTAGGCATTGACCAGCGGAACCAACGGATAGCGTGCGAGCCATCGCCGGCACAGCGGACCGGGCAACGCCTCTCCCGTGGGCAGGACCATCCGCAGCCGTCCGAGCTCCGGCCGCTGATCGGCCTCGGGATCCGCTGCATCGAGCAGGCCCTGCAGGAGCGCCGGCACGGTTTCCAGAATCGTGATCCCCGCGGTCTCGGCGTGGCGCAACAGCCGCGCCGGATCGTGGGCGATCTCATCGGGCACGATACAGACCTGTCCGCCGCACAAGAGCGGAGCCAGGAACTGCCAGACGGAAATGTCGAAGCATGGGGATGCGGTCTGGGCGATCACGTCGCCGGCCGTCAATTGCAGGGTCGAAATTTTCCCCCACAAATGATTGAGCATCCCGCGATGTTCGACAATGGCGCCCTTGGGCACACCGGTGGATCCCGAGGTATAGATCACGTAGGCGGCTTCCGCCGCGTGCCTCGGCGCGCTCGAATAGCGATCCGCCGTCACCGATCCCTGGATCCATTCCATCGTGAGCAAGGCCGGCCTTGCCCCCTCCGCACGTGCGTCCAACACCGGCTTCATCCGCCGCCGGTGGCTTTCCGTGGTCAGCAACAAGGCGGCACGGCTCTCGCCGAGCATGTGCGCCAGACGATGATCGGGGTGCCCAGCGTCCAGCGGCAGATAGACGGCCCCAGCCTTGAGAATTCCCAGCAGCATCGCGAGAAAGTCCACGCCACGATCGCCCAGAAGTGCCACGACCGTTTCCGGTCCCGCTCCCCTGGCCAACAATGCATGGGCGACCCGGTCGGCCTGCCGGTTCAGCTCGCGGTACGTCACGCGCCGGTCCAAACAGTCGGCCGCCGTGGCGTCCGGAGTCGCCGATGCCTGTTCCTCAAACAATTGAGAGAAAGATCGGTCCGGGACGCGGAGAGGCGGACCGGCATTCCACTCGGCCAACAGGCGGCCTTCTTCTTCGCCGGTCAACAGGCGCAGTTCCTCGACCGTGGCATCGGGCCGGGCCGCCATGTCCCTCAGGATCAGTTCGTAGTGCCGGAGCATGCGTTCGACGCTCTCGGCGGAGAACAGATCGGTGTTGTATTCCATAGAGGCCGTGAGGCCGCCCTCGGTCTCGCACAACGCCAGCGTCAGATCGAACTTGGCCGTCAACGGTGCCACGTCGACCGCGGCGATGCGGAGACCCGGCACGGCCAGCTCGGACGTCGGCGCGTTCTGCAGCTCGAACATGACCTGGAAGATCGGCGAGTAGCTGACGTCGCGAACCGGCTGCAACACCTCGACCAGCTTTTCGAACGGCACGTCCTGGTGCGTATAGGCGCCGAGACAGACCTGCCGGACCAGCGCCAGGAGCTGGCGGACCGTCTGGTGTCCCGACAGGTCGGCCCGCAGGGCCAGCGTGTTCACGAAGAAGCCGATGAGCCCTTCGATTTCGCTGCGCGTGCGGTTGGCGATGGGCGACCCGACGACCAGGTCGGGCCGGCCCGTGTACCGGAACAGCAGCGCATAAAAACCGGCCAGCAGGGTCATGAACAGCGTCAGGCCCTCGCGCCGGCTGAGCTCGGTCATCGCGGCGGACAATTCCGGCGACAAGGGCATGGTCAGCACCGCGCCGTGCGACGTCTGAACCGGAGGACGCGGGCGGGCCATCGGAAGGTCCAACGGCTCGAGCCCGCCGGCCAGCCGATCCCTCCAGTAATCGAGCTCGCGCTCGAGACGCGCACCGGACAGCCACCGCCGCTGCCAGATCGCAAAGTCCGCATATTGAACCGGCAACTCGGGCAGCGATGCCGGTCTGCCCTGAACCTGGGCGACATACAGTTCGGTCATCTCCCGCACCAAAATATGCGAGGACCAGGCGTCCGACACGATGTGGTGCATCGTCAGGAGCAGCACGTGCTCCTCCGCGTCGAGCTTGAGCAGCGTCACGCGCAGCATCGGGCCGTAGGCCAATTCGAACGGGCGCTGCGCTTCGGCCGTGGCGAGCCGCAGCACCGCCGCTTCGCGCTCCGAGCCGGATAAATGATCGAGCGCGACCACCGGCAGGGACATCGTCTGCACCGGCGCCACGATTTGAACCGGCTGGCCGTCCGACAGGGACACCGTCGTCCGCAGGACTTCGTGGCGGCGGACCAGCTCGTTGACGCTTCGTTCCAAAGCGGCGCAATCGAGCACACCGGACAGCCGCAGCGCGATCGGAAGATTGTAGGAGGCGCCGTCCGGCTCCAGTTGAGTCAAGACCCACAGGCGCTGCTGCGCGAACGACAACGGAATCGTCCCGTCACGCTCCGCCCGTGAAATCGTCGGCACGTCCCCGTCTCCCGCCTGCAGCCTGGCAGACTCCACCGCTTCCCCCAGCCGGGCCACCGTGGTCGCCTCGAACAGGGTCCGCAGCGGCAGGTCTACGCGAAAGACCGACCGGACCCGCGCCATCACCTGCGTCGCCAGCAGGGAGTGTCCGCCGAGATCGAAGAAATTGTCGTGGATGCCGATCGGCTCCCGCTTCAGAATGGTCGCCCAGATGCCGGCCAGCATCTCTTCCGTCGGATTGCGTGGCGCCGCGTACCGCCGGCTCGCCGCCAGATATTCCTCGGGATCGGGCAGGAGCGCCCGGTCGACCTTTCCGTTCTGATTCAACGGCAGCGCCGGCAGGCAGACCAGCGCGGAGGGAATCATGTAGTCCGGCAACCGTTCCTTCAGGAATTCGCGCCAGCCGGACGGTTCGCCGGTGGCATCGCCCGGCACGACATAGGCGGCCAGGTACTTCTCGCCGGCGCCGTTCTGGCGCGCCGTCACGACCGCCTGCTGAACGCCGGGATGTTCGGCGAGGCGGGCTTCGATCTCACCCAATTCGATGCGGTACCCCCGGAGCTTGATCTGGAAATCCGCGCGCCCGAGAAACTCGACGGTGCCGTCCGGCAGGAGGCGCGCGAGGTCCCCGGTCTTGTAGAGCCGCCCTCCCGGTTCCGACGCCAGCGGATGGGGCACGAACCGTTGAGCCGTGAGATCGGGCCGGCCGAGATAGCCGCGGGCCAGTCCAGCTCCGCCGAGATAAACTTCCCCCGGCACCCCGGCCGGAACCGGCTCGAGCCGCTCGTCCAGGACGTAAACCTCCGCGTTGTCGATCGGACGGCCGATCGGCACGGTCGCGGAGAGCTTCGCCTCTCCGTCCTGCAGCTCGACGGGAAACGTCAGGCATCCGATCGTGGTCTCCGTCGGTCCATAGTGGTTCAGCAGGCGGCAACGGCCGGCCGCCGCCGCCTGATCCGCCAGCGCGAGCGGCAGGACGTCGCCGCCCGCGCCCCGCAGCCGCGCCGCCTCGCGCTCGAGCGTCGACTTCTCGACGTCGGCCATCACGACCTTCATGCCCTCGCGCAGGAAGCGCTCGGTCGCGCCCAGCCCGATCCCGCTCGCCGACCCGGTCACGA